>NZ_KV917378.1:1716264-2041661 GCF_002019735.1 Salipaludibacillus agaradhaerens
TTTTTACCGTCCAGCTTGAAGAATTTATCTTTACTGATAAGATGGCTTAAAATAGATGGTTTAGGATTATCCGCTTTGGCATTAAAACGACGCATATAGGCGACTTCATCAATTTTTTTTGCAACTCTATGTTCATCAAAGATTTCATTGATCATAATGATAGAACTGTCTGTATCGACCTCTAACGTCACAGTGGAAAAGACGATATCGTACGCATTTAAGATAGCTTCTGTAACATCTCTTTCTGAATAAATATCTAGCTCCACATTGTCATTAAGCACGCGCTCTAGTTGATTGGTGACTAATTTAGCTGTCCCTCTTCCTGTGCCGCATACAACAGCTGCTTTTTTAATTTTTTTCATCTTCAGTTCACTCTGTGAAATAAACACTTCAAAATAAAAGGCAAGATAGCCTAATTCATCTTCTGAGACTTCTAATTCATACTCATTTTCAATAACTTGTCCTGCGATTTTAGCCATATTATAAGCAACTGGATATTTACTTTTAACATCTGCTAACATTGGATTATTGAGGCGTAAACCAAACATTAGTCGATTTAACATGAAAGATAAATGATATTGAAGGTCTTCGATAAAACAAGGATTTTCTTCTATTATTCGTTTGTTGAAACCAATTTGTTCAAAAATTAACTCTAACAGTTCTTTCACTTCGTCCGTTATTTTTATTTTTGTTGTGGTACGTTTATTTGTAGGCGTTCTCCTTCCTGCAATTGGTACAGTTAAAAATAGAATTTCATTTTCAGGGATATGAACTGGTAGTTTGTCTTCAAGAGCTTTAGCTATTTCTCTTCCAATTTGGTAATCGCTCGTATGAGAAAGTTTGCGTAAATTCTCGTTCACCTTAGAGAGCGAACGGTTTTTCAATAAACAATCTAGCATGACGATCACAAATTCTAGAAGACGTTTTTGACTAGCAGATTCAAAATCGTACTTAGTTGCGATCCGTGTGACTTCATCTACAACATCTTTATCTAACGGATATGAGCCATATAATAACTCATAAGCATTCTCTAAGATAAAAAAACGCAAATCTAATTCGTCGCCTATTAATTGCAACCCTGTATTTTGCTTCCCGTGAATCTTAAGATTATACGCATTCAAGGAAACAGATGCTTTTTTCAACTCATTAACAAGTGTCGTTCTGCCAATATTCATTTCGAAAGCGAGTTCATCTAATGTGTAAGTTTGATTATTTTCTATCAGTCGCTCGATAATAAAAGCGATCCGTTGTTTTGATGAATCGATAGTGTTTTTTCCTGATGTTAATTGGTGCATAACCGCCTTAAACGCCTCTTCATTTTCTATCACTAAGTGATAGCCTTTCCCTCTTTCGTTTTCTAGACTTGCTATTCCTTCCAATTCAATATTTAACGCTTTTATACAGTTTCTAACCGTTCGTGTTCCTACTTCTAACATGTCAGCTAAAAAATCTAGCGAGTTGTATTCCCTTTGCTTAGCAATTATTAGTATTTGAGCACTTCTATTATCTAGCATGATGTCAGGCATTATCTCACCTCATTTTTTCATGAATATCTAGACCTCTAGACATTCATTAAGGCATCTCTGACTGTCCTTTTAACCTCTCGATTTTCCACCAGATATATTGAAGGTTGTCCCTGTAATATAACTGGCCCGTTCAGAAGCTAAATAAGTAACCAGATCGCCAATTTCTGCAAGCTTACCTTCTCTTCTAAGGGGAATCGATTTACTATAGTCAGTAGATAGGCCATCAACTGTCGTTCCCCTGGTGTATGCAAGTGCTTTGTTATAGGTATCTGTTCTGAGCCCAGTTGTTTCCAAAATGCCTGGGGCGATACCTATGACACGGATGTTAAATTTCCCTAACTCTTTTGCCCAAGCACGTGTAAATGAAATGACAGCTCCCTTCGTTGCAGAGTAGCAACTTTGACCGGCTGATCCTTCTTGTCCAGCCTCAGATGTAATATTAATAATAACTCCTTTCCTTTGTTTTAGCATTACTTTTGTAGCTGATTGTGCAAATAAATATGGCCCTTTTTGATTAACTGCTACCATTAAGTCAAAGTCAGCTTCACTTAATTCATAATCTGGCCTTTCTCCTTTATCATCAACTAATAGTCTTGGTAAATTCACGCCTGCATTATTCACCAAAATATCAACCGTACCAAACCGTTTAACTGTTGTAGCCACTGTTCTCTCAACACTTTGCCGATCAGTCACATCACACTTTATAAAGAAAGACCCATCAGCTCGTGCACCTTCTTCTCCATTCACATCTGCCACAACGACCGTAACGCCATTACTTAATAGCTCCCTTGACACTTGGAGGCCAATACCTGACGCCCCCCCTGTTACGATGGCCACTTCCCCTTCTAAATTCAACCATGATTCTTTCATAGATGATTCCCTCCGATTCTTTTTCTCTTTAGGGCACTTTTTTCTAACTGCTTTTATTATAAAAAGTCGTCCACTTAAAATTAATACAGAGTTTTTCACACGAATGTGAAAAACTCTGTATTAATAACAAAACAATTAGAGGAACAAATCCTACATTTTTATAAAGTTAAGCTTCAATCAGTGGGAGTGGAGAGATCATGAGATTAATGTCCGTTAGCTCTCCTCTCTATTTTGAGCTTTGAGATTTACGCACGCTTACCTTAGAGTAGAAACGATTAATGAAGGCAGTGGATATTCTTTCTAGCATTTTAATTTACAACAGAAGAATCAAGATGACAACGTTCATTTAAACCTGTAACTATCTGATGACTTCAGAACAATCTAATTAAAAGACTCCCTTTAACCATTGCTAGTAGTTGACGACTACACTAAAAACCCGGTACTATAAACCGAAATACAGTACCAAGGAGTGAATCAGATGATAAATGATATCCAAATTGTTAAAGCTTCTGCCGAGTCAACGATTGGTGGCAAATTAAATATTATGGCGCTTTCGAGCATGGCCTCTACCATTGTCTGTTCAAACGATTTGACAATTAAAGAAGACACATTGATGAAAATGTGGCGGACACGAAATAACCGATTTAGTCATGAATTTGCGTATGAGGCGAAACAAGGTGTGAACACATTAGGGATTCTAACGTGCTACCCATCTCAGACTATGAATAAGTTGGCCTTTCCTACTCTATGGGAAATCATAAAAATTAGAGGGTTAAGTTTGGTACCGTATGCTTTAAAAAACCTTCGCTCGGTGTTTAGAATTTTAACATTAAAAGAAGTAGAGAACGGTGAATTTCACGTTGGTTCTATTGCAATGCTTCCTGAGAGTCGAGGGATGGGGATTGGAAAACAACTGTTATCCAAAGCAGAAGAACTTGCCATGAAAAAATCTCATTCTAAAATATCTCTTACAGTGAGAGAGGACAATGAAAAAGCACGACAACTATATGAGAAAATCGGGTATAAAGTGGTCAATAAACTAAATGGTGGACATGTTAATCTGTATCGTATGGTAAAGGACTTATGAGTAGATCAATTGATAAAAACATTTACTACACTATCCTTCGTCTCTTTTCAAAAAAAGGGCCAACATTTACAACAGATGACTTGGCCCGAGAATTATCCACGAGTAAACGTACCATTTACACTTTATTTAAAAATAAAAAAGATCTTATAAATAAAACAATTGACTTCATTTTTATCGATATCAAGAAAAGTGATCAGCTAATACTTACTAATAAATCTTTATCCTTAGAAGAAAAGGTGGATCAATTTTTCAAAAACATACCGACAATGTATAATGTCGGCCTCTTATTAAAACATGGAGATGACTTACGAAAATACGACCCTTCATTGTGGCAGAAAGTGAACAACCACCTGGACACTATTTGGGATGATTTATTTTTAGTTTTAGAGAAAGAGATAAGCCACTTACAGCTTATCATTTTAAAAACAATGTTAGATGAAACCTTGAGGCGTATACTTAACCAAGATTTTATTGATGAAAATAAAATAACATTTGAAGATACCATGCTTGAACTAGGACATGTCATTCTCTATGGATTTGTTAAAAATAAATAGTTTATTATCTAACATTAAGAGCCAGTACACTCAATTTGAGGTATTTGGCTTTTATATGGTCACAGCACCTCTTTTTCAAATAATCATTTAAAGTACTAGTGTTTAAAGTTGGTGACTTGTTTGTGCTAAAATTTCACTTGTGGCATTTAGTCACCTCTCAACCTAGAATAGAAAAAGTCAAGCTGACATTAATGACTACCTGATGAAAATTTAGAGTCAGCTTAATTTAGAAAGATCGTATGCTAGTATCTTCCGTTGGAGGTAAAAAGGAAAAAGAGGTAAATAAAACCTGAATAAAGCGAATTTTCTAAGAAATGTTATGTTACTTTATTAGCAAAACGCGATAAAGTATTGAAGAAAAATATGGATACTGCTAGTCTGAAATGTGTGAAAATACTCTAATACATTCAGGAGGTTTAGTTATGCACATTATACGACAAGCTCTTTTAGGACTTACTATTTTTGTACTAGTGTTTAATATCGCCATCACCTCTGACGTTCAAGCACAAGAAGCAGAAACAGCAAATATTGATTTTGATAAGCCGATTGTGCTCGTTCATGGAATAGGTGGAGCAGGTTACAATTTTTATAGTATTGAACGAAAATTAAGAAGTATTGGCTATAATAGAGCAGATATATATGCGATTGATTTTCGAGATCGTTCTGGTAATAATTTTAGAAATTCTCGTGAGTTAAGAGACTTTATTGAGACTATTCTTGAAAGTTATGATGTGGACGAAGTAAACATTATTGCTCACAGTATGGGAGGAGCAAACACGTTACGTTACCTGACGCAACTCGGTGGTGCAGATAACGTCGATAAAGTCATTACATTAGGAGGAGCCAATCGTTTGGGAGCCAGTTCAGTTCCGAATGGTGTAGATTTCACGTCCATCTATAGTAGTTCTGATCTCATCGTTGCTAATAGTTTGTCACGCATTAGCGGAGCGAACAACATTCATGTTATAGGTGTCACCCACCTTGGTCTTTTAAGTAATAACCGGGTGCAAAACTTGATTGTTGAAGCATTGGAAAATTAGTGTCTTTTAATCATCGTTTTTTCTCTACGAGCGCTTTCTTTGATAAGAAGGCGTTCTTATATATTCATAATTCTGCGAAGATTTAAATGCATTTATGCCGTATTATCCCCTTTTCTACTCTTTACAAACATATCTTTCACAATCCTCAAAACTATCTTTTACCCTCCTCCATTACAAAATAATTATCATTTATGGTTGAATGAATGTCACACTTGAATTCTCAACATGAATAAGCCTACATCCTCACTAAATTCACACCTAACTAAAGTGATTCTCAAAAAGATCTTTATATTCTCATTTATATATTAGAATGTCTTTATTAATTACGACAATATTTTCAGCAATTTTTCTCAATAAATCTATTTATTCGACACTCATATAACATAAACAAAGGCATACCTATTAACTTAATAATGAGCATAAACTGTGACATAAAGGAGAATATGTTGTATGTTTAAGTCATTCCAACGCCTACTGTTAAAGTGCCATCACCACTCAATGTTAATGTCTCTTCTTTATAGTATTTCTGTTCATAAGTCCATTTAATTTAATTATTTCTTCTTAATAGTTATTATTGCTTTCAATTCATTCTAGATTTTATTATAATAACAATATGAAAATAATTATTATATTCTAGAGTTTGAGTCTCTTATCTTTAGAAGTATAATAATTTACTATTTTAAAAATTATGTAAGGGGAGAGGAAAATATGGATTACAAAGACACTGACTTAGAAAAATGCCCGTTTCACGGAAGTACAACAAGCAATCAGCCTAAAGCTACCTCAAATAAAGACTGGTGGCCAAGTGCACTGAACTTGAATATTCTGCAACAGCACGATCTAAAACCAAATCCAATGGATGAAGACTTTGACTACACAGAAGAATTCCAAAAACTTGATTACTATGCACTGAAAGAAGACCTTAAAAAACTTATGACTGACAGCCAAGAGTGGTGGCCTGCTGATTATGGTCATTACGGACCATTTTTTATTCGTATGTCTTGGCACGCAGCTGGTACGTATCGAATTGGCGATGGCCGTGGTGGCGGTGGAAATGGGTCTCAACGCTTTGCACCCCTTAACAGCTGGCCTGACAATGCGAGCCTTGATAAAGCACGTCGATTACTATGGCCAATCAAACAGAAATACGGTAACAAAATATCTTGGGCTGACCTTCTCGTTCTAGCAGGTAATGTGGCAATTGAAGATATGGGAGGGCCAATTATCGGTTTTGGTGCTGGACGCCCTGATATTTGGCATCCAGAAGAAGACATTAATTGGGGTTCTGAAACAGAATGGCTTACTGGTGATAAGCGTTATTCAGGCGAACGTGAGCTTGAAAAACCGCTTGCTGCCGCAGAAATGGGACTTATTTATGTTAACCCTGAAGGTCCAGACGGTAAACCGGATCCAATTGCAGCTGCCCACGACATTCGTGCTACCTTTGCCCGCATGGGAATGAATGATGAAGAAACAGTGGCACTTATCGCAGGTGGACATACTTTTGGTAAGGCACACGGGGCTGGTGACGCTTCACATGTTAGTGCAGAGCCAGAAGCAGCTCCGATCGAATTACAAGGGTTAGCTTGGCAAAGCACATACGGTTCCGGTAAAGGACGAGATACTATCACAAGTGGGATTGAAGGTGCTTGGACTGCTAATCCAACTCAGTGGGATAATGGTTTCTTTGACTTATTATTTGAAAATGAGTGGTGGCTTACTAAAAGTCCAGCGGGAGCATGGCAGTGGCACATTGTAGACCCTGATGAGAAAGATCTTGCACCGGATGCCGAAGATCCTTCCAAAAAAGTACCAACGATGATGTTAACGACTGATTTAGCCTTGCGTCATGACCCAGAATATGAAAAAATCGCTCGTCGTTTCCACAAGAATCCAGATGAGTTTGCAGATGCCTTCGGTCGCGCATGGTTCAAATTATTGCACCGTGATATGGGACCTAAAGTAAGATATTTAGGACCTGAAGTACCAGAAGAAGATTTCATTTGGCAAGATCCTGTCCCAACAAGTCATTCTGATTTAACAGATAAAGATATTACGGCACTTAAAGAAAAAATCCTTGATTCAGGATTAACAGTGAGCGAGCTTGTGAAAACGGCTTGGGCGTCTGCAAGCACATTCCGTGCCTCTGACATGCGTGGTGGTGCCAATGGCGCACGCGTCCGTCTTGCCCCACAGAAAGATTGGGAGGCTAACGAGCCAGAGCAACTGGAAAAAGCGTTAACTGTGTTGGAAAATATCCAAAATCAGTTTGATAAAGAAGTGAGCTTGGCAGACCTCATCGTACTAGCTGGTAGTGCTGCAGTAGAAAAAGCTGCCCAAGATGCAGGTTTTGATGTAACAGTTCCATTCAATCCTGGTCGTGGCGATGCAACAGTAGAACAAACAGATGTAGAGAATTTTGAGGTACTTGAGCCTTATGCAGACGGCTTCCGCAACTATCAGAAGAAGCAATTCAGTGTAAGTCCAGAAGAACTTCTCGTTGATAAAGCTCAGTTATTGGATCTTACAGCACCAGAAATGACTGTTTTAATTGGTGGATTGCGTGTGCTTGGTGCTAACTATGGTGATACGAAGCACGGTGTCTTCACAAATCAAGTTGGAAGCCTTACGAACGATTTCTTTGTCAATCTTCTTGATATGGGAATTGAATGGAAAGCTGCAGGTGAAAACTTATATGAGGGACGAGACCGCAAAACAGGTGAAGTCGTTCGCACTGCAACAAGAGTGGATCTTGTGTTCGGCTCTAACGCTATCCTTCGTTCCCTTGCAGAAGTTTATGCGCAAGATGACAACAAAGAAAAATTTGTCCGTGACTTTATCGCAGCTTGGGTGAAAATAATGGATGCTGATCGTTTTGACTTAAGAGTTAACAAAAAAGCTGAATTAGCAGAAAATTAATTATCATAGATGAAACCACCGCTCCTTAGGACGGTGGTTTTTCTTATAATCAGATTCTTTCAATCATCTACTTGTCATGATCCCTTTTATATGAGAAATACGATTGGGTCTTATGTTATAAGAAACTTCAAGTGACCGAGCTCATTTCAGCAAGCTAAAACATTGAGAAATGATGGCGTCTCTACGATGGATAGTTTAGACTACGCTATCCGTTGAGACAAGTCCTTTTACAGAAGAAAATTTTTATGATGAAATGGGTTAAACTTAAAAGTTTTTACTTTTTTATAAAAACCTATTTACTTTCACGTTACGTCAAGGTGTAAAGTGACATTGTCAGGAGGTGATAAGATGGCATACACCATTAAAAAGCTCAGTACGCTGGCAGGAATAACCACGCGTACACTTCGATACTATGAAAGATTGGTCTTCTAAAGCCGGCTAGAACTAATTCATCTGGCTATCGACTATATGAGCAAGCTGAGGTGGACAAACTTCAACAAATTCTGTTTTATAAAGAGCTTGGTATGGAATTAGAACGAATCATAGCTATTCTTAATGATCCAACCTTTGATGCTACTCATGCATTAAAGGAACATCGCGTTAAGCTACTGGAAAAACGTGAGCAACTTGATGTGCTAATTGCTAATGTCACTAAAACACTCGATACGAAAGAAGGGAAAAAGATGATGTCCGATAACGAAAAATTTGATGGGTTTAAAAAGACCTTAATTGATGAGAATGAACAGGCATATGGAAAAGAAATACGAGAGAAATATGGAGATGATACAATTAATCAAGCAAATGCAAAGCTTCAACATATGACCGAGGAGGATTACGAAACAGTTACGAGCTTAGCAGAACACATTCATGAAACATTAGCAGAGGCGTTGCAATTAGGCGACCCCTCTAGTGACTTAGCACAAAAGGCCGCTGATTTGCATCGACAATGGCTATCTTTTTATTGGTCTGACTATAGTAAAGAAGCTCATGCTAGTTTGGCTCAAATGTATGTAGACGATGACCGTTTCAGAGCGTACTACGATAAAGAACAAGAAGGTATAGCAGAATTGCTTAGAGATGCCATTTACATCTATACTGGTATGAAAAAATAGAGATTGCATAAGAAAAGAATGGCGATAACAATTCGCCATTCTTTTCTTATGCAAACAAGTCTATCATCACGATTAGAAAGGCACAAATTTGCGTTTACATCATGATTTTTATAATTGCCGAACACAAATTTCAAACCAGAAGGCGTTTAGTTTCGTCTAACATAGGTGAGGAGGTGATATCTAGATGAACGAACTTGAGCAATGGGTGGCAAGAGCTGAAAATGACGTGGATGAAAGAGAACACATTATTGATCAGTTAATGCATGACTACGGCGATGCTATCTTGCACCTTGCGTATACATATGTTAAAAACCGCGCCACTGCAGAGGACTTAACACAAGAAATATTTATAAAGATTTATGAAAAATTGCCTCAGTTTAATCGAAAAGCCACCATCAAAACGTGGATTTATCGGATTGCTAGTAATCATTGTAAGGACTATTTGAGAAGTTGGCATTATCGTAAAATCACGATTAACAATAAAATATGGGATTATATACCCTGTCAATCACCATATGTTGAAGATGAGATTATGAGGAAAAGTGAAGGACATTCTTTAACCTATGCTGTCACAAATTTACCTATAAAATATAGAGAAATCGTCTTTCTTCATTACTATGAAGAGCTGCCTTTAGTAGAAATAAGCAAGATTACTAACGTCAATATGAATACAATCAAAACGAGATTAAAACGGGCAAAAGAATTATTAAAAGATAAGCTACTAAAGGAGGGGTTAAAGAATGCATGATCCATTTAATAATCTGAAACAGGTCATGAAAGAGACTGTTTTTAAAGACGTCTCCTTCTCAGATGAACGCAAAAACGCCGTGAAAGAAACGATTAACCAAAATCCGTCTCCCTTTCATTCTTGGAAGATTGAAACGATTATAGCTATATTGGTAGCCATTCAACATACACCTATGCACGGTTACGCTATTTCAACCCATCTTTTCCAGAAAAATGACCTTATTTTTCAAAATAAAGAAGGCGAGCTTTATACACTATTACATTTACTAGAGAACAAAAGCATTCTCACTTCAAAATGGGATGGGGATAAAAAATACTATACGTTAACGTCAAAAGGAAAAAAACATTTAGCTGGTTATAGACAAGATAACGTCAAACGAGACTTATCTCTTAAACAATTGATAGAGGAGGTGTCATTTTGAATTCTTCCAAATTTGAGGAGTTTTTAAATAAAGTCACATCCAAAGTGAAATCGAAGCAAGCTCATAGCCTCATAAAAAAAGAACTTACCCATCATCTCCAAGAACTAAGTCACTCCTTTCAAAAAAGTGACTCTACTAAAGAAGAGGCAGATGAAAAAGCCATAGAAGAAATGGGGAATCCATTTATCCTTGGTGAAAATTTAAATCATCTTCATAAGCCAAAAATAGATTGGGTCCTTACTAGTTTATTTGTCATTATAGGGGCTATTAGTTTTCTGCCGCTCATTGGTACTACTCATTCACTCCCAAACTACCATTTTATCGGGCGGCAAGTTATCTGGTATTTCCTTGCTGTTCTTGTCATCATTGGCTTCCTTTTCTTTGATTATAGAAAATTGAGGAATTTTTGGATGGGCTTTTATGTCAGTGGCGTAGGGATACTTTTGTATACGACTGTATTTGGTTACATGATGAATGGTGCTCAACGATGGCTGTCCATCGGAGCGATTATCATAGATGTGACACCCCTATCATTATGTCTATTTTTCCTCGCGTGGGCCGGTCTCTTTAGCAAGATTAACACATTTAACAGTTGGCCAAAACAGATGATAGTGATAGGCCTTTTTTGGATGCCCATTATTCTCTACATGGCACTTCCACACTTTATGATGAGTGTTATTTATTTTTTCTGTGTAGTAGCGATGTTTGCTTTTTCTCAGGTTCACAAAAGGCTAGCCCTTAAGTTAGTAGTAGCTAATATGATTATAGGGCTGGGCTTCCTTATGACATTGATCATTAATTTCCATAACAGTTATGTATTTACCAGACTAACTGCTTTTTTTAATCCTCATGACGCGGAGTTTAATTTTGTGGTAGACAAAATGAGAGACGTTCTTTCACAAGCAGGCTGGTTTGGTAACGGGCTTTTCAATGATAAGGATTTCTTCACATCAGCGCATACTGATTTTGCTTTTCCGTATCTCGTCTATTCGCTCGGCTGGATTTTTGGAATCGCCCTTTGTGGCATATTGTTATTATTTATTTTGCGCATCTCAAAAAATGCTTTTAAAACAAAAGACCTTTATGGGAGAACATTAGTCATTGGCGGTGCCGCATTATTTGCCGTTCCGGCTTGTTGGAACATTTTAATGGGATTTGGCATCGTACCTCTCATGGGCGTCTCCCTCCCGTTTATCAGTTATGGTGGAAGTATGCTACTCTGTTACTCAGCTATTCTAGGTCTTATTCTAAGCGTATTTCGGCAGAAAGATATTATAGAGCCTACAATAGAAGAAAATTTTAACTAAGGGGAAGGGCGAAAATTGGTGACTATAAAAATGGTTTAAATACGGGCAGTTTCATTTCCTTAAAACGTGGGAGGAAGTGTCCTCAAAAATCGGTATCTCACCGATTTTCGGGACACTTCCTTTATTACTAAATTATTGATTTTAGTAGATTCATATTAATCAATAATTCTCCAGTAAGCAGGCTTGACGCGATAATTATGATCAAAAACAAATGGTGCATCTATACCTACCCCATTATTGTACTCTCTTGCACGGTCATCAAGCCATGTATGATTATCAGCAATTCCCCAGAATGTCACACTGCTAATATCAGCGTCTAATTCTTCATATAGCTGGAATAGCTGATCATATCGGTCTGCTTGAGCTTGAAGAAGGTATTCCGGAATATCATCATAAGATGTGTATGCCCCTGTTGGTGGCCAGCCATAAAGGCTCATGTCCAACTCAGTTACCTGGTTGTCCAACCCTAAGCTAGTAAACTTGTCAAAGGAGGCTCTTGTATCTTCAAGTGAAGGCCAGCCAATTTGAATATGCGCCTGGTGTCCTACCCCGTCAATTGGTACTCCCTGGTCTAATAAGTCTTTGACAAGGTTGTAAAGGTCATCTCTCTTTGATGGAATTTCGGTGTTATAATCATTAATGTACAGCTTTGCATCTTCACCAGCATATTTTCTTGCTGTTTCAAAAGCAACCTTAATATAGTCTGTTCCCGTAATTTGATACCATTCCGAATTACGAAGTCCGCCGCCATCATCAATAACTTCATTCACCACATCCCATGATGTTACATCATCTTTATAACGTTCCACAACCGTTTTAATATGTGTTTCCATCCGCTCTAATAAAAGCTGTTTATTAGCTTCACGTTTCGCTGGATTTGTTTCATCTACCATACGATTACCGTCTTTATCGATGAAAAACCATTCAGGTACTTGGCTATGCCAAACGAGTGTGTGAAAACGAAGCTCCATGTTATGTTGTCGGGCAAAATTCACGATTCTGTCAGCGCCTCCCCAATTCCACTCACCTTCTCTCGGTTGGAGGGATACAGGTTTCATCGCATTTTCCGCTACAAGGCTATTATAATGATGCTCTAAAATCTGTGCTCTTCTTCCCTCTAAGTGCTCTGGTTCAACTGCTGCTCCAATATCAAATTGGCCATCATATCGCTCAGCAAGAGAAGCAACTTCCCACGCAAAAGGGCTATTATTGACTTGTCCATTCACACCTGCTTCCGGTCCTTCCTTAGCTGTTACGACACTACTCAAGCCACCTCCAACTAATAAAGGGATCGACAAACCCGCCACACAAAACACCTTAAAAGATTTTAACATCACAACTCCTCCTTCAAAAGAGTAAATTAAAAAGTATGACCTAAACGACACCTCCTTTAGGACATTTGGTGCAGTCGATAAAAAGAAAAGGCTTACATAAAAACGCAAAACACATAACTTTTTACCAACACCCCCATATTAAAGATATTATAACAAAAAATCCCTTAGTTTATCTAGTAATTTTTTGAATTTCTCTCTCTTTTTATAGTGAAAGTACGTAAAGTTGATAGTTTTAACCTCTCTATCTATTTCCCCCTAATAGGATTCTAGAAGGTAAAACGATATTTAGTATTCACTTGATTTGTTATCTCTAGAAGTGCCTATAACATATGAGCTTGTTTGGTGTGAATAACAATGCTCCACAGTGCCTTAAAATTAGTTATATCTAAACTTCTTTTCGCCAATTAACAAAACACCCTTCTCTTAGGAAAGGTGTTTGTTTTCTGATGTTATTGACTTGCCATAGCCACTTGATTCCTACATTTTTTTACTCACGCTTTTCTTCCTTTCTATCATCGTCCATATACACTCTACTAGGCGTGGCGCCTTCTTGAAATAAGTACTTTCCACTATAGCCTTTTGTCACTTGATCCACTTGCGCTATGACAAGCTGACAAACACGCATACCGACTTCCAACTGAACAGGGACACGGTTCGCATTAAATAATTCCAACGTGATTTGACCAGCGAAGCCTGGATCGATCCATCCAGCATTTTGAATAAAGACCCCCAGTCTTCCAATTGAGCTTCTTCCTTCCACAAAGGCCGTTAAATCGTCAGGCAAACGAATTTGCTCTAAAGTTGTTCCTAACATAAAGGTCTGAGGTGGAATCGTCATGATTTCCCCAGTTGCTACTCGCATTTCATGATAGCTTGCGGGCTCGTCGATTGATAAAAAAGGAGTAGACATGTCATCAACTAATAAGAAATTTTCTCCCAGACGCAAGTCAACAGAAGCCGGTTGGATACTATCATCCTTATATGGCGTAATCACTAGTCGCTCTTCATGTATTGATTGTTTAAGTGTCTCTCCCGATAAAATCACCTGTTATCTCTCCTTAATTATGAAATTCGCCAATTAAATGGATTTTTCAATTGTGACCAATCTTCGTTCATTTCAGCTTCACTCAATAAACAATGTTCCAAGTCGCTAGTTATTTGTTCAACATCTAAATCCATGCCAATGAACACAAGCTTTGTATGGCGATCACCGTATTCAGGATCCCATGAGTCTTGGACTTCCGGGTTATGCCTTAATATGTCCTTTCTCTGCTCCACTGGTAGTGATGCTACCCAATAGGCTAATGGTTCAACCTGCACAGAAGGACCTGCTTGTGAAAGTAATAAAGCTGTATCATGGTGTGTCGCACACCACATGACACCTTTTACCCGAACAACCTCTTTCGGTAAGCCTTGATACCAACTCATCAAACGCTCGGTATGGAATGGTAACCTTGACGTGTATACAAACGAACCAATGCCATATTCCTATGTTTCTGGTGTATGATTTTCTATCCCCTGATTGAGCTCCTTCAACCATCCAGCTGATTCACTAGCTTTTTCAAAGTCAAACAATTGAGTATTTAATATCTTGTTTGGCTCTATCTTACTGTACTGCGCACGAATGATTTTTGCTTCAGGTTGTAGCTTACGAATAACTTGCTCCAACTTTTGTAAATCCTCCTCTTTCACCAAATCTGTTTTATTCAAAACAAGAACATTACAAAATTCAATTTGGTCAATTAACAAATCGGCAATATTTCGAGTATCTTCCTCCCCAACTGCCTGTTTTCTGCTAAGTAAGCTGTCTCCAGAGCCAAAATCATGCCAGAAGCGATTGGCATCCACGACCGTAACCATCGTATCCAAGCGACAGTATGTTGTTAAATCAATCCCCATCGTTTCATCAATATAAGAAAAAGTTTGTGCAACAGGAACAGGCTCGCTAATTCCTGACGATTCAATCAAAATATAATCCACATCGCCTTTCCTCACGAGATTTTCAACCTCTACTAATAAATCTTCTCGTAATGTACAACAAATACAACCATTAGACATCTCGACTAACTTTTCTTCTGTACGTGAAAAACCACCTTGCGATTGAACTAACTCACTATCAATGTTGACTTCACTCATGTCATTGACAATGACCGCTACCTTCAAGCCATCTCGGTTATGTAAGAGATGATTCAATAATGTTGTCTTCCCAGACCCTAAATAACCACTCAGTACTGTAACAGGTATCCTTTTCATTTGTTACTCCTCCTTTTTTGTCATAAGAAATATAACCCGAGTGCAACAACAGCTGTACTTACTACACTTGTCAGCATCTGCTTCCATACAATCGACAATGACGCCTTCAAGATAAGCTCTCTACTAATCGTCAATAACATCACAAGACACGCGGATAAAGTCGAAGCCAAGTAAACTAGAATAAAAATTTTCCGAAAAAATGAGATCATCGACAGGCATGACGTTCGAGTACAACTGCTACAGCTTCTTGTCTGCATGACTGCCATGGCGTACAACCAAACCAGTAATTACAGGAAGTAACTCTCTCTCCCCGTCAAACCTATTTTACGAAGCCAATGTCGTATCTTCCCTTAAAGCAAAGTAGATATCATGCACCTTTTAAATCACAATGATTACGGATTATATAACGTTTTGCCCTAAATGTAAATAGTAATTATTACGATTTATGTTATTTGAAATAAAAACGAACCTTCAATCAGTAGGAGTTATCGTACTTCTCCCACTGATTGAAGGTTGAGTAAATCAGGACTATATTCCCCGCTTATATAGATTTTATCTGCGTTCAACCTTTTTATTTTGCAAATTTAATCATGGATAATTACATAGTGGTTGTGGAATATTACTTTTTTAAAAAATAGGAATGATTTTCTATCACGAATAATTTAGTTTACTCGGAATGCATTATTTTTTGGTAGATAAATGGATTATTCAGTTTTCTTATTAAACAAGGAGATGGAATAGTATGTTATATGGAAAAAAGAAAGTTATTTTAATATTAATTATTATTTTATTTTTCTTATGTGGGTGGGCAGGAAATATCTCTGTTTTTGCAGCAACAAGTAATCAAATTAACACCTCAGAGTCACCAAAATTAACGAATGAAAAATCAATAGAAAAAGTAATTAATGAAATGACGTTGGAAGAAAAAGCAAAAATGGTTGTTGGTAGGGGGTTCCCCATTGGAAATCCAAAAGCAGACATTGCAGGTGCTGTTGGCGTCACACTTTCCAATCGAGACTTCACTAGCATCAACTTGGAATAAGAATTTAGTCACTAAAGTTGGAAAGGCTATTGGGAATGAAGTAAAAGAATATGGGTTAGATATTTTATTGGCACCTGCATTAAATCTTCACCGCAACCCATTAGGCGGGAGAAATTTTGAATACTTTTCGGAAGATCCTTTATTAACAGGTAAGATGGCAGTTTCCTATATCAATGGGGTTCAATCAAACGATGTTGGCGCAACAATTAAACATTTTGTAGCTAATAACCAAGAAACTAATCGGACGGATATCGATACAATCGTATCACAAAGAGCTTTAAGAGAATTGTATTTAAAGGGATTTGAAATAGCTATTAAAGAAGCTAATCCGTGGGCGGTGATGAGTGCTTACAATAAAGTAAATAGTACTCATGCCTCTGAAAATAAGGAACTTTTGACAACAGTGTTAAGAGACGATTGGGATTTTAAAGGGTTTGTTATGACTGACTGGTTTGCAGGTACAGATCCTATAGCGCAAATGATTGCTGGAAATGATTTAATCATGCCTGGTGATTCAATTACTCTTACAGAGTTTATGAATGCTCTAAAAAATAGTACTATTGATGAAAAAATATTGGATCGAGATCATATTACAGAGATCATGAATGCTGTAAAAAATGGGACACTTGATGAAAGTATATTGGATCGGAACATAAGGAAAATTCTAAATATACTAGTTAAAACTCCTAGTTTTAAAAGATATCAACATTCAGATAATCCGAATCTGCAAAAAAATGCCGAAATATCACGTCGGGCTGGTAGTGAAGGTATGGTCTTACTAAAAAATATACATAAGACTTTACCGTTAGATGAAAATGCAAAAATAGGTTTATTTGGTAATTCACAAATTGAAACAATTAGAGGTGGGACAGGTAGCGGGTATGTTAATGCACCATATACAATATCGATAGCCGATGGGTTAAAAAATCGGGGATTTACCGTGAATAACGATCTTCTTCAAAGCTATAAAAGTTATATAACAACATTAAGGCATCAGGAAGAATATAAAATTAAACCTAGCGTTTTAGGAAGTGAATTTGGACTAGAGATCCCAACAATCCCTGAAAAACCTCTTAAAGCAAAAGAAATTAAAAAGACCGTAAAAGAAACAGATGTTGGAGTTGTCGTAATCGGGAGAATATCAGGTGAATTTGAAGACAGAAAGAACGAAAAAGGTGATTTTCTTTTAACTGATCGTGAACAAGATATGATTACTAACGTAACTAATGAATATCACGCTTCAGGAAAAAAAGTGATTGTTATCCTTAATATTGGCGGACCTATTGAGGTAGCCAGTTGGCGGGATAAACCCGATGCTATCCTATTAGCATGGCAACCAGGACAAGAAGCAGGTTTTGCCGTTGCTGATGTAATATCTGGTTTAGTAAATCCTTCAGGGAAACTTCCTACCACATTCCCTATGGCATACAACGACGTACCATCAGCTAAGAATTTCCCAGGTACTCCTGAGGAAAACCCAGAGAAAGTGGTCTATGAAGAAGATATATTTATGGGATATCGTTATTTTACAACCTTTGATATTGAGCCAGCCTACGAATTTGGTTATGGATTATCTTACACAACTTTTCATTTTCCTAAAGTAAAAGTTAAAAAATCCAAAGATGAAGTAAAGGTTTCTGTCACAGTTGAAAATAGTGGAGATATTTCTGGTAAAGAAGTGGTACAAGTTTATCTCTCTGCTCCTGATAATAAACTAGAAAAGCCAGCAATAGAATTGAAAGCTTTCGGGAAAACAAAACAATTAAAACCTAAAGAAAAAGACACATTAAAGTTTCAACTTGGTCTTAAAGACCTAGCATCTTTTGATGAAGAAAGATCTGCTTGGGTGGTCGAAAAAGGGCCATATCAAATAAAGGTAGGCGCTTCATCCGAAAATATTTATGAAACGGTTATATTCGAAGTGGAAGAAGATATGTTGGTTGAAAAAGTTAATGACATATTAAAACCAAAAATAGAAATTAACAAACTTTCAAAATGATATATCCTAATACAAAGCAGAAAATATCTGAATGTATCATAAACATGGGTTCCCTTTAAATCACTCGTCACTAAGTGAAAATTAGCATTGTTAGTTAGATACTGCTGAATAACTTTAAAAGTGAGAGTCACAAGGCTTCTGGCCATTTATGTTGAAGTAAGGTGCAAGATTAAGAAAAAACGTAGACTGTTACTAAAGCATTTGGAGGTCGAGAGAATATCATATTTTGTTACCTGACGTTTTTTCTGCCCTTTGTCAGTAAATGAATCCGTGATAAGAGGTGTTGATATGCCATCCACCAATCTCGGGAAAGCGTCTGTTTGAAGTGAAGGTGCACAAGCAATATTGGAATGTTGATACCTTATTTTGAATGATGACATCCAATTCAATTAAAAAACAATTATGTTGAGACCAGTTTGTGATTTAACGTCCATTCTTCTCTTCTACTTCGCTAACGAGCATTTGTAAGAAATTCTGAAGGACGGCTTTGAAGAAACTAAAATGTAAAATCTATTGATTGGGATAATACAAATTAGCATGGGTACTTCAGTTTATGTTACTCCACGTTCGTCTTTTTAGTAACTGAACGATCTCGCGGATGTTCAGCAAGCATCGCATTTCTCATTTGTTTAACAGCAGGATGGTTGGATTTGAAAAATTGATCTTTTGACTCGTAATGTGCAATGAGTGCCCCCTTTTCCAGTACCGCCAGCTTATTTGAAATGTAAAAAGCAGCTTTAATATCATGGGTAATGAACAAATAAGATAAGCCGAAATCATCCTTTAAGTCACGTAACAATTCTAAGATGAGGGTTTGTGTCACCATATCTAAACTACTAACCGATTCGTCTAGTACAATTAACTTTGGTTTAAGCGCGATGGCTCTAGCAATATTTATCCTTTGTAATTGACCGCCACTAAATTGATAAGGGTATTTCTTTAGATCACCTTCGCTTAAACCGACTTTTTCCAACAGCCAAATAACCGTTCTTTTTGTTTCACTTACGGATAGTTTTTCATAATTATCTAATGGTTCACGAATGATATGTTCAGCGGTCATACGAGGATTAAAAGATGAATATGAATCTTGAAACACAACTTGTAAATCACGGCGCAGTTTTCGCTGAGTATGCTTATCTGTCTGATAAATATCATGTCCCTGGAACAAGACCTGTCCTTGCTGAGGACGCTGTATACCGAGAATAACTTTCCCTAATGTGCTTTTACCAGCCCCACTTGCACCAAGTAATCCTAAACATGTCCCTTGTTCAATGGAAAGTGAAATATCATTAAGTACACGATTTGATTGACCTTTCCTTATTAAAAACCTCTTAGGTTGGTAGCTGTGATAGACTTCTTTTACTTCTAATAAGCTCATTGTTCTCATCCCTTATAAAATAAAATCTCATTCACTATACGGTGATAGTCTATCGTTAAACCTGTATGGTAGGCCTTGTTCTTAACAACTTTTTAGTGTATTCATGTTGTGGGTGGTCAAATAAATCAAACACATTTGCCTTTTCTACAATTTTTCCCTGCTTCATCACGGCTACATCATCCGCCATTTCTGCAATTACGCCAAGGTCATGAGAAATAAGTAAAATAGAAGTACCATATTCGGAACGAATTTTATCTAAAAGTCGAAGGACTAATAATTGATTATGAAGGTCAAGAGCAGTTGTAGGTTCATCAGCAATAATAACAGTGGGATGTAAACAAGCAGCCATCGCAATCATGACACGTTGAAGCATCCCCCCACTCAATTGAAAAGGATAGTTCTTTAATATTTTTGCAGGATCGGGCAAGTTGACATCGCGCATCACGTCAATGGCTAGTTCCTTAGCTTCCTTCTTAGTTAATGAATAGTTATGCGCTCTAATCGTTTCAACAAACTGTTGACCAACTGTAAAAACAGGGGTAAAAGCATTCATCGGGTTTTGCGTAATAAAGGCAATGTCCTTACCACGAATCTCCCGCATATTATTCAGACCATTTAATTCTTTCCCTTTTAATGTCATACTCCCTTGTATATCAACATTGTCCCGATCTAGTAATTGTAAAATTGCCATACTTGTAACCGTTTTTCCACTGCCACTTTCCCCAACAAGTCCAAGTATCTTCCCCTGATCAATTTCAAAATGAACGTTTTGAACAAGCGGCACCATACAGTCTTTTGTTTTCACTTGCACCGATAAGTCTTTGACTCGTAAAATACTTTGGTCTTTTTCTTCCATTATAGTCTCAGTCCTTTAATATCGCCGTTTAATCCCAAAACGTTCAGATAGTGATTCACCTAATAAATTAAAGGTAACGACAACTAGCATAATCATTAAACCTGGATAAATCATCAATGAGGGATGTGTCCTAATATAAGACTTTCCTTCGTGAATCATCGCTCCCCATTCTGGTGTAGGGGGTTGCACACCTAATCCTAAAAAAGACATGGAAGATAAATGCATGATTGCCCACCCCATCTCTAATGTTCCCATTACTGCTAGTGGTGGAAGGACATTAGGAATGATATGTTTCGTCATAATCTTCCATTGTGAAGAACCCGTTATTTTAGCAGCGGTGATATAGTTCTGTTCTTTCAAGCTTAGTACAACGCCACGGATTATCCTGGCATAATAGACCCACTGTACAAAAATTAACGCTAATACGACTTGTCTAAGTCCAGCACCCCATATACCAACTAACCCAAGCACAAGCAACAGGCTTGGGAATGCCATTACACCATCAGCAAATCTCATTAACACCTGATCGATCCAACCACCTTTAAAACCCGCAATAAGTCCAATGATCAAACCGATACCTAAAGCAGAGAGAAAAATTAATGTAGCAAAACCGAGTGATACTCTTGCACCATATAGAATACGTGATAATGTACATCTTCCTAAATGGTCTGTTCCTAATGGATAATCTAGAGAAGGTGGCTGAAGTTTATGAACCAGATTAACAGTAGTAGGATCATGGGGTGCAAGCCACGGAGCAAAGATCATGATAAAGAATAGTACGAGCAATATTAATGAACTAAAAACGATTACTTTTTGACTTTTTACTATGGCACGAGCCCTTGCAATCATCGTAGTTGCCTTCCTTTTCTTGAAATACGTGGGTCAATATACATTTGGATAAGATCAACAACTAAATTACTGATAAGGAATAAACCTGCTGATAGTAAGACATAGCATTGAATAACTGGCACATCACGGTTAAAAATAGCCTCAATAAAATACCGCCCAAACCCTGGCCATGAAAAGACTGCTTCTACAATGATAGCACCCGTCATCAATATTCCTAAATTCATCCCTAGCCCTGTAATCATAGGAGAAATAGCCACTCTTAAGAGGTATTTCCCCATTATGACTTTTTCATGTAGTCCTCTCGCACGGGCATAAAGGACATAGGGTTCTTGTAAATTTTCGAGTACGCTTGCTCGTAGTAAGCGCGTATATAAAGCAATTAAAGGTAACGCCAAGGTTAAAGATGGTAAAACGAGGTGCTTCCATGTCCCTATTCCTTCTACCGGAAAAAGGTCCAATCTTACAGAGAAGAAAAAAATTAATAAATAGCCAAACCAGAAAGAAGGTATAGAGGCACCAAAAAAGGAAAGAAATCGACTAAAATGGTCGATTCCACTGTTTTTCTTTAGTCCAGCTAAAAAGCCAATCGGGACACTAACTAGGATCGCAATGATAAGGCTTCCTACAGTTAACTGGATCGTTGCTGGTATGCGAGAAGATACCTCTTCCCATACAGGTTTATTCGTTACATAAGATACGCCAAAGTCAAGCTTGGATATCTGAATAACGGAATTCACATACTGTACAAGAAGAGGTTGGTCTAAACCAAACTCTTGTCTTTTTTGGGCCAATATCTCATCTGTTGGTTGAATATGTGCAGCAGTTAAGTAGGCTTCTGCTGGATCCACTGGTGATAAATGAATCATTCCAAATGTTAATAAAGTAGCGAAAAGAAAGATTGGAATGATTGTCATCATTCGCTTCACAATGTAATTGCCCATAAAAAATCTCCTGTCCCTTACTCTTCAATCGCAATACCTTCAAATGGGTGTGCATCTCGATTGGCTGAGAATGTAAAATTCGACACATTCTTTTGATAGATTGCAACGTTACTAATATATGAAATAGGCACAATAGCACCTTGCTCTTGTAACGAACCTAGAATAGAGGTATATAATTCTTGACGCTCATTTTCATCAGTTGTTTGTTTAACAGCCTCAATTTGTTGCAGTATCTCATCTTTATTAGGGTAGGCTGAAATAGCTTCATTAAATCCAAAACCTTCTGTAGCTACGATGTTTACAAACGTATGAGGATCATATGGCGCACCATAGTTGCTATAGAAATTCATATCAAACTCATTTTCACCGAATCTTTCAACTTGAGTGGCTAGTTCAACGCCGTCAATATTTAATTTCACACCTAATTCCGCCCATTCAGACTGCAAGGCTTCTGCCATTGTCTTTTGAATCGATTCAGCAGAGTTAAACATTAAATCAAATTCAAGTGGTTCACCATCTTTTTCACGAATATTTTTACCTTCTGGCAGCTCCCAGCCGGCTTCATCTAGTAATTGCTTTGCTTTCTCAATATTATAGTCAACCGTGGTTACATCCACATTTGAAGTATAAGGCAAGTTTGGTGATAAAATATAGTCTGCCTTCTCTTCCAATCCAGAAGTCACGCCCTCAACCAATGCTTCTTTATTAATCCCATAATGTAATGCTTCACGTACTCGGCTATCAGAAAGTTGTTCCACATTTGTATTCATAACGAGTTGTCTAGTAGCCACCGGCTCAGAAATACTCGTTTCATATGACCCTGTTGATTCTAATTGTATAAACGAATCGAAACTGATAACCCCTTCACCATAGACGAGGTCTACATCTCCCTTTTCAAAAGCCAAGACCCGTGTTTCAGCGTCAGGAATCACTTTCACTTTGATTTCCTCTACACTTGGAATCTCACCCCAATAGTTTTCATTACGTTTAAACGTAGCAAATTCATCTGCTTTATAGTCATCCAGTACCCACGGCCCAGTCCCAACTGATTCGGCTACACCTTTGGACGTATCTTCATCTTCAGGAAAACCCGCTTCTCCTAGGAATCGAACTGGCCGTACGACAGCTAACTCCTGAATGGTCGGATAGTAGGGTTCTGTTAATGTTAATTTAAACGTAAATTCATCCACCACTTCTGTTTGGTCGATCATCGGAATAAACCCTAACCAGCCATGAATATCAACATTTTTTAATATCGCATCAAAGTTCTTTTTTACAATTTCAGCATTAAACTGTGTACCGTCAGAAAATTCAACATCTTGACGTAATGTGAAGACATATTCTTTTCCGTCGTCAGAAATGACCCATGATTCAGCTAGGTGGGGTTTTAATTCTCCTCCCTCTTCGTAGCTAACTAACGGTTCATAAATCATCGATTGTGCGAATAATTGAGATGGGTTATAAACATGTGGATTCATTTCCCCTATGTCTCTAGGCCAAGCTACAGTCAACTTATTTTTATTTTCATCAGAATTAGATGCATCTCCTGTTGATTGGCTTGTACAACCTAGTAAAGTTATTGATAAAATTAAGATAAATACAATTATAGATAAAGCTTGGTGTTTTTTTCTATGTATTGCCATCGTCATTTACCCTCTCTATTTTGGAATGATAATCATTATCAATTATAGAAATCGATCATTCAACTGTCAATAACAATTTGACAATGGGAGAAAAATGCACATTATAACTCAGATATGTTACATAGAAAAAAGCTTAAAGAACTTTTAGTCTTTAAGCTTTTCTTGTTAACGTCAGTTATTCTATTAACTCTAGCTTGTTAAAATTTAATCTTCCACAACACAAATAAGGCCTAACAAATGTTGTATGATTCCACATAAGAAGTTGCTTCACTTTTAATTTTTGATATAACATCCACTTTATTAAACTCCAAAGGCTCATTATCATATTTTAGTCTATCCACCATTTCGCTAATTTCGTACCATTCGAGCAAATCATTAGGATATGATAACTCAGTCCCTACAATGCAAAAAATTCTTTTAGCTAAATCGAACATTTCTGATTCATTAGCTTGTAATATTTCTCTTGCCAATAAACTAATATAGCTCCTTGCACTTGTTTCAAAACTAGGCTCCTGTATTTTCAGTTCCTTCAACGTTCTATGAAAATACGCCTCTACTTCAAACACATTCTCACTAAATGAAAAGGAAGCAATGATATGTAGAGAAGGCGATGATACATTATTTTCAATTAAACAGTATGACCATTTCACATAATCCTCTGTAGTAACCATTCTTTTGTTAATTTTATAGAATAAAGCGTTTGTATCCAATTTTTCAAGCCCCTTTATGATACTTTCCCTTCTTAATTACTGCAAGGTTAGTCATCAAAACTCCTCGTTCTAATAAAAATTTTTACTTATAAAGTCTATTATGACTATAAAACGAACCTTTAATCAGGACATTAGGGGGGTGTTAGCTCCCACCTAAATAGAGTTAGCTCTCCTCTCTATTTTGAGCCGAGAGGTTTACGGACGCTTACCTATAATAAACTTTAATATATTAAAAACACTTATAATATTTAGTAAACCTACTTGGCAAAAAAAGTCCTTTTCTTCTAGTTTTGCGACACTCAAGGTCTTTTTCTCATTTGAGTGTCCATGAAAGTGGGGTTCGCGCCACTCACCAGTTTTTTCTCGCTTGAGTGGTGCAGTATCGCCGTTTTCACGTCACTAACGGTCTCTTTCTCATTTGACTGGCGCAGTATCGCCTCTTCCACGTCACTCATGGTCTCTTTCTCGCTTGAGTGGCGCAGTATCGCCGTTTTCACGTCACTCACGGTCTCTTTCTCGCTTGAGTGGCGCAGTATCGCCGTTTTCACGTCACTCACGGTCTCTTTCTCATTTGAGTGGCGCAGTATCGCCGCTTTCACGTCACTCACGGTCTCTTTCTCGCTTGAGTGGTGCAGTATCGCCGTTTTCACGTCACTCACGATCTCTTTCTCATTTGAGTGGCGCAGTATCGCCGCTTTCACGTCACTCACGGTCTCTTTCTCGCTTGAGTGGTGCAGTATCGCCGTTTTCACGTCACTCACGGTCTCTTTCTCATTTGAGTGGCGCAGTATCGCCGCTTTCACGTCACTCACGGTCTCTTTCTCGCTTGAGTGGTGCAGTATCGCCGTTTTCAAGTCACTCACGATCTCTTTCTCATTTGAGTGGTGCAGTATGGCCGCTTTCACGTCACTCACGGTCTCTTTCTCGCTTGAGTGGTGCAGTATCGCCGTTTTCAAGTCACTCACGATCTCTTTCTCATTTGAGTGGCGCAGTATCGCCGCTTTCACGTCACTCACGGTCTCTTCCACATTTGAGTGGCGCAGTATCGCCGTTTTCGCGACACTCACGAGTTTTTTCTCGCTTGAGTGGCGCAGTATCGCCGCTTTCACGTCACTCACGGTCTCTTCCACATTTGAGTGGCGCAGTATCGCCGTTTTCGCGACACTCACGAGTTTTTCCTCGCTTGAGTGGCGCAGTATCGCCGTTTTCACGTCACTCACGGTCTCTTTCTCATTTGACTGGCACAGTATGGGTGTTTTCGCGTTAATCATAATCGTGTTGAAAATGCAATTGTGACATTCATTCGGTTAGTATTTAAATAAAACTTTTCCTAAAATATTTTCAATTGGAATAGGACCTATATCTCTGCTGTCATGACTATAATTCCTATTATCACCCATTACGAAAACGTGGTCTTTTGGCACTTCAATTGTCTCAAAAGGAAACAGCATGCCTTCCTTTATATAGTCCTCTTCTAATGCCTTTCCGTTACGATAGATTTTACCATCTATGTATTCTAATAAATCACCTGGTTCTCCTATCACTCTTTTAATCCAATAATTTGTTTCATTATAATCGCTGTCCAAAATCTTCCTCACAATAGGACTTTCAAATAAGTTGTCCTTCATCGTTCTTTCTTTGCTTAGTCGACTATCAATAATCACAACATCGTTATACGTTGGTTCTCCACCAAGAGTATAACTGCTTTTTAACACCATGACACGGTCTCCACTTTCATTATCTTCGTCTGGATCTTTTCCATCTAGCGTTGGCTCCATTGAACTCCCCATAACTGAAAAAGGCTGAATGACAAATGCACTTAATATGATCGATAACGTTATTGCAAACAAAAGGGCTTTACTCCAACTCACAACTTCTGAAACTATTTTAGACAATTCTTTTCCTCCTTTAAAATAATTATCAAATTTTATAAAGCTATGCTTCAATCAGTGGGGGTTTTACTGCCCCTTAAGTGTGGGATAAAACGAACCTTCATTCAGTGCCGTTTTCATCTAACTTTTATATAATTTGTCGTTAAGTCATCAAGACATTAGTTGTTCGTTAACGCTTAAATAGTTTCTGAAACAATGAGTCAGGCCGAGGCTAGAACCTAGTAAAGATTATATTTCATATTTTTCTAAGGTAACCTCTTCATTTGAATTTTTTATAACTATATCGAAATTCTTATGATACGTGTGCATTAATATTCTTTAGCTTTTCTTCTTTAATTTAAAAACGATAAAATCAGCACACCTAAAATCTTCTTCAAAAGAAGGATATTTTTTTAACATCTCTATTGATGGCTTCGGTTCCACTATACTTTCTAAAACAAAGCCTGTTTTAATTAAAGAGTTTATATAACTTGTTAACGTTCTATGGAATAATATCATTTTTTCTTTATCACCTAAGGGTTGTTCATATGCCCCCTCATAAAAATATTTATCTACATTCCAATGCAACTTTTTACCTTCTTTTGTTTTCTCCCAGCCACTTTCTGGCGTTACAAAGCAAGGGTGTAAAATGGAAAAAATAAAACAACCTCCATCTACTAACAGCCGATACATTTCTTGAAAAGCTTTTTCATAATTCGCA
Source organism: Salipaludibacillus agaradhaerens (assembly GCF_002019735.1). Classification (NCBI taxonomy): domain Bacteria; kingdom Bacillati; phylum Bacillota; class Bacilli; order Caryophanales; family Bacillaceae; genus Salipaludibacillus; species Salipaludibacillus agaradhaerens. The sequence goes on from NZ_KV917378.1 coordinate 1,743,446, forward strand.
AGGTCTTGAATAACCATATTGGATACTATTAAATCGAAAACCTCATCTTCAAAAAAGTTCAATGTCTCACAGTTCCCATGCCTAAAATCAATTTTCAAATCTTTTGGAGTTCTTTCTTCGGCAATTTCTAGCATTCGTGGTGAATAATCTATAGCAGTTACTTTGGCTTCAGATTTAGCTAACATTCTACTTAGATATCCTTCTCCACACCCAGCATCTAGAATTTTCTTATTATTTACAGCTCCCATAAGTGAGAATAAAGTCGGATTTAAAAAAACTTCTTTATGAATGTCTCCTTGTTCGGTATGAGTTGCTGAATACGTATCCGCAAACCTATTCCATCTTTTTATTGCTTCTTCGGTACCAATATTCGCCTTCACCATTACGCCCCTTTTCATTACCTTAACTTTCTCCATACCATACTTTAATAATTCGGTTATCTCCCTCATATTCCCGGCACAGTTCTTAAAAACCTTCTACAAAACCTAAACTATTTAGTCAACCAGAATAACGATTAGTTGAATAATTCAAGTATGTATTTTGATGAGAGAATACTCCTCAGTTCCCATCAATATTTATTAAATTCGCACCTATATTCAAAATACACTCCTGAATCTTTGTCTTCTTCTATCACATTCATGATGTTCCCATAAGCCTAAAGTGTCAGATAGTACCAAAAGTAGGAAGTCATATCTTCCAACATTTCTCTTAATAGGCTTATAGTAATTATGAACACCAATTTTTCTAACAAGTTTAAGGTTCGACAAATCTGTTTCCTCTAATATTTCACGATGTAGCGTATCCACTATATTTTCATTGTCCTCTACTATCAATAATCACGACATCATTATTCTTTGGCTATCCACAAAAAGTGTCGCTACTTTTTAATCCCATTACACGGTCTTCACTATTTTAACATCAGTTGTTGCACTCAAGTGGCCATTACAATAAGCTTAAGTAACTACCTTACTTGATACAAATCCATCGATTTCAGTCTCGACAAGAATGTCATACTCTCCTCTGTTTTTACCGCCCAATTAGGCTATGCGTTCCACCAACGCACTCGACTGTAGAACGTATCGTTGTACTGTGCAGTAAATAATTTTTTTGTCTTGTTTATTCAACATTAGCACCCGTTTGTGGCTATCCGTTTTCTTATATCTGGCATATGAAGATGACGTTTAGTATAGCTTACCTTTTGTTAATATAATTGCTTTCCCGCCTACCATAACTCTTGGATTATCTTTATTAATTAATTTTGTAATGATATTAGAAGGTCTGCCCATACTATACCCCTGAAGAAAAGAGTACTCTTGATTAAAATTATTTAATACGTGGTTATTAAATAGATAATATGTTAAGGCCCCATTCGAAGTACCTGTTGCGGCTTCCTCATCAATACCATAGAGTGGGCAAAAGTTTCTACTCTCTGCTATACCTTTTATTGTGTCAAGAGTAAATGCATGGACTCCCCCCGCTATGTTACTCTTTGTATATTCCAAAAGTGCTTTAAAGTCAGGTTTTAGAACATACAGAGCTTCCTTTGTTTTAATTGGAAGCATTATATCCCAAAGACCAGTGCTTGCAGCTTGAGGTACTAGATTGAAATTTATACTTCCTATCTGACATTTATCAATTCTAAAAAGGTTCGACAAACACTCATAATCATCAAATATTTTTCCTAGCTTAGGTTTAGCTTGCTCCATCATTATAAATGATTGATTCAACTCAACAGAAAGTGTACCAGCGAGTGTTTTCATAAAGTATGTGTTGTTATCTTCAATAGCACGGCTGTCCAATAGGGCTTTAAAGGATGCAATGGTAGCATGTCCACAAAGTTCAACTTGTGAAGTCGGCGTGAAAAACTTTATTTCAAACGTTTTATTGTCTATTTTTTTAATAAATGCTGTTTCTGAAAAGCGAACTTCTGCAGCAAATTTCTGCATAAACTTTTCGTCTAAATTTTCATAGATCACTACACCTGCTGGCTTACCACCAAATTTTGTTTCTGTAAAAGCATCAATCACATAATATAACAATTTCAATTCTCCTCTATTAAGTGATATAAATGTATCTTTGCCTAACTATAATCATTTCAGTTTTTCGGCCATTTTAACAATTGTGAGGTTCAACTTGACCTGATTGTGATGGCCAATCACATATTTATTCCTGTTTAGGTATGTAGAAGAAGAGAATAACCCCCCAGTCATCCAACTATCACAAGAGATAACAAACATGGAAAAAATAAGAAGGATACTATAAAAAAAACACTATATATTCATAATGCTGAATACTATTATATTCGAAATCTATATTTAACTTTCTATGATACCTAATTCTAATCCGTTTAACACTTTCTTCGTACTCTTGAACAATTTGTCCGTAAGCTTTTCGTGAACATGTTCATATTTATCAGATTGACACGTACCATCTTTGGAAACTACAATTTCTCTTATGTGATGATATTCCTTTTGATCTACTGAGCCCTTTCTCTCCTTTTCCCCTCCAGTATCATCCAATTCGTTAACTGCTTACGATCTACTAACCTAACCTGATTTGAACTTGCTAATCTCTTGGCTTGTTCTGTAAAAAAACTATTAGTAATTACCCAGCAATTATCAGCTCTATAATAATTTCTAGCTGAAGCTATTTCTTGTACTGCTTTTACTCCAACATTTTTCTTGTAACGCTTAGCTTGAACAATTATTTTTTTTCCTTTTGTTGTTAAGATAAGGTCAGCTCCGTAATCGCCACTTGCTGGTGTAAATTGAACATAATAACCTCTCGCTTTTAACAAGGCTTGAAGATACTCTTCAAACTTTCTCCCTGACATTTTATCAATTTCTAAAATCCCAGATTTCCGAAGTCTTTGTTCCGTTATTGTATTAATGATAAATACAAAGAACAAAGAACCACAAAAGAATAATAGAATAAAAATTGTTAATACAGGGTCAGCAGTTAATAATGACCAAAATAAATCTAAGCCCATTTTGAAAGATTCTAAAAAACCCATATCACTCCTACTTTCCACTTATTCATAATATGTTTTGTTAATTCGACTTTTTAGTTATAACCAATACTACTTCAATACGATTAGCAGATTATGATTTGAAATACTCAATGATTTTAAATCCAACATATTTATTTTTGTTTGGATATATAACTCGGTAATAACAATTCCAGTAACTGCTTACTCTACTTTCTATTGTATTGCAAAAAATGGGGTTTTCGTTTATAAAGTCTTTTATTTTACCTTTATCAACTTTATCAAGATTTACTTTTATCACTTGTAAGATTTCAATTACATACTCACCAGTTATTCGCATTAAATAAGGAATTATCCAATTGTAGCCATTAGTTTTTTCTATTATCCTTTTTAAATTTTGTTCTCTAATATAACCGTTGTGATGACGAGTAAATAGACAATTTAATATTACTTGTTGTTTTTCTGATAATGACTTGTAATGAGATAGTGAAGGTTCATCATAATATATTCGTTCAGGAATATTTAACACACTTCCCGAAAAATTAACCTCAAACCACCCCAAGAAATCAAGTTTTTCTATTTCATTTATCATATTTAAAACAACCATTACATCTTCTTGTAATTTAACCGGAAATGCTCTTAATAAATTTAACTTGCTAACTAACATAATTTCACCTAAGTATCTGTTTTTTGTATTATTGATTTATCAATTTGTAAATGTTTTTCCTAAACTAAACTGCTGCGTTAGTTGAATAACGGCTAAAATATTTAGTCTACATTTTCTTTAATATTACTATAATTTTTTACATAAAAGTGGAAGGAAACATAATAAATTAGTTCAGTTTTTTATTATTCTTTAATAACAAAAGAGCCCTTTAAATGCTTAAAAAGGCTCTTATCTCACTTTTACATGTTATTTATCAACTCTCACAAGCAACGCACAGCACTCCACATGCCCCGTCTGCGGAAACATGTCCACTGGCTGGACTTCTTGTGTCGTGTAGCCCCGTTGTTCGAGGAACTTTAGGTCACGGGCTAGTGTGGCTGGGTTACAGGATACGTAGACGATGCGTGTCGGTTTCATAACGGCCATGGCTTCTAAAAGGGCTTCGTCACAGCCTTTTCGCGGTGGATCAACGACGATAACATCTGGCTTAAGGCCTTGTGCCTGCCACCATGGCATAATTCGTTCTGCTTCCCCTACAACAAATTCTGCATTATTAATATGATTGAGTTTGGCATTTTGTTTAGCGTCAGATATGGCTTCAGGAACGATCTCCACGCCGTACACTTGCTTCGCTTTTTGGGCTAAGAATAAACTGATCGTACCGATACCGCAGTACGCATCGATCACCGTTTCACGTCCGGTGAGCTGGGCGTATTCTAATGCCTTGTCATAAAGCACTTTCGTTTGAATAGGGTTAACTTGATAAAAAGACCGGGCAGAGATAGCGAATTTAATATCTCCAATCGTATCATAAATCACGTCTTCACCCCAAAGTACTTCTGTTTTATCGCCAAAAATCACATTCGTTCGCTTCGGGTTAATATTTTGCACAACGGAAGTTAAATTAGGAAGCGCCTCTTTCAACGCTGTAACTAAGTTTTTCTTATTCGGTAGCTCTTTCCCTTTTGTTACGAGTACCACCATGAGCTGATCGGTTTGTTTGGCATGGCGCGTTACCACATGGCGCAATGTACCTTTGTGGGTATGATCATCGTAGCCTCGAATACCATAGTCCTTCGCTAATTTTTTCACAAGCTGAACGACTTTGTCATTGTCCTCATGCTGGATAACACAGTTCGGCATATCGACTATTTGGTGACTGCGTTCAGCGTAGAAGCCTGCTACTATCTCTCCGTTTTGTTCGCCAACTGGCACTTGCGCTTTATTTCGGTAGCGCCATGGCTCCTCCATCCCAAGCGTCGGATGAACTAAGACATCCCCTAGACCGCCAATTCGTTCCAATACATCTTTCACTTGCTTTTGCTTGTACATTAATTGGCCTTCATAGCTTAAATGCTGGAGTTGACATCCGCCACACCGTTTAAAAATTGGACAGGGCGGTTCTACTCGTGCTTCACTTTCTTGTTTCAACGTCATTAGACGAGCAAACCCGTAATTTTTTTTAACGTTGATCACTTTCACTTCCGCTGTTTCACCTGGCAGAGCTCGCTTAACAAACAGCGGAAAGCCGTTGATTTTAGCCACTCCTGAGCCATCGTGCGTCATATCTTCAAATGTCACGTTAAGGACATCGTTTTTCTTCACTGGTGTCTCTCGTTTACTCATGGTCATTCGGTTCCTTTCCATGTATCAATGGTCTGCACTTGATTGTACCATACCTTCCCTATTGAAAAAATCTGCGTTACTGATATGATAGATAAGTTAAGATTTTAGCGATTGTGACGATAATGTATATGGGAACAAAAACATATTAAAGCAATGCGATTATAACAATTGTTTTGCTCAAGTCGTGCGACATAGCCTCCAACTATTAGACGAATAACATCGCAGGTTACATTCTATTATGTTAAACATTCCTATAATACAGAACAATAACATGACTATTTTATGAGGTGACAAAATGGCAACCATTAAACGAAATGCACCATGTCCGTGTGGCAGTGGCAAGAAATATAAAAAATGTTGTTTACTAAAAGTCCAAGCAGCTCCGGCTTTTTCTCCTCTTGACCGAAAAGCATTCAATGAGCTTTTACCACGGGTTTTTGACTATAGTAAACAGTTTGATGACGTACTTCAGCCCGTTTATGAAAAATATGTGGCCAGCTTTAATATTTTGCCGGCAAAGGATGCGAAAGTATTCTCGCAACTTATGTTCCACTGGCTACTCTTCAGCTACCCGTTACTTGATGGAAATAAAACTGTGTTAGCTAGCTATATCGACACATATACTCATACTTACTCAGAGACTTTTCAACGCTTTTTGCAGAAATGGGAGACGTTAACTCCTGCATTTTATAACGTGACATATGCTGACAAGAAAACGATGGTCATTGAACACGCTTTTAATAAGGACGCGTTAACTTTAGGAAAAACACCGGCTTCTGCTGACTTACATGAAAATGATTCCGTCATCGGTTACTTATATCCAGCTCCTGACGGACATGCATTAGGCAACGATGCTCTTGGAGTTCCTGCCTATTTAGCGAGTAAATTCCTTAGTATATGGCCTACTATGGTGCAGGTGTTAAAGAATAACGCTGATGAAGCGACACTCTTTGATCGCCACTTCCCTGAAGTCCTTCATTCAATCGCCGTATTTGTGGCAAAAGGGGACGCCTTACACAGTGAAGACAAGCTGCCTGAAAGCAGCCAAGCGGTGCTGGCATTACTCTATGACAGACTTGATTGGGAACATATCTCCTATCCTATCTTTTTAGAAACAAAAGCACGATGGATTACTTACACATTAGAGGAAAAACCGCGTATTCAAAAGCCTGAAACGTATGCAGCTGCCTTACATTATTGGCTCGGTAAACACCTTCAAACTGACGCAGCACTTTCCCAAAAAGCTGTGGCAGATTTATATAGTGTCTCATCTGGCACAGTCGGTACACGATATAAAAGCTTAAACGAACAGCTCTAAACCAAAGCAGCATCTTGACAGAAAAACTGTCCTAGATGCTGCTTTGGCATATCATTTCCTATAAAGCTAAACTTCAATCAGTGGGGGTTTTCGTTTTTCCCCGCAATTGATCATTGCCTTAATCAGGGCATTAGCCGCCGTTAGCTCCCACCTAACGTGAGTTAGCTCTTCTCTCTATTTTGAGTTCTGTGATAAATATACGTGTATCAAAAGAAAGCTGTCATATGAAAGTGGACATTTTCTTTTTCACTGTAAAAAAGTAGTATCTCCTCTCCAAAAGTTTCTATCACTATTAATATGATGAGAGATTAATGCTCTTCAGAACACGAGCTGGATTTCCGCCAACGACCGTGTTCATCGGCACATCTTTCGTCACAATGGCACCAGAAGCAATAACCGCATTATTGCCAATAGTCACACCTGGGTTTATAATAGCCCGTCCGCCAATCCAGACGTTGTCACCAATAGAAACTGGTTTTCCATATTCCAAGCCTGATCGCCGTTCAATCGAATCAAGCGGGTGTGTGGCTGTGTAAATATGGACACCTGGTGCAAGCATACAGTTATCTCCAATCGTCACGGGACATACATCCAAAATTAAGCAGTCAAAATTAGCATAGAAATTGGTACCAACGTGGATGTTATAGCCGTAATCACAGCGGAAAGTAGACTCAACCTTTATGTCGCCACCTGTTGAACCAAATAGCTTTTTTATTATCATTGTCCGAGTCTCATATTCTATTTCAGGCGTATCGTTAAATTCGCGTATCAACTGGCGGGCCAAGGCTCGCTCCTTTACAAGCTTAGGATCTTCAGGATGATAGAGATCTCCCTTGATCATTTTTTCCTTTTCTGTCATTTAGCTTACCTCCAACCATCAAGATGAATGTCCAACTGCTAAATCCCTTACAAGTTTACATCACTATGTATGGTAAACTAAAGGCATATTTTTTATAAAAAGGGGTGATAACGTGTGATAACCTATCCGCCAAATCTTAAAGAAAATGCTCATATCGGTGTTACTGCCCCATCTTCTGGTGTCCCTGACGCTTTACACCATCTCCTACACGAGGCGATTAAGCGCCAAACGGAGCGAGGATACAAAGTCACTGTCGGTGATACCGCATGGACACAGCAGAATCTCACCTCTGCATCGGCAATCAAACGTGCAGCAGAATTCAATGCTATGATGCAGGATCATCATATTGACATCATCATACCGCCTTGGGGTGGTGAGCGCCTGATCGACATACTCCCTTTCATTGAGTTTAACAAGTTTCAACCAAAATGGGTATTGGGCTACTCTGATACTAGTCTTCTATTATTAGCTATCACTCTCCACACTGGGCTAGCCACCGCACACGGCACTAACTTCATAGATTTGAGAGGAACCGAGATGGATGAAACGACCGCTATGTGGGAAGATATTTTAAAGACACCCCCTGGGGCGTCAATTACACAAATGTCATCTAATCACTACCAACATGAGTGGCAATTCGATAATCCTACTCCTCATATTTTTCACCTAACAGAAAAAACAGTTTGGAAATCTGCTAGTGGTCAGCCAGAAACTTTAGAAGGACATCTTCTTGGAGGCTGTATCGATACAGTGAAACACCTTATGGGGACACCATATGGAGATGTTAATAAGTTTGTTAACAACTACATTCCTAGTAAGAACATCATTTGGTTTTTTGAAAATTGCGAGCTATCACTTCCACAATTGCATAGGACACTTATTCAAATGAAGCTTGCCGGCTGGTTTGATCATTGCAACGGCATCATGTTTGGTCGGAGCTCTGCACAAAAAATCGAGAGAGATTATGAACTAATAGATCTTTACCGAACGCTTTCTACTGAACTTGCTATCCCTATCTTTTATTGATTGCGGGCATTTGCCTCCTCAACTAACTCTTATAAATGGTGCCTTTGCCACAATCCACTTTAATAACGGTCAAGGAATCGTTACCCAATCTTTTAAATAAAACGAACCTTCAATCAGAAAAATATGTGTTCTTTTTCACTGATTCGTCGTTGCGTGAATCAGGACTTTAACAGCTATTAGCTCACGCCTATGTCGCTCTTCTCTATTTTGGTCAGGGCGCTTTACGGACGGTTATCTGAGATAAAGAAAGGAGAAAAACATGTCTCAACCATATGATAGTTTAATAGAACAATTACTCGCCAATGCCAACGATCGAAGCTGGTATCTTTCCTTTCAAGAAGCCGTTGAAGGGTTAACTGAAAAGGAGGCTTTTTGGAAACCGTCTTCCCATTGCCACAGTATTGCAGAGGTCGTTCAGCACCTTATTTTTTGGAATGACACGTGGCAAAAACGTTACGTCAATAAAGATGTCACAACGGTCCCATCGCTTGAGAATAATAAAGATACCTTTCATGTCCCAGCCGAGTGTCATTTTAATGAATTGAAGGAGCAATTATTAATTAGTTTGTTACGATGGCCATCATTATTGAGTCAAAAACAGCTGATGGAAAAAGTAGAAGGGTTTCCCGTCCATGCGGAATGGTGGTCGTTAATTGGAAATATGAGTTCTCATAACGCCTATCATATCGGGCAAATAGTGTATATTAGAAAGCTCCAACGTTCCATGTAGCTCTCGGGACATTGACACTCCTACCGTTTGGTGATAACGTCAGATTGAGATAAAGGGAGGAATTAACTCTCTTTGCAACTTAGAAAAGGACGTGAACAGCGTGATCGAATTGATTTCAGGGTTATTGTCTGACGGTTCAGAAGAGCATACGAGAGCTCTAGCATTATTGGGCTTTATCATACTTTTTGGCATCGGACTTATTGTCATCTATATATTGGGGGGCTTAGGGCTGCGGCGACTTGCTAACCGCGAAGGTTTCGACAATACATGGCGGGCATTTGTACCTTTTGTCAACCTTTTTTTATGGGGGCAAATCATTAAAGGGCAAAGTAGTAAAAACTGGGCAGAAAGCCTGCCTCATTTGCTAGTAGGAGCAGGTGTGGGTGTCATTATCTTCAACTTCATCCCTTTTTTTGGACAGTTTATCATCATCGCCAGCTTAGTCGTCATTTTTTACGCGGCTCACCTTTTATACGATAAGTATACAAGGTACCCTTTTCCCTTGTTGCTAGCAAGTATTTTTTCCTTTGGCTTAGGAATACCGATTATTATGTTTTTTATTAGAAATAGCGACCGTTCTTTAAGTCAATCGTAAGAAGATGTATAAGTGTACTACTTGGAACGTAATTCGCATGAAATATATTGGAAAGGCCATCTTTTTGATGTGCACTGCTCCATGTCAAGTAGACAGTGGAAATAATAATAATGATTTAGGCGGCTTTAGCTCTATATTCCATAGTGCTAAGGCCGTTTAGTCTTTTTGGTGTCTTTCATGATTATAGAAATGGAAATTAGTGCGGCCCTTCTACCATGATAGAATAGGTCTAGAATTCTACCTATTTTTCTTTCTTGTGAGGAAGTTTAACATGTACGGCAACGCTAAAGCACCCATTTTCACTCTTAAGCTGGCCCGATATCAGCCATTATACGACACTCATACATGAAAAAGCTCGTGAGTGGCCCGATATCTTCCATTCTGTGACACTCATACATGAAAAAAGCCGTGAGTGGCCCGATATCTTCCGTTCTGCGACACTCAAACGTGAAAAAACTCGTGAGTGGCGTGTTATCAGCCTTTCTGCGACACTCATACATAAAAAAGGCCGTGAGTGGCGTGATATCTTCCGTTCTGCGACACTCAAACATGAAAAAACTCGTGAGTGGCCCGATATCAGCCATTATACGCCACTCAAACTTGAAATAGCTCGTGAGTGACGCGATACCTTCCATTCTGCGACACTCAAATAAAGAAAAGGCCTTGAGTGACGCTATATCAGCCTTTCTGCGACACTCAAACTTGAAATAGCTCGTGAGTGGCCCGATATCTTCCGTTCTGCGACACTCAAATAAAGAAAAGGCCTTGAGTGACGCTATATCAGCCATTCTACGACACTCAAACGTGAAAAACCTCGTGAGTGGTGTGATACCAGCCATTCTGCGACACTCAAATAAAGAAAAGGCCTTGAGTGACGCTTCCCCACCCAACTCCATAACAACTAGTTAGGGTTATTATGAAGGTATGCGTGGTTTTGTACCAGCTTCAATCTTTTTCAATTCTTCATACAGTCTTAAAGGCCTATCCCTTTAGAATTTTTAAAATCTCCTTCACTTCTGCCAGGTATATTGACCGTTGACAGGTCATCCTATTGGTGATAATTTCATAGTTATGTCAATTCGTGTAAGGGAGCGCGTTCTTTTTACTTTTGAGATTGCTGTCTCCATATATCATCCAACGAGGTCAAACGATTTTTTAGAAAGGGCATGATTTATGACCACACTTTTTCACGGGCTTCAAAATAGCCAAACTACCATTGAAATATTTGCTTATTTGTTTTTAATTATTCTCATCATTTCACTTTTTGTGGGCGCTCTATTATTTATTTTATTAGCTTTTGCCCTGCGAAGAATTGCTGTTCGCGAAGAAAGAACACATGCATGGATGGCCTTCGTACCGTTTATGAATTTTTATCTACTTGGAGAAATGGCCCGAGATGAGAGCGATAAATCTTGGATGAAAGAGATCCCACTCATTTTGTTGTTCGGTTCTATTGTCTACCTAGTCTTCCCCATTGTGCCAGTGATAGGGATGCTTTACCCACTCTGTTTTAATGGCCTGATTTTGTATGCTTCATATTTAATTTTTAATAAATATAGTCATAGTGCCATGCCACTACTAATTATATGTATTGTGACGTTTGGTATAGCAATACCTTTTATTTTATTTGCAATTAGAAATAACGAGCAAGTGACCATTCAACTGCCCCCAAATCATTAAGAGGAGTTTAATTCATGTTACATTTTCCATTTCATTTAAGCACTATTATTGGTTTTCAATCATTTATAGATGCTATAGATACAATGTTTAGATTAATCATTAGTGTTATCTTACTATTGATTGTATTACTTTTAATTAAATTATTTATCGTTGTTGGCATGTATACTTTAGGATCATTAGGTCTTCAAAGATTGTTAGAACGGGAAAACTATAAAAAGTCATGGATCGCATTTATCCCTTTTTTCCAATTTTATTGTCTCGGGATACTTCTAAAAGATCGTAAGTTATATGAATGGGAGCGACCACTTCCAACGATTTTAGTTGTCACTTCCCTATTAAATACACTGCCTTTCTTCTTTATAGACTCGTATAATGATACATATACTCAACTTTTTTATTTAGTACTACCAATGCTCTTTTTAATGGCTGTAGTCATCGTCAGTTTTCGAATCTATCAAAAATATACGCAATCAGCGCTGATTTATACGATACTGACCATCCTAAGCCTCGGCATGCTGTTTCCATTATTATTATTCACTTTGCGAAACAACCAATATTAACCACTAACGAAAGAGGCAGATAGCTGAATTCTCTCCTTGTGGTGCTGAATTTCCTCCTTGCGATGCTGAATTACCCCCTCCCGATGCTGAATTACCCCCTCCCGATGCTGAATTACCCCCTCCCGATGCTGAATTACCCCCTCCCGATGCTGAATTACCCCCTCCCGATGCTGAATTACCCCCTCCCGATGCTGAATTACCCCCTCCCGATGCTGAATTACCCCCTCCCGATGCTGAATTACCCCCTCCCGATGCTGAATTACCCCCTCCCGATGCTGAATTACCCCCTCCCGATGCTGAATTACCCCCTCCCGATGCTGAATTACCCCCTCCCGATGCTGAATTACCCCCTCCCGATGCTGAAAAAAGGATTGGGACAATGTCCCAATCCTTTTCAGCCTTCATATTTAATAATCATTATCCGCTTTTTCGCCTTTAACGATTTTCACACCGGCACTTGCGCCAATGCGGCTAGCTCCTGCTTTTACCATCGCCTGGGCATCCTCTAGGCTGCGTACGCCGCCGGAGGCTTTAACACCGGCTTTGTCTCCCACCGTTTTCCGCATTAATGCTACATCTTCCACAGTCGCGTTACCTGTGGAGAAGCCTGTTGACGTTTTGACAAAATCAAGCCCTGCTTTTACAGCTAATTCGCACGCACGTACTTTTTCGTCATCTGTAAGTAAGCACGTTTCGAGAATGACCTTCGTTAATGCTTTTCCTTTTGCTGCTTCAGCAACAGCACGCATATCTGCTTCAACTAACGCATCGTTTCCATCCTTTAATGCACCGATATTCATAACCATGTCTACTTCTGTAGCGCCATTTTCGATAGCGTTTGTTGTTTCAAATGCTTTCGTTTCCGGTGTGCTTGCCCCAAGTGGAAAGCCGATGACTGTGCATACATCCACACCGCTATTAGCAAGTAACTCAGCCGCTTTTTTTACCCAAACGGGATTAACGCAAACGGAAGCAAATTGATACGTCTTGGCTTCCTCACATAAAGAAATAATTTTGTCCTCTTGTGTATCAGCTTTTAATTGGGTGTGATCGATGAGTGATGCGAGTGATTGGCTCATGTAAAACATCCTTTCTTATTTAAGTAATGTTATTTATATGAAACTTATTCATTAGAAAAACATTCCCGCAATCGATGCGTTCAATAACGATGCGAGCATACCTGCCATAACAGCTTTTAAACCAAGTTGTGCGATATCACCCCGTCGGCTCGGTGCCAGTTTTCCTAACCCACCTAGCAAAATACCGAGTGAAGAAACATTCGCAAATCCACATAAAGCAAAGCTTACGACGAGAACCGTTTTTGGATCTAAGCTGTCAATCTCAGGTGCAAAGGCTGCATAAGCAACAAATTCATTTAAGATCAATTTCTGCCCAATAAAAGATCCAGCTTGGAACGCTTCTGACCACGGCACACCGATAGCAAATGCTAAAGGTGAAAATAAAATACCGAATATATTTTCTAATGTAAGACCTTGAATGTTTATAGACGAGTCTGAACCGAACAGGCTTAACATATAGTTTACAGAACCATTGATGCCACTTTCTACGCCTCCAAGTATACCATTAAGTAGGGCAATAAGGGCAATAAAGGCGAGTAACATAGCCCCGATATTTAATGCTAACTGTAACCCTGTGCTCGCTCCTCGAGCCGCTGCATCAATCACGTTGTATGATTCTTGATCTTCATCCATCTGAAACTCTCGCTCATCAGACGTCGCTTGTGGATCAGTTTCCGGCAACATAATTTTTGCTAACACTAAGCCTGAAGGAGCTGCCATAAAGCTTGCCGCCAACAAATACTCCAACGGAATTCCTAAAAGCGAATAACCGATAAGGACAGAACCTGCTACAGAAGCCAAACCACCTGTCATAACAGCAAATAGCTCTGAGCGCGTCATTTGTGGTAAAAATGGCTTAACGACGAGCGGCGCTTCCGTCTGTCCCACAAAAATATTAGCTGCTGCCGACAAAGATTCAGGTCGGCTTGTCCCAAGTAGCTTTGCCAAGGCCCCTCCAATACTGTTAATTATTCTTTGCATGATTCCTAAATAATACAAAACAGAAATGAGTGATGAGAAAAAAATAACCACTGTTAGAACTTCAAAGGCAAATATTGACCCGACTCCTTCAGCTTCGAATAGGCCTCCAAATAAAAAATTAATGCCCTCTCCCGCAAAGCCGATGACTTGATTTACCAGGCCAGTAAACTGTTCAAGTACCCATCTTCCAGTATCAGAATAAAGGACAAGGAATGCAAACAGTAATTGAATTGCTAATCCTCCAATAATTGTACGAAAATTGATTGCTTGTCGATCACTAGAGAGTAGATAAGCAATCCCAAGGACAACAGTCATCCCAAATAATCCCCATAAAATAGTCATAAAAACACCTCTGTTATGTTCTTTATGTTCAGACGTCTGACATCTACTAACTATAGCAGAGACGAATGATCATTGTAAACATTTTCATAGAAATGGATTTACCTCATTCACCTTAACTGAGACACTTGTGTCATGATCGTAGTAATCGGCTATTGGCTTCTAAATTAATGATGGTGCTAAATCATCATGTGAGTGACAAAATACCTTTACAATAATGCTGCACTATTTATTTGAGAGAGTCTAGAAGCTTGGGTACGAGAACTTTTCATTTTTTGTGTTGGCTCCTTTTTATAATGCAACTTCTACATTCTACCCTTCGTTTAGGCAGTAACTGACGATAGCCCTCATCCCTAAGCATATTCTAAGCGACAAATTTAATTGTACATTGGAATTTAAATACTTTATAATGTATATTCATACAAATCGGCTTATAAGGAGGCTTTTATGCTACTCATTTGTGAATCATCGAATTTAAGTGATTACTTAGTGGATCATCCCATGCTCACTCTTTCGCATCCTCTCATCCAAGAACAGAAGGAGAAACTTTTTGCAGGCTGCAATACAGTCCATGAAAAAGTCGATAGGGCTTTTACCTTCGTTCGTGATCACATTGCCCACTCTTGGGACATTCAAGGCACACGTGTCACCTGCACAGCGTTGGATGTTTTAACTTATAAAGAAGGTATCTGTTATGCAAAATCTCATTTACTCGCCGCTCTACTTCGTTCTGTAGAAATACCAACAGGCTTTTGTTATCAGAAGCTCATGTTATTTGATACACCGGCAAACGGTTATTGCATTCATGCTTTAAATGCTGTCTATATTAGTTCTATTAAAAAGTGGATGCGATTGGATGCTCGTGGTAATAAACCGGGAGTTAATGCTCAATTTACTCTTTTACATGAGCAATTAGCCTTTCCCCTTCAGTCTAATAAAGGAGAGATTGATTATCCTATTATTTATCAACACCCTCATCCAAAAACGATCACAGCCTTAAAAACTAATGATCATGCAGTTCACATGTATACAAAGCATTTACCCACCTCTTTATAGTAAATGCTTTCTCTTTCCTCCATCTTTAGACACATCACGTCCTTCTTTTGACGTATAACTAGTTATTTTATCCTCGTTCTTTTTACATTATTTGTCCCTTAAGTCGATTATTTTTATATAAAAATAATTATTTTAACCTATTTATACCATATTTGTCTTCGATTATGATTAATAGATGGCAAATCGTGTCATGATTTTAGGCTTTTCTCTGTGTTCTACGTATAGTGATCTGCGTAGTAAAAGTCGTTTTTTGGATATTGTCGTCAGTCACCAAGTCTATTACACATCTAGGAGGTTCCGTGTTTTGAAGTTTTTAAAGCTATCGAAGGAAGTTAACATTAGTATCGCCATTATTGCTATTCCCCTCATAATTGCCCACCTTCTCATGAGACCATTGCATGAAGAATATATTGCTAAAGGCGATATTGCGCCGGTTAGTGATATTGGGGTTAATGGAAGTGTGCATTTCACATACATCTATTCAGGCTATATTGATAATTATTTTGATAAATTATACGTGTCTTATCTTTATAAAGACCTAGATTTCATTCCTTTAGATGAAGAGGAATTTATCATGTATACAGAGTATGATGATGACATGGTAGTGGATTATTACAAGGAAGAGACCATTTCTAACGCTGTTTATGCAACTAGTTTCGGTGATGATAATGACTTCCAAGAGAGGATCGATGATATTCTATATTACTCATCTGAATACTACGGTGATTCTCTCGGCTTAATGGTGGCTATTGGCTTAATCGAAGAGGTGAATCAACTCGATTTTTCCCAAAATGGCACTGTCACCATAGCTGGTACGGGGACAATTGAATACGATGAAACCGTCGGCTCTATTGGAGGTGTAAGACAAAAGCTTTTAACGGCTGTTGATAATAACGTGGATATCTTTTTCATTCCAAAGGATGAAGATGACTATGGTATTTACAGTAATGAACGGGAAGCTCGTCGTGTCTTAAACGAAGAAGGTTTAGACCTTAACGTCGTTCCAGTGGAGACATTAGAAGAAGCAATAAACTATCTAGAAAATTATTAATCGGAAGGTTGCAAGTCAATGAATAAATCTAACTCTCAATCTATTAGTAAAATTTTAACGATCATCTTAAGTGTTGCTTTTATTATTAGTATCATTGCTCTTATCAATACGATTATTTACATGGTTAATTTTTCTTTATATACGTCCATTGCCACATTTGATCGCGTGATTATGTTGGCAGTCAGTATGTTTTATGTCATTATCGCCATTTTGTATGCGATATGGATCTATAAAATACATAAAGATCTAAAATTCTTTTCTTCTTACTTTCCCGTTAGTCCAGGGGAAGCTGTTGGGTTTTATTTTATTCCTGTCTTGAATATATATTGGCAGTTCCATGTACCAGCTAAAATAGCCTCGTTTCTAAAGAAACAATCTTTAACAAGCGGATATGGGACCGTCTTTGCAACATTATGGCCCATCGCTCTTCTTTTAGGATTAGTTCACAACGGCTTGAACCTATATACGAATAGTGACTTTTATATCGATATTTCAGCTGTTTTCATCACTGATTTACTTTTAGTTTTATTTGTTTTTATACTTTTACGTACTAACGCCATGGTTATAAAAAGTGTGGAGGTGCTCCACGCACAACATACTGAAAATGTTCCTGAAGAAAATACGACAAGTTATCATTGATAGGAGTTGCTGATCCAATGCCATTACTGCGTTCTGAACTAACTGGTAATCTTTTGCGTGCGATATTGTATATTTTTTTAATTATTCTTTCGGTAAGAGGGCTTTTTTCCTTCGTATTGATTATGTCACCTAGTACTCATCTGCCTGTATCTTTTAGAAATGTCGTTGACATTTTGAATGTTGCGTATGTCATGTTCGTGATACTCGTACCTATTATGTATATTATTTGGATGTATAAATTACATAATGATATTCGGACGATAAATGACAGTTATCCCGTTTCCGCTGGTACAGCACTTCTACATTTACTAATACCAATTTTTAACCTATATGGCATTGCTAAAGTACACTATACACTTGCAAAAAATTTGGGACAGAATTCACTCGCTTCACATTTTAAAAAACCGATTGTATACTGTCTCATTTTGTGGTATATTTTTCATTTCTTAACTAGCTTTATAACACTATCAAATGATACATTGTTATATGGTTCGGAAATTCTCCTTATCCATGATATCAGTGTGTTGCTCATGCATGTGTTCATTTTGCTTGGTTATCGCTATATGTCTAAGGGATTATACACACTTTTTGACTCGTCTAAAGAAGCAGAACAAGATACAGTTCAAATTTCCCAGTAGAAAGAGGTTATTACCTTGCGTTCCACATTAACAGGTCAATTGTTAAAATATTTACTAATTAGTATGATCATTGTTTTGGTAATACAAACTGGATTATATGTCATTCTTTTAGTATCTCCAACGGCATTAACTGGATTTGAAGGGCTTTTCCTACTTATTTTATATGCGTACCTTTTCTTAGTTATTGCCATTCTAGTGATGTATGTCATCTGGATGTATAAGGTTCATAAAGATATTCATGAGTTAAACAGTTATTATCCTGTTTCAGCCATGACGTCACTCCTGCTATTAATCATCCCCATTGTCAATTTATTTGGTATAGGCAGGGTTCACAATCAAATTGCGAAATTTTATCGCCGCCAACCTTCTACGGCGCATTTGCATAAGCCGATTGTACGTCATTTAATTTTTTGGTACATCCTTATCTTGATGATGCATCAACTGACACGTTATCTTTCCGCGAATAGCGTCACATTTGATCTGTATATCATTCAAAACATCGGCTATTTAATCGTGAATGTTCTTATATTAAGAGGCACTATGTTTATAAATACTGGCCTCAACACGCTTTTCGATGTTGTTTCAAAACAAGGAAAACAGGTGATTAAAAAGAATGATGGATTAGTTTAAACGATAAATAAGCCTCTTCCATAGAAACACCATGGGAGAGGCTTTTATTTAAGTTCATATATTGCTAACTTCAGTGTTTAAAAGATTAAAGAAAGCCTGTAAATTTGGCCCGATCCATTTGTTTGTGTGAACCGCTGTAAAGATCCCGATTTCTTGATTGAGCTCTCCAGTCGACTCTTTAATAAATTCCCCATTTTCTATTTCTTTTTCTACAACAAACCTTGGCAGCATCGCTTTTCCTAAGCCACATGCCACACATTGTTTAATCGCTTCAATACTCGGTAATTCGACCTGTTTCATGTCTGAACTATCAGCTTGTTTTAAGTAAGTGTTCACATGGGGGCGCCAGCTACACGAATACTCAGTTACAAGCATCGTCTTTAAAGTATGGGATGTGCTACTAGATGAAGAAATAAGTTCTAATCGATCACGTTTCAGTTCATTAATCGTCAAGGTGTGGGGGCTCCAATCAGGCTCTTCCACTAGAATAGCAGCCTCTATTTCTCCTTGTTTCAATTGAGCTGTTAAGTTCTCATAGTTTAACGACTTCAGTACAATGTTGACGTTTGGAAACCGTTCCATATATTTTTTTATGAGGTCCGGTAGCCAATAAATCATTAAAGACTCACTGACCCCAAGTGTTAAATCTCCCCATGGTGTTTCATCCTCGTTTATGACCTGCTTTGACTTGTCATACAAAGCGATAATATCAAGGGCATAAGGATAAAAATGATGACCTGCTTGTGTCAACGTGATTGTCTTCCCGAGGCGATCAAATAACGGTTGACCCAGTTCTTTTTCTAATGCCTTAATGTGAGCCGTTATAGATGATTGAGCATAGCCTAATTTATCTGCTGCTTTTTTAAATCCTCCTGATTCAATGATTGTTTTAAAGGTGATGAGTTGCCGTAATTCCATACACTGCTCCCCCTCTTATCGAAATAAATGAATTTTTATATCTAAACTATCTATTTTACCGATTTATAAAACTAGTATATGCTGAAACAACAAGACATTCAACTGAAGGAGGAACAGCATATGAACGTACTTACAGTCGTAACCCATCCGCGAATAGAGTCACTGACATTTTCAATGGCTAACCACTTGATGAAAGGGATAAAAGATAACGGTCATCATACCGATATGCTCGATTTGTATCGATTAGGCTTCAATCCAGTATTAGGTATTGAAGATGAACCAGAGTGGACCGCAAAGTCACAAGTATTTTCTGCTGAAGTCCATAAGGAAATGCAACGATTAGAGCAGTATGATGCTTTAGCTTTTGTTTTTCCCCTTTGGTGGTGGAGCATGCCAGCACTGATGAAAGGCTACATCGATCGTGTATGGAATTATCATTTTGCTTACGGTTCAGGACAACTCCCCCATAAACGGGTTTTATGGCTCAGTCTAGCTGGTGCACCAATAGAACGTTTTGAAAAAAGAAAGTATGACACTATGATCAAGCACTATTTTAATGTAGGGTTGGCGGATTACTGCGGCATCCCTATCTCTAAATTTGAACTTTTTTATGAGACAGTCAAACCCACTCCTCAGCACGTGCAAAAGTGGCAGGCAAGATCTTATGAATTAGGGAACACCTTTTTTACTCATGTAGAAACGACAGGAGTTGTTAGCAAATGAAAATCATGTTGCTTTTAGGAAGCTCACGAAAAAAGGGAAACAGTGAACAATTAGCGCAAGACGTGTTAAAAGATGTGCCACATACAGAGGTCTTTTTACACGATAAAACGATGAATCCGATTATTGATAAGCGTCATACAGCGGGTGGTTTTACCCGTGTGGATGATGATTATGAGGAGCTGTTGCAGCAGTTTTTGGCACATGACATTGTTATTTTTGCTACACCGTTATATTGGTTTGGCATGTCAGGACAAATGAAGACCTTTTTCGATCGGTGGAGCCAGTACTTAAGAGATGAACGATTTGATCTTAAAGCCAAATTAGCTGAAAAAAAAGCCTATGTTATCATTACAGGCAACAAACCGGATCCAAAAGTATCAGCTCTTCCACTTATCATGCAGTTTAATGCTATTTTTCAATACGTTGACATGAGCTTTGACGATTATCTCATTGGGACGGGAAACAAACCTGGTGAGGTATTCACAGATTCAGAGGCTTTTCAAAAAGCACGTTTATGGAATGAACGTTTTCTTGCTTTTAAACAATAAAACAAACCTTCAGTCAGTTGGCGTTTTCGTTTATCTCCTACTGATTGGTCGTTGAGTGAATCTGGATATTAGCGTTCGTTATCTCTCCTCTCTATATTCTGACAGGAGGTTTGCGAACGCTTATCTATGATAAACTGTCTTTGTTAAAGTATAGGAAGAAAACCGATTTGTAAACAGATCTTTTTGTTAGCATTATAAGTGAAAATGTTAGATAGTGACGGCCTTTTAAATGAAGGGAGGCATAATTCTTTTTAAAATCGTATATCTATTTATAACGATGTCGTTTTAAAGCAGAGAAAAGAAAATGAGCCTTTGCTTTCTAGACATAGGTTATTAAAGACGTGGAGGTATCTCATATGCGTCATACCGTTCTTCCAGGCGAAACATTAGCTCAAATATCTCTTGATTATAGAATTCCCCTTCCACAAATCTTATCTGTTAATCCCGGCGTGAATCCAGATCTGATTCATCCAGGACAAATGATAGAGATTCCTAGCTTTCCAAACCCCGATACATTGCCTTATCACATCGACGTGTCTGTTGGAAGTCGTCGGCTCAGACTTTTTCGTAACGGCATGTTAGAAAGGGACTATCCCATCGCAGTTGGAAGAATGTTATTTGAGACCCCACTTGGTCGGTACATTATTATTAATAAAGCACCTCATCCAGGCGGGCCATTCGGAACGATGTGGATGAGCTTGTCAAAACAGCATTATGGGATACACGGCACAAATGAACCAACTTCCATCGGGCACGCCGTATCACGTGGGTGCATTCGTATGTTCAATGAGGATGTAGAAGAATTAGCCGCTCTTATTCCAATTGGTACACCTGTGGCTATCAACCCTTAAATTTCCTTATTCTACATCTGGGCAAAACCTCTCTAAGATTTTAGCTAAATTAAAAACGCCCTTTACTAATGAGAAAAGGCGTTTCGTTTCTATATAGAGCATGTTCTTATAGTTGTTACGTCTTTCTTTTTGGATGCATGTACTTTAACCATTTTCTCAACTTATAGCTCATAACACCGTAACTTAATAAGCCGAGTACCCCAACACCTAATCCAATATAGCCTAGGATTGGCTCGGTTAAATATAATCCGATTCCACTACCTATGCCTCCGATTAACGTCACTTGGAAACAATAGCGTTTGCTATTTTCATACATCGTAAACTGAAACTGTCTTCGCTGTTCTAATTCTTTCAGGTCTTCCATACGGTGAGGCAATTTTAAAAAGTCATTAACAGTATGGACGATTTTAAACATCGGCTGAGATTGGAGCCAATATCGGACAAAGTGCCATTTCGTATTACCTTGTTTTTGCAACCACTTCAAAAAGACTGGTTTCATTTGATCGATGATCTCATCTTCTCCAATTAAACTCGCTAAAATTCCCTCAATCGTCATAAATGAACGTCCTAAAAATACAAACCTTGTCGGGACTTGAATAGGAAGAGCTTGTATCATATTTGCCATCTCTAACTTTAAAGACATGATATCCATTTCCTGCAATTGAGAAGGCTGAAAAGTCATAAACTCGGCTAACACTTTTTCCATCGTCCGTGGTTCAGCGTCCGGTAGGAGAAAATCAAGTTGGATAAGAGCTTCCACAGCCTGAGAATAATTTTTCGATAGCAAACTTTCTATTAGTCGTTGAAAATTCATCGCATCATTTTTTGAAATCGTCCCAACCATCCCAAAATCTAGTAAGATAATTTTGCCTTCTTTTGAAAGGAGAAGGTTACCTGTATGGGGATCTGCATGAAAACTACCAGGCTCAAGCCACTGAGGCAAAAAGATCTCTGTAAGCCGTTTAGCCAGCTCTTGCTTGGTAATGTTTAGATGATTTAAAGCAGTTTCATCGGTTAATTTAATACCATCCACCCATTCCATCACTAACACTTTGGATGTGCTAAGCTCTTCTACAACAGACGGAATCAAGACCCCTTCATAATCTTCAAACCGTTTTTTAAATGTTAAAAGAGATTGCTTTTCTTTAGAGAAATCTAGCTCTTGTTCAATTACTTGCTTCAATTCCTTAAACAACACATTTAGATTTATAAATCCTTTCGGTAACGGGACAAAATGATTGGCAAACCAAATGATAATACTAAGTGTACGAAAATCCGTTTCGACAATCTGCTGGATGTTAGGCCGTTGCACTTTCACCGCTACTTTTTCACCGTTTTTTAATGTGGCGCGATAAACTTCACCGATTGAAGCTGAGGCTATCGCTTCTGTCTCCACCTGGGTAACATGGTCTTCTACTGAACTTTGCCACTCTTCAGCTAGAACTTTTTCTATTTCCTGCCACGACGATGGTGGTACTTTATCTGTCAAATCTTGAATTTGCTCAATAAATGGGCGGGGTAACAAGTCAGCACGAATACTTAATAATTGGCCGATTTTTATGAGCAGCCCTTCTAAATCGAAGAGTATTTCCCTGAACCCTCTCCCGATATCTTCCCATAGATGATCCCATTCTGACTGTGTTTTTTTACGAATTTTATACCAATAAATGCGGATGAAAATAGTTAAAGCAAACGCGATGATTTTATACATGCGCATGAATTTGCCGGTCGTTCCCATCTTTTCCTCCCGTTCTAAGCGTCTACGTTTTAATTAGCTGCATCTTATAAACAGTATAGCAGATCGACATGACAAGTCAGCTGTTGTCTTTAGTGAATCGCTAGAATTAGCGGATTAGTGTGGGTAACATGAGACTATGTTTCCTTGTTTACTTTTGATTAGAGTAACTCACTATGACTTTTCCCCTTACTATCTCTATCACGCTAATTTCTATTTTTGCTCTACAAATGTGATTGGCATAAACGGCCTTCTTAGATGATAAAAGAAAACAGGTAATTATAATTTTAATGACGACTTCTATGTAAAAAAATGTGCTCATGCGTCATTTTGCTTCATTAGCCCTTTAAAAATATGTTGTTGTCACTCTCAAAGATCCTTGATGCACTGTTATATAGCGTCTTTCGGAAGACCTTTTGCATTATCATCACTACACAGTCTGAATTCGAAGACCTCTATAACTGGCTTGTATGACTGTTTCCATTTTTATCGGAATGAAAGGCAAAGAAAAACCAAGCAATGTTCACAATAATCAATGAAAACCCACCAATTATCACACTATATAACATGACAGTGTCATTAGACGATAATAACATTAAAGCGCTTATCCCAACTATTGGCACGCTAGTTAATATGCCACCTCCGCATAATACAGCCATCACATACTTCATTGCTGGAACACCTATCCCATATAATAGTAATGGTATGAGGTAGACGAGTAAAATGCCTCCAATCGCTGTCCACATCCCATTACTTCCGAATTCATTAGCGTTTGGTCCTGTCTTGGCTAAAGGAGAAAGCGAGCACAAGACAATCACAGCACAGAAAAGCGTGGCAGACATCACACTGATAACTATTACGTTAAATTGCCTCTTTTTAAACATCATGTCGTAGATCCTTTCATGAATCTTGTTGTGTATATTTCTATTCTCAATCATCATGGATGCGGGCTGCCTTCATCATTTTTTTGCTGACCCACTCTTCCAGTTTAGGTTTCACAACAATATTTTTTAAACTAAATGATGGTATGTGTTAAAATAATCCGAACCTACTTACTTTGGGCCGGATTAAACTCTTTAACTCTTTAAAGCGTTAACTCCACAAGGTTCCCTTCTGGATCTTCTACTACACTTTCATAGTAACCGTCTCCCGTCACACGCGGACCGTTTACAACAGAGTAACCGTCTTTTTTAAGCCGTTCAGTCAATTCGTCGACAGCCTCTTCACTACCTGTAGAAAAAGCAATATGCGCCCAGCCTATCATCGTGTCAGAAGGTGTGTTATCCACACCTTGTTTCCTCATAATTTCTAACCTTGCACCACTTTCAAAACTTATAAAATATGATTCAAATTGCTTTCTTGTATTCGTGTATTTATCATTGGCTTGTCCGTTAAAGTAAGTGGTATAGAAGTGCTTCATATTTTCCAAATCATTGACCCATACGGCCACATGCTCAATTTTCATTAATGTCACTCTCCTTGGAATTTAATGCTTACTGATGAAGGCATAGATAAACGCGTTAAGCTCGTCTAATGATGTCATATTATCATTGCATACCATACTTTCCTTACATACATAGTTACCTCTTGAAATATTGGATTCATTTTTTTTACCCTTTATCTTTTTCGTAAAAAGACCTACTTCTCCAAAAGAGTGGCAAATCGTACATAATCCTTGTTTGCTGCTAGGGTGATAAAGTCCGGCAACACCCATAAGTCGTCCCTCAATGTTTACAACAAGATATTTTTTGTTTGTCCCTAAATCATACCACCCTAAATAACTAAGCGCATGATAATCGAATTGATCAAGGTCAGGTACCTTAAGTTTCTTTTCTTTCGGAAAAAGTCTCTCTATTTTCTTTTCAGAGACGCGGGGAAATGGGATGACATAAGGTTTTAAGCTAAGTAGGAACGAATCTGCCTCGTGGGCGTTTTTTACGTCAGTTAGTGCATCTAGCAAAGGCAACGCTTTCCCTCCTTGCCCTTCAACTAACTGAGCTACTTTCTCACGAGCTAATGTGATAACCGTATGAACCACATCTTGATCTTTATTAGTTGACTGAGCGTCCACAATCACTTTCGTCTGTTTTTTTATAAAATTATATTCATGCGGATGTAAAAACTCTTCCATCTTTCATCACCTATCTTATCTATTGAGTGTTCCTGACCTTTCTTTCTATTTAGTTTATAGTTTCTCCTCCTCTTTTAAAATGGCAAGAACAATTTCAAGTTAAATTAGACATATTAGCAAAGGGCATTCCCACGAAAAGCGGCAGTTTAAAAGAGAATCATCTCCTTTAAACTGCCAAGTAATCTTTTATCTCGTCTTTGAATAAACGATTTTTTTAATCGTTTCAGTTGCAAGAAAATACTCATTCGCTAATTGATCAATTGGTTTCCCGTTCGAAAATTCTGTCCTAATCATGGCATTCCGCTGATCTATCGCTTTCCTACCTCCCGACTTCGCTCCCCATTTACAATACGATCCAGGTTGCTTCGGGATATAGAGAGACGCACCTTGAATATACTTCTGAATTTCCAACACTAATTTTTCCGGTAAAAGCTCTGTTGCTTTCACTTGCTTCATAACCGCCCGCTCCTTAGTCTTTTATTTTTATCCAAAGATTAAGGGCAAAGCCGAGTATATTATGTCACATAGTCTTTAACGAAGACGAAAAATCCACACATCCATACAAAGTATCGTCTTCCATATACTTGGCTTTGCATGGGTCAGATCACTATCCGGCATAAAGCGAGTGTGTGCCATGAGAACCACCTCCTTTATAACGCCCATTATATATGAAAACTTGCATGAAACGTAGTCATTCTTGCTCGTACTGATCACGCAAATATTTCTGAAGGACGACAGCATGATTATATGTTTTATCCTTTGCTCCAAAGAGAAGGGTTATATTTTCTTTATAAGGCTTTATGTGTGTTAAAAAATCAATGATGCAATCTAATTTTGAAGGGTCCTCGTTTAATTCCTCTTCATATTTATTGGCAAATACATGAAACCGTTCAGGCTCATGGTTAAACCATTGGCGTAATTCGGGAGACGGCGCAACATCCCGACACCACTCATCAAATTGAAGCTCTTTTTTTGATAAACCTCTCGGCCAAAGCCTATCAACGAGGATCCGTTTGCCATCATCTTCTTCAGGACGTTCATATGCTCGTTTAATCTTGATGGCCATATGAGATGACTCTCCTCTCTATAATCATTTTATCCTTACCTCGTCTAATGTTCGCTTTTAATCGACTCATTGTTCTTTCCTTCAGGAAGGCAGGATTGGGTAAAACAGTTCGTTCATTTTCAACCGCCACTACCGTGACAACATCACGAGTGAAATTTCATTGATTTATTACTATTTACGACCATTTCACAACAGGCTCATACACATAATTTTGCAACGCATTAATGAGCGAGTCGACATCATTTTCCACTAAAATCGTCTCCCTGTACGCGGGGTTCATAAATCCTTCTTCAATCGTATGGTCTAACATGGTGACCAATGGGTTGAAAAAGTCGTGGGTATTGAGTAAACAACATGGTTTTTCGTGATAACCGAGTTGAGACCATGTAAATGCTTCAAACCATTCTTCCAATGTGCCAGCCCCACCAGGTAATGCCACAAATGCATCACTTAAATCTGCCATTTTAGCTTTACGCTCATGCATCGTTTTCACTACATAAAGGTCTGTTAAGCCATCATGAGCAATTTCCACATTTTTTAACTTTTCTGGAATGACGCCTATGACGTCACCGCCTGCTTCTAAACAAGCATCCGCCACCGCTCCCATACAGCCAACACGTGCGCCACCATAGACGAGGGTGATCTTTTCTTCAGCTAATCGTCTTCCTAATGCAGCGGCCATTTCTAAATAAATAGGACTTTCCCCTTTACTGGAGCCACAAAAAATAGCTACTCGTTTTATCGTCATATCAAACTCTCCTTTAGCTTGTTCTGTTAACAATGATGTGTACTTTTTTGATTAGTTGCTCAGTCAATTGTCCAAGGGTTTCTACTTGTTTTTCTCTAAATGGGGTAAGACCTATTGTTGCTAAATCATGTTTCAGTTCAAGGGGCAGCTCGCCTACAAAACTGTCAAGTGGTGTCCCCTCACCTGTCTCAAAGTATAACCAAATCACTTCACCATACATGTGCCATGTCACATTAACAGGATCCTGTTGTTCTTGTAGCCGTCGAGCTTTTCGGTCACATAACTCGTCATGGAGTGGTGCGAGGCTGTGAGCATCTCCTTTATACTTACGTAAAAACGCGCGATATTTTTTAACAATGGACACGGAATCATATGAACGCTGAAAAGGTGGATTCTCAATGAGTGACGTATAATGAGCGTTTAACTCCGTGCGAATGCACGGAAGAACATGTTGAGTGGCACACGATTGCCATGTCACATACAAGTAGAGAAAAGCCGCTTCTGCCCAAGCACCTAAAGCAGACATAGCCGCAGAATAACCCATTCCCCTTTTCAAGGCTTGACGGGCAGCTACCACTCGTTGATTAACAATGGCTGTCACCTCTTGCGTCATTGTTAATAGACCGTTAGCACTTGTTAAGTGATCCAATGCTACTTGTTTAATATGCGAGAACCTTTCCTCTGTATCCTTTAAAATAAGGATCTCAGTTAAAAATCTAGCATGCCACGGTGATTGGTATATGTCATGTTCACTAGGCAAATCACGGGTATGTAAGCACGTTAATTGAATGATTTCATCCTCATATACTTTATTAACATGTGTTTCTTCAAGCAAATTGTCTTCACAATAAATCGTGATATCAATATCACTAAACGCATCTGCGTCACCACGTCCTAACGATCCTCCAGCGGTAGCGTAGTTTATTGAATATGGCCACTCCTCCAAAAACCGGAGAACAGTTTGCCGTAATACGCCAGTCTTTCCGCTCATCTTTTATCTTACCTCCTGTCCCACTTTTTTTGATTCGCCCTCTTAATACTTCGCCTTCATGTCCTACTCTCCTTCTTAAACATTCTCCTACGCATACTTCTAAGAACATGACATTTGTCATGTGACATTCATGACATCGTCAACTAATTGACAGCTGTGACTCATCTTATACTTGCTATAGAGAAAACAGGAGGCGATTGTATGAAACTCATCGATGTACAAAACGTGTCAAAAGTATTTCAACATAAAACAGTCGTTAACGACGTATCACTTCACATTAGCTCTGGGGAAATTGTAGCACTTTTAGGTCCTAATGGGGCTGGAAAAACGACGACCATTTCTATGATTCTCGGTCTCCTCACTCCAACTGAAGGAACCATATCCATTTTTGGACAGAAGCCGGGAGACCTTGCTGCACGCCAAAAGATCGGGGTGATGCTTCAGGAATTAAGCGTGCTTGATGGACTCAAAGTAGGTGAGGTCATTGATTTATTTCGCAACTATTATCCTCACCCTTTACCTAAAGAAGAATTGCTCTCGCTATCTGGTCTGACGGACGAGGTAAAAAAACGAACAGAAAAGTTGTCAGGTGGGCAAAAACGGCGATTAAGTTTCGCCCTTGCCATAGCTGGTGACCCAGATGTGCTATTTTTTGATGAACCAACAGTTGGGATGGATACCCAATCGCGCCGCCAATTATGGAACACGGTAAAATCCTTTGTAAACAAAGGGAAATCACTAATATTTAGCACCCATTACTTACAGGAAGCTGATGATATGGCAGATCGCATCATTTTATTAAAGGAGGGCTCTGTCGTTGCTGAAGGGACACCAGATGATATTAAAGCAATGCTCGCGACGCAGACAGTCTCTTTCGTGTTAGAAGACACGTCACACATCACTGAGCTTAGAGAGCATCCACATATCATTGGTATGTACGAAAACCGTGGCAGAACATTTGTCGAAACGACTAATACAGATGCTGTTTTATCGTTTATTTTCACGCAAGGATTAAAAGTAAAAAATGTGCAAACGGATCAAGGTAAACTAGATGATGCCTTTGAAGCGTTAACAGTTTCAACGAAGGAGGACGTTTAAATGAAACTCATATGGTGTCAGTGTCGAGCAGAAATAGTCAGGCTTTTAAGAAATCCTTATTACGTCTTCTCGTCCTTATTAATGCCTATTATGTTCTACATTATTTTCACAAAGCTTGTCAACACAGGGGTTCCCGATCAAGAGGCGTGGCAAGCTCATTATTTAATGTCGATGACGACGTTTAGTGTAATGGGTTCAGCCATTTTAACACTTGGGATTCGAAATGTTCAAGAGCGGAGCCAAGGGTGGGCCACTTTCATGAAGGTAACTCCTCTTCCCGATCATCTTTACTTCTTTGCTAAAATGGTGGGCCAGTCCGTCATCCACATTTTATCGGTCATCGTCATTTTCACTGTTGGAGCCATCGTTAATAATGTCTCACTTCCTCTTATGACGTGGCTCACTGCAGGTAGTTGGATCGTCATCGCTTCCTTCGCCTTTATGGCATTAGGAACGTTGGTAGGGACAATGAAAAAGGTAGATACAGCTGTAGGTGTTGGGAATGTCATTTTTCTTGGGATGGCGATCACTGGAGGGATGTGGATGCCGTTAGAGTCCTTTCCTGCCCTGATGCAATCTATCGGTAAATGGCTCCCTTCCCACAGCTTTACGGATAGTGCTTGGGCTATTGTATCAGGTGGATGGCCTGAAGTAAGACATATTGCCTTGTTACTCGCCTACACGGTTGTGTTTATTCTACTATCAAGCTATATTAGAAGAAAACAGGAAGCGGGGACATAACGTTATGACGGCTGACCGCCACACGTTTGAGCTTTTTCCGAAAGACCAAGGAATCCTTCCTTACGTGTTTTTATTATATGTGTTATTACCGATAGCTAATTTAATGAGTGAACCTAGTCATATTCAACTGTTTGGCTATAGTCTCCTTGTCATTTTTATTATCACTTACAGACAGTTATATTTCACACTAGATACACCGAGCTATTCATTTTGGATTGCCCTTCAATTAGCGATCATTTTGACACTCGTTATCATTAATTCTCTTTTCAATGTATTCCTTTGTTTTTTTACAGCCCATTTTATTAGCTTGTACAAAGAGAAAAGGGCTTTCTTTATAGCATGGTCAGGTTTACTCCTTGTGATTTTACTGAGCACGGGCATGACATGGTCCGCCCTCTCTTTAAACGATTTAATAGTTCTCATTCCTTTTATACTCATTATGTTGTCAACACCTATTGGATATAGAGAGATGACTAAAAAAGCGGCGCTTGAAAAACAACTTGACCAAGCAAATGATCGTATTAAAGAACTGGTAAAGCTAGAAGAGAGAACACGAATATCCCGAGACCTTCACGATACGCTTGGTCACACGCTATCTTTTATTACATTAAAAAGCCAAGTCATCGCTAAAACAGCTGTTAACGATCCTTATTTAGCGCAACAGGAAGCAAAAGACATCGAAACGACGTCAAGGACAGCTTTAAAGCAAATGAGAGAGCTCGTGTCAGACATGCAAACGACGAGTCTCACAGCTGAAATCGCACATGCTGAGCTCATTCTTCAAGCTGCGCAAATAGACTTTAAGTATTCGAACGTCACTCTCCCAGAATCTTCTCCTAAACTAGCAGAGAATATTCTTGGTCTTTGTCTTCGAGAAGCGGTCACGAATGTCGTTAAGCACAGTCACGCCTCACGTTGTGAGGTTTCATTAAGTGAGCATCCTTCTCGCCTCCAACTATCTGTTTGGGATAATGGTAAAGGCATTAATAAAGAAAACGGTTCTGGTACGGGATTAAAGGGCATGACAGAGCGGCTAGCTCTTCTTGATGGTAAGATGACGATCAGTTCATCTGAAGGCACGACGTTAACATGTGTCATCCCTCTTTCCATTAAAGAAATGCGAACAGGAGCGTCATTATGATTAAAATAGTGTTAGCGGAAGATCAACAAATGCTAAGGGGAGCCCTCGGGCTCTTACTTAACCTTGAAAAAGATATGGACGTAGTCGGCCAGGCCTCTGATGGGGAAGAAGCCCTTTCATTGATTCATAAACTTAATCCGGATGTGTGCTTACTTGATATTGAAATGCCACTTAAATCTGGTCTTCAAGTCGCCGAGTCGCTTAAACGTGACGGTCATCCATGTAAAGTGATTATTTTAACGACGTTCGCACGCCCAGGTTATTTTGAGCGGGCCATTGAAGCCGATGTTTTCGGGTATTTACTGAAAGATGGGCCAAGTGAGGAACTAGCTGAAGCCATCAGAAACGTGATGAAAGGGAAAAGGGAAATAGCTCCTGAATTAGTGTTTGTTCAGAGTAAACAAAAAAACCCGCTCACAGATCGTGAACAAGAAATTTTGACTTGCGTCCGTGAAGGCAAAACAGTGAAAGAAATTAGTAAAACCCTTTATTTATCAAACGGAACAGTGAGAAATTATATTTCTGAAGCTATCGCAAAGCTTGAAACGAAAAACAGAATGGAAGCCGTGAAAGTGGCTGAAGAAAAAGGGTGGATATAAAACTCGAAAAGCGTTATTTTTCTGCTGACACTTTTTAATAAAGCGCGAACCTGAACTGTCCCCTTGTGATCATTCTTTATTTTGCCCTTACAACAACCTGTCCTAAAAACCAACACATCACATATGAAAAAAAGTGAACGGACGACGGACTATCCTTCCCGTCGTCCCTCTTTTATTTAATTCTCCTCCGCTGTAAGCCGCCCATACGGCCAGCTCGGTTCGTAGTATTAATCCCATAAAATCAGGTGAGCACAAAATAATAAAGGAGCATCACTTTTTAGTGACCTCGCGCCCTCATATCAAAAAAACACGTTTTTTGTGTAAGACACATTTTCTCATGATGTTTCAATCAGCCCTTCAGACTTTCCATATATCAGTAATTGCTCATAAGGGTCTCCTTGAAGTCCTAATAAACGGAAAAAAGCGGATTCCGTTTTATACCCTTGTTTTTTTAACTTAATGATCTTGCCTTTCATAGTAGAATCCCTCGCTAACAACCGATGTTCAATCATCATATGTAAGTAAGCGTATTGTGCTGTAACAGGCTGATCTTGACCGAATAAATCAAAAGGAACGTCGTCTATTAAGAACGTCGCTTTTGTCACTGGCTGTCCTCTGATTATTCGACGTTTTTGTGTAAATCCTTTCTCGTCTCCATAAAGAGAGATCACCATGTCATCAAAGCGTGTGAAATCCGACACGTTCAAAATAACATCCACATCGGAATCATAGAGATGAATCCCTAAAGGGAAGGTGCCACACACAGTCGGTTGATACGCTGTTAATTTCTCAAAAATCTGTGTCTTCTTTATCGCCTGAAACACACGGTACTGATGGGCATCCCCTTTTTTAAATAGGCTAGTATATCCTGTCCATTCATTGCTCTCCCCATGATATCGATTCGCTCACTTTAGCAAAAATGCATGTATCCCTTAATTCCTTCCCGTCCATTGACCATTCATCATTTCTAATGATGCCCTCAAGCTCAAAGTTCAGTCGTTCAGGGACCGCGCGACTTTTCTTGTTTTTAGGGTCACATCTAATTTCCACTCGTTTCGCTTTTAATTCTTGGAAAGCAAATTGTGTTATTCGTTCCACGGCTTCAGTGATATAACCTTTTCCTGTATAACGTGAATCAAGCCAATAACCGATTTCAACTTTCGGTACCTCCCAATCAATACGATGGAGACCGGAACAACCTATAAACTGACCTGTTTCTTTTTCAAAGATGTGAAGTCGTAAATCTTCACGCTTTAAAAAGTTAATGTGTGCCTCTCGTACATTGATTTCCACCTCTTCAGGCGTTTGCTCTTTCTTCGCAAACGGAAGCCATTTTTTCAATTCATCAGAAGCTGCTATAGCTTCGTGAACGGCTTCTCCGTCACCATATTGTGGCAACCTAATGATAAGTCGATCCGATGTCATTTCATTTGGAAAATCTAGTAATATTGGATTCATTGAAAAATCCCCTCTCGTATGATTTTTAGTGTAACGGAATTAACTGTGATTATAGTAAAAAAATTACAACATATTTGCTATTAACAGCTGTTAAACTTCCTCCCCCCTCATCCAATTTTAGATCTCTTCACTGTCATTAAAGCAATACTATTTAACCTATTATAATGGCTAGGAGCAATGGTTAAGTGGTGATTGTTTAGTTAATCTTTGAATACCTTCTGTGTCAACGTGAAGTGTAACGTTTATACCTCTAAAACTACTTAAAATTTAAATTAATACGTAGAAAGTCAATTCAAGTTTAACTAAAGTCTCCCTATAACATAACATTTAAGTGCTTTTATTTTAGCATATTTCTCCCATTTTTTTTGCATTGATCGTCATGTCACTCTGGAAGGTCAGCGATCGTTAGTTTACAATAGAAGACAAAGGGGAAAAGCTATAGCACTGAATCTCGCTGAGAGGAGTGCTCTTATTGCCTTTAACACCTGATCAACAAAGACGAAAATTACCTTCAAAATCAAGAGGGGACGACAAACGGCACGAAGAAAATGAGCGCTTTGAAAAATTGTTAGATAAGCTGGAAGATATGACGACAAAGGGGCATTTGAAAGATATGGCTTATCATTTCACAAATAAAAAGGAAGTGATAAAGGTCAATCTCCTGGCAGGTGTTGCTCGCGGCGTCGGTCTCACATTAGGGACAGCTATTTTTCTTGGTATCTTCTTTCTCATTTTATACAATACCGTGTCATTGCCTGTTATAGGTGATTATATTGCACAACTGTTGGACATGATTGAAACGTATCGACAAGAATAAAGCCCCAATAAAACTTTTTAGAGGTGATACATATGGACTGGTTAGGGATTGCAGTATTTATTTTATCATTAGCTTGCGCTGGATTCGTCATTATTTTAATTCCTGTTATGAAGAAGCTTGCTGCTACACTTGAGAATACAGCAGCCACGGTGGAAACAGTTAATAAAAGCATTGGAGAAATGGCAGGAGAAGCCACAGTACTTTTGTATAACACGAACGAAACATTGGCCGACGTAAATGACAAAATTGGAAAGCTTAATCCACTGTTTGATATTATTCATGATACAGGAGAATCAGCACATCATTTAACATCCACCTTAGTCAAATTCACATCAAATAAAGCTGAACGTGGAGAAGCAGCTGCTCAATTTACTGATAAAAACAATTTGGAAGGTCTATTGAGAGGCGCTGCATTTATTTATTATTTAAGACAAATGAAAAAAGAACGAGACAAATAACGTCCTTTTTTTCTAAACCTCAAAACAGCCAACTGTTTTTGAGGTTTTACTTTTTGGACTGTGATCTATATCACTGACAGATTTGAGTGATGGTTTTACACTATTACAACAGTTTAAATATCATTAATACAGATGGAGGAGATAAGATGACCACACTTTATGACAAGCTAGGTGGCGAATCAGCCATTGAAACAGCCGTAGACAGATTTTATGATAAGGTCTTAGCGGATGAAACGGTAAATCATTTTTTCACCAACACTGATATGACAAAACAGCGCCAGCATCAAACTAAGTTTTTATCATATGCACTAGGTGGACCGCACCAATATAGTGGTCTTTCAATGGAGAAAGCTCATGAGAATATGAACATTCAACCAGAACACTTTAATGCGATTGCTAACCATTTAAAAGCGACTCTCGAAGAGTTAAACGTTTCTGACGATGACATTGAGCAGGTCATGGAAAAAGTGGCGACTTTAGCGCCGAATATTATGTATAAATAAACTCAATTCACTAAACATTACACTGATAAAGCGAATGCCCCTTTCCCAAAACTTAATGGGAGAAGGGGCATGTTTATTGATTAATCCGCCAAATCACGTTTTTGGAAGTAGGTGAAGCATGCAGCCATAAAAATAATTCCGTAAATGGCTAAGATCATTAAGGAAAAGCCAAGACCGACATCTTGTAAAATGTGATCTTCCACGGCATATGTCGGTAAACTTAAATGCGGCAGGAAAATAAATTTATACCACGCATACTCCTCTAGCAACATTGTTAAACCTTGGAGGATCGAGGTGCTAAATAAAATGAATATCCCAATACCGACTGCCAATGTTTGACTTTTAAATAAAATAGAAATGGCAAAGGAAATGATGACAAACATCAGCATATTTAAGAAATAGAGACCAATCTTTGCCGGCAAAACCTCATTAACAGCCGTTATGACATTTCCTTCGTTCATCGTTAATTCGCTAACAGGAGATGAGAAACTACCTGTCCCAAAGAAGAGTGTACCAAAGATCAGATTACTAACGAGTAATAACCCGATAAGCGTTAGCGTAAAAGCTAATACCGTAACAAATTTTGATAAAAGAATTTGCCAGCGCTCATAAGGTCGAATGAGCAAATGCTTCATCGTGTTATTATCAATCTCAGAAGACACAATTGAGCTGGCAACAATAACAGAAAAGAGTGTGATAAATGATGCCACAAAAAGAAATGAATCGTTTAAGAAAATCATGTTGTTGTTAGCATTTGGATCCACACCTGCTTCTAATAGCTGTTCATTCTCTGCAATGACACTTTCTGCATATTCAATCTCCCATTCATCATCAGGCTCACTTGCTAGTATTTCTTCTTGTTCCGCAATCTCCCTTTCTAGGGTCATTTCCCACCCGTCCTCACTCGCTACATCCTCCGTAAGAACAAGAGAAAATAAAAGGGCAGCACCGAAAGAAATGGCGATAATAAGGGCAGCGAATGCCCACGTTTGTTTTTTATTCCATAACTTAATCCATTCATTTTTTAATAAGGACAACATTGTTATTCAGCCTCCTTTTGAAGCTTTGCTTCCCCATCAGCCGTCAATGCAAGGAACTTATCTTCTAAAGAGGCTTTCCTTAATTCAATAGCATAGATGTCAATAGCTGCTTCAACAAGTTTTTTATTCAATGTGGGAATATGGTCATATGATGTTTTTACAACAAGAATATGACCATTTTCTTTTTCCATGACAGTAACGGTTTCCATAGCATTTAATAAGTCATTAGCTTTGTTAACCTGTGATGCATTAAGACGTAAAGCAATCACTTGATCTTCTGTTTCATTACTTTCATTCAAGCTTTCAATAGTCGTCACATTTATAATTTTGCCTTGTTCCATAATAACTACTCTGTCACACATTAATTGCATTTCGGATAATAAATGGGAAGAAACCAGTGTTGAAATCCCTTCATTCGCTAGTTGTTGTAAATAATCACGGAGCTCTCTAATTCCTTTAGGATCGAGTCCATTTGTCGGTTCATCTAAAATTAACACAGCGGGATTATGTAGTAGTGCTTGCGCCACACCTAAACGTTGCTTCATCCCTAAACTATATTTTTTCACTTTATCGTTGATGGCATGCTTTAATTTTACAAGCTCAATCACTTCCTCATAACGCTCCGGAGGAATCTCCTTTTTCGCCATACGGCCGTATTGCTGTAAATTTTTATAACCACTCATATAATCGTAGAAGGCTGGGTTTTCAACGATAGCACCAACTTCTGATTTACACGCCTGTCCTTCTTCATCAAGGTCGCGTCCATTAATTTTGACGCTTCCTTCCGTTTTTTTAATGAGGCCGACAATCATGCGAATCGTCGTTGTTTTACCTGCTCCATTAGGTCCTAGCAGACCGAGAATTTCCCCTTTTTTCATTTGAAACGAGGCGCTATCAACAATTTTTTTATTCTTTTGTACACGCTTCGTAAGATTACTAATGTCTAACACAATTTCACTCATCTCTTGACACTCCTTTAGAATCATAAAAACTATGACACTTATTTCTTTAATAACTTACAAACTTGTGTTTAAAATTTAAAAATGATGCTATTAATACGTATACGGTGTTTACCAATAAAAGTTTCACCCTTAGATAAAATCTACAATACCACTGTTAATATCTATATATACACTAACACACTTTAGCTATTTTTCAACTATTTTATAATAATTTCCTTGTTTAAAACATTTTTACTCCTACACAACACACCTATAAAAAACAACTCATGCAGTGATCTTCTGCTACAGACGGCCCTTTCCCAAAGCCTTTTCTTCAGTTAACTTTTCCCATCTCTATTGATTTCCCTCAAGCCATCATCGTCAATGATAGACCACACTCATTAATTTCATTTAAATACTTTTTAGTTTTGTAGGTTTCTTGATAAATTATCGTGATGGTAGAATCGTAAGCTTATTTTTAGTGCATTTCTCTAAAATAAAGTGTTGACGTTCGCC
Organism: Salipaludibacillus agaradhaerens; assembly: GCF_002019735.1. Classification (NCBI taxonomy): domain Bacteria; kingdom Bacillati; phylum Bacillota; class Bacilli; order Caryophanales; family Bacillaceae; genus Salipaludibacillus; species Salipaludibacillus agaradhaerens. The sequence goes on from NZ_KV917378.1 coordinate 1,780,929, forward strand.
TTCTTAATTGATTATGATTATCATTATCAATTAAGAAATTGGAGGAACAGCATGATGAAAAAAGTTATTTTATTTCCTTTAAGCCTACTCTTCATTGTTGTACTGGCTTCTTGTAATAGTGCTGACACACGTCATGAAACAAGTACAGACACTAACAATGAAGACGTGACTACAGATGAACGGCTTATTACTCATGAAGGCGGTGAGACAACCATTGTGGGAACACCTGAAAAAATTGCTGTCCTTGATTATCGTCTTGCAGACACATTGATAGCTTTAGATATAAGGCCTCATGCTATGACGACTTATTTAGGTGAGACAAACCTCCCTTACATAGAGAACACGTCCCTCGAAGGCATAGTGCCTCTTGGGGATGATGTCAACATTGAGGCATTATTAGAGGCCAAGCCTGACCTTATTATTGCGCGAACAAGTGAAGAAGGGATTTATGATTCATTAAGCAAAATTGCGCCTACCATTCTTTTATCTGCACCGGATGATTGGCGGGATAGCTTTAAAGAAGTTGCCGCTATCGTTGATAAGGAAGAGAAAGCTGAGGAATGGTTGAAAGATTATGATGAGAAAGCTGAAGCTCTCCGTACTAAGCTTGAAGAAAACATTGAAGCTGATGAAACATTCTTATATTTACGTGTTATGCCTAAAGAGATCCGTGTTCATGGGACAGACTTTAATTTGAGTGCGACACTGTTTCATGACTTAGAACTTACACCTGTGGAAGGATTGGAAAACCTTGATAAAGTTGAAACAATCTCGCTTGAGGCACTGACAACATATGATGCTGACCATATCTTTCTTGAAAATGGAGGGCCAAATGCTGTTGATGACCCAGAAGCTGAGGAGCAATTAAACACTCTTATGGAGAGCGCTATTTGGAATAGCCTAACGGCAGTAGAAAATGACCAAGTCTATTTTATGCCGCCTTGGGTCATCAGTGACTATCCAAACATTAAAAATAAATCCTTAGATCTAATTGAAGAAGCTTTAATCGAATAACTGTCAGGCTACTTACTTTGATAATCATTTTAGAACTTCAGGGCACATGAGAAACAGCGGAATTTAATTGAACGGTACCTAGATGTTAGCTAACGAATAAAAAGAGAGTGACGCTGATTTGAGGCTTTCGCGACACTCTCGCGCTTCTTTTCGTTTGAGTGGCGCTGATTTGAGGCTTTCGCGACACTCACGCGCTTCTTTTTACTTGAAACAATAAATGACAACATGTTAATTATCATTTATCAATAAGCAATCACTTTCACATACGAGCCTGCCAACGCTTTTTCTTTAGTCTGATTAATCATGCTTTTAGCCTTCTCGGAGAGGTGAGAAACAGGCTTCAAACCCCCATCAGTATACACGAGAGGATCAATGAGCCTCACTTTATTTTTCCGATGAAAAGTATAGTGAGTATCCGCTTCAACGACCGTTACATGCGGATGCAACCTGCTTAATTGTGTTTGAATACCTTTGTTTGAAGAGGCTGTTAACTTTGCCATCACCCGGGCGTCATCGTCCAAAAAATCATCCTCCGTCAGAATGTTTGCGTTGAGCGCCGTTTTTAATAAACTCGCCAGCGCTTCATATCCGTATACATTTAAAGGGTGCATGAAAAAGCCAATGACTTCTTTAAAATAAGTGCTGACAAACCACTCAGCCGACGACACCGTCTTCACCGCCATTTCCCCTTCAATTACAGTCAGATCAGCGATAAACTTGGTGACCTCCTCCTTCGTAATATGACCATATGTATACATATCACGTAACGTATAATCCACTCTATCGGCGCAAAGTGTCGGGGGTGGCTGTTCAAGTAACTGCCACTGGCCATGGTCAAAAAGCAGTTCCTCATAGTCGTAACCGTGTTGTAATAATATGATCGGTAAGTCTGACTTTCCAATCACTTGTTCATAGATTTTTTCATGATAATCCTCTTGGTCATGCTCGAAAACAGCGTCGATCACGTGAGAAAAGGCAGTGTGAGAGACATCGTGTAACAGCGCAGCTATTTGTTCTTCTAAGGAACCACCTAGATGTTTGACGAGCAGCATCGTACCTAAAGAATGCTCATATCTCGTCACATTCCAATCACGGTTTACTAAGTAGCTCGCCCCTCCTTGGTGAATCCCTTTCAATCTTTGGACTGGCTCACTCTCAATAATATTAGCTAACACCTTGTCTACGTTAAACGATCCGTACAACGGGTCTGTTACGATCATCATGACTCTCCTCTTTTGATTATTTGCAGCTCAAAGTTTTATGAGTTTGGCCTTTATCGATTAGGTCAGTGAGAGCCACAGCCATTCTTTACTGAACAGTCTTTAATGTCACTTCAATGACATTTGTTTTCACTTAATTGCCGTATCATCATTCTTATTTGGCCACGATGGCTAATTTCGTCCTCTAACATATGATACCAAAGATAATAATGATTAATCGGCACGCCATTAGGCCATTTATCTTCTTCAAACAGCCAGCTGTCATGTTGGGTTTTTAAGAACGTTAATGTTTGTTCTCTCACTTGCTGTAAGACCGTTATATAATAGCTCAACGGCTGTTGTTTATAGACCTCACAAGCTTTTTCTCCAAGCTCTAAAGCTGACTGCCATTTAGCATATTCTTTCTCGGTTAAGTCTCGTTGTTCAAATGTGAGAATTTGGTGCACGTATTCAATTGCCGCTATGTGCATTAAAAGTGTCGCAATGGTATTCCCGTTGCCTTGAAGGCGGGTATCTAATTTATCCTCATTAAGTGCCATCACCTCATCCAATGTCACGCTTCTAGCATTTTCAAGCATCCAGACAAGGGCACCTATTTTTTCTGAGTATCCGTTAACAGAGATTAGAGGATAATCCTTCATTTACATTCCTCCACGAGCATCAGTATTATTTATGTTTTGGAAACTACATCTTTTGTGATGTCTGATGCCTTCATTAGACTATCATCATAAAAGCTCCCTTTTATATTTTTAGATAAGTCACATAGACTATCTTAGCATCTTTTACCATTTATATGGTGTATAAATAAAACTTTTACTTTGTGTTATCCCTTTCATTAATCGTTACAAACATGAGGGTATCAAGGAGAAGAGGACAAGAGATTTTACCTATTTTCATTTAACAGTTGACATGAATTGGGTTTAAATTTATAATGTTTACCATAGGAAACTTTCTTTCTCTTAGGAAATTTCCGTGCGTATGTGTAGATGCCTTCTACTCCTCTTAAAGCAAACCGCCTGTTGCTCCCAAACAGGCGGTTTGCTTTTGATATTCTTTTATCTAAAAAGCTGAGTAAGCAGCATATTTTCATTTCCTGACTTTTATTGATATGCTCATTATGATAGCTTACTTACTAAAAAAAAAGAAGGGAAAGACATTGAATAGACTCATAAAAGATCATTGGTACGTTCAATATAGTGAAGAAACGCTTCCCGCTATTCAAAAAGGATGGGTATTGCCAGTAGACAAATGGGCTGACTGTGACCCTTTTATTTTAATGGCCGAAGATTGGTTTAAAAAAGGAACATTTCCTGATCATCCTCATAGAGGCTTTCAAACGGTCACGTATGTGATTGACGGTCGCCTAGAGCATATTGATAATGCAGGAGGCAGAGACATTTTACAAGCTGGTGATGTTCAATATATGAATGCTGGCTGGGCAGCAAGACACGCAGAAGACGGGGTAGAAAATGATATTGCCCACACCTTGCAATTGTGGGTAAATTTGCCGAAAGAAAAGAAAAAAACTGATACTTTTTATCAAAATGTCTATGCGGAAAAGGCGCCTGTCGTCGCAATTCCCGGTGGTACCTTAAAAGTGTTCTCCGGCTCTATTGCAGGCATAACAGGGCCTTTACAAACAATCGTCCCTATGACATTAACGGAAATTAATTTAGAGGAAGGAGCCGAATACATCCACCGTACTCCTGCTAATCACAATGCTTTCTTATACGTCCTATCGGGCGACGTGACGATTGGTAAAGGGGGAGACGAAGAGGTACAGCTTAAAAAACACGGTGTTGCTACGTTTCAATACGATGAAACGGGAGATTCCCACGTAGAGAGTGATTGTCGATTGATTGCTAACGAGCGGCGAACAAAGCTCCTTTTTTATAGCGGTTTACCTATTAAGGAACACATTGTTCCGTACGGACCTTTCGTCATGAACACGATGGATGAAATTAAAGAAGCTTATCGTGATTACCACGACGGAAAATTCGGTCCACCGGCCATTTAACACAAGACTGCCTCCATTACGCTGAGGCAGCTCTTTTCTTATCCAAGATTTTTCGTCAATACATCTTAATTCGAGTAAGGCCCATGTTGAAAAAGGATTTATCGCATCAATTAGCTGAATAGCCCCCTCAAAGAAACACTCGTCTGGAGCAAAAGGTCAATGAATTATCTTTTTTTACAGATGTCTTTTATATGATGAAATGGGTTCATGTCATAAATTCACAACAAGCCTTTCTTTTTAAATGGCTTCTCCATCTAATTCGTTTATTCTATCCCTAGCCAATATTAAGTAGACAGTTCACAACAATTAGTAGATTAATACGACTTTCATAAGGGCCAATTTATTGGCATACGAATATCGCCTGTCTAATCACAAAGATGGTAGATTGGCGATATTCTAATAATGACGTTTGACCGTGCTTATCCCGGACACTTTCGCTACACGATGTTCGGCAAGTGACTTAAATGTAATAGTGACGTGCTCTTTTCCTTTTGTCAGTTCATACGGAAGGAGGTATGTGGAATATGTGAATTGATTTAAGTCGTCGGATCTTATGAGATCGTTGGTGATACACTGCTCATCAACAAAAATGTCAAATCCAATTGTGTCGTCTTCTTCAAGCGGATAGGTGACGACAAGCTGCATCACAATGGCAGGCAACACGGCCAATTCGAACGAAAACCACCCATTTTTCCATGTACTACGATAAGCACGGTTAAATACAGAACCATGAGAGACATGTTCACCTTTAAAATGATGATCTCTTTCCGGCTGCATCTCCCCCGGCTGAACCACATCCACTGTTCTCTCTTGTTCTAACCGATGCTGTTCCAAAACCAATTTGTATCCACTCTCAGCTTTTTGCCATTCTTCTTTCGAAAAGACATCCCAATATACGGTATATTGGTGGTCGTGCATTTTGTAAAACGGTATAAGGTGAACATCATGAGGATACCCAAGCCCCTCCGTTTTCCACATAAACGATTGTTTATCTTTATGAAAATGGTCTAATAAATGACCTTTCTCACTTATTAAGACAGGGACAGGAAACACGTCACTGAGCCTGTCATCTGATTCTATTGTTTCGTTACGATTAACCTCTCCCGCTAATACGAGCGGACCATACATGAAGGCCATGCGATTAGTGTTATCGGGCATGGTTTCAATTCTAAGAGACATAGGCAACGTCAAATCGATTGTGTCACCTTGAGACCAAACGCGCTCAATTGTAATAAACTGTGACGGTGTATCGTTCACTTCAATAGACGTTCCATTTATTTTTACGTGGACTCCTTTTTCAGCCCAGTACGGCACGCGTAGATTGACAGCTAGTTTAATTGGTTGCTCAGTGTGAAATGCTACGTTTATGTGTTCGTCGTCAGGATAAGCTGTCTTTTGAATGACTTCCACCCCATATTCTTGCCACTTTAACGTGGAAGGAAGATATTGTGTAATAAAAAGAGACTTTTCACTATAATAATAAATACCTTTACCATAGCTTGCATGATTCTCCATCCCTGTCCCTACACAGCATGAGAATTCTCCAAACTTTGACCGATAATCTTTCTGCCCACCCATATCTAACGAAAGAAAATAATTAACACGACCGTCTTCCGGGTGCTGAGAAGCTAAAATATGATTAAATAGTGCCCGTTCATAATAATCAGCCTGTTCAGCCAACTGGTTCCATTTAAACGTATGGCGTGTGAGCTTTAGCATATTGTACGTATTACACGTTTCGCATGTGGTCGCTCCCAACCTTGCATTCAACCTATCTGGCTCTCCGAAATGTTCTGCATAGCTATGACCCCCGATAACATATGAATGATGGTTCACGACTCGTTCCCAAAAAAACTCTGCAATCTCCCGTGAATTCTCGTCACCTGTGGCTTCATATTTTTTAGCCAAACCAATCACTTTCGGTATTTGTGTGTTCGCATGGTTGCCTGCTAAGGTGTCCTTTTGTTCCTTTAACGGATCAAGGATGGGTTTGTGATAAAATTTATCAGCTAACGCTAAAAAGGTATCATTCTTTGTATCTTCTGCTAAGTCAACGAGAACTTCGTTCATACCTCCGTATTCACATCTCAATAACGCCATCAATTGTGCTTCGTTTAGTGGGTTAACGATTCTTGCGAGCCACTCACCTAGCTTTTTCTCCACGTCCAATGCTTTTTTATTGTCGGCGTAATAATAGGCATCTCGAAGTCCTGCAAATACTTTATGCAGTGAATACAGTGGGACCCAACCACCATTAAGATCAAAACCTTGAGAGATAATATTTCCCGCTCTCACTTCTTCAAAAATCTCTTTACCCCGTGGAATACCAGATATAAAACCGTCTCCATCACTTTTCTGGCACAATGCTAACTCGTCTACTATATACGTCACACGTTCCTTAATGTCTTTATTCCCTGTGGTCGCCCACATCATGGCACAAGCAGATAAATAGTGGCCAAGTGTGTGCCCTGAAATACCCATGTCCTCCCAACCTTTATAATTAGGGGCTTTCGGTTTTAAACCAGCATATTCTCGATACCGAGACAGAAGGCGGTCAGGCTCCAATTCAAGTAAATAAGCTTCATTGAGAGCCATCGCTTTTTTTATAGGTCCGTCAGTAATCGTCACATCGTGTAACGCAAACTCATTCAACACTAGCCGCACTCCCTATCTAAATAGTTTTAACTTAACTAAATGTTAGCATTTCTAACTCATTTTAACGGTAGTGAAACTGGAATAATAGGTGGACTTTTACGACTTTTATATTGTAAACTCATCGTGCCTCTTCATCACTTTATATGATAATACGAATCTTCAATCAGAGGGCGTTTTACGGACGGTTATCTGTGCTAAAATTAAGAAGTAAGTTAGTTGAAAATGCGTTAGGAGCAGGCAGGGCAAGTGGCGATGACGAATATACGGTTAAAGGGGTGTGCATATGAAAGAATTTATAAAAGCCGATGTATTATCTCCCATCGACTTCCTACATGGAGGACAATTCGTGGCTGGAGAAGGCTGGAGCCATATGAAACGACATCTTGATATTTGTGTGATGATTATCGCTATTCATCATGACTTGTACATTCAACAAAACGATACACACTATCATGTGAAACCGGGTGATGTGTTGTTTTTACTACCTCACAGGCTGCATGTCGGTTACAAAGTGTCTGACCCTGGCACGACCTATTATTGGTTCCATTTTAATTTTTCATCAGCTGTATCCATTGTATCTGATCAGGACATCCAGCAAGAGATCACAAGCATTCGCTCCAATCCTCATACGTCCCCTTTGAAAAATAATGACACGATTATTTTACCTGTACACTCACGACCAAAATATATTGAAAGAATTCGCATCTTGAGTAAACAACTACTAGATGTATCAAAGGCAAACTACTATAATCACTACGCCGTTGATTATTTAGCCACCTCCTTACTCATTGAGCTATCAGAACAAACGATTACACATGTTAGTACGTCATTTAAAAAATCATCGCCTGAGAAAAAGCTCGATGCGATTCTTGAATGGATACGGGTTCAAGCCTTAAGTCATATTTCTGTGAATATGATCGCGCAAGAATTTAACTACAATAAAGATTATTTAACCCGTCTGTTTAAAAAAGAAACAGGCATGACCATTCAAGAGTACATTACGATGTTAAGACTTTCTAAAGCAAAAGAACTTCTCGCTAGAACGAACGAAAGCGTTAAAATGATTGCTTTTACGATCGGAATGAAAGACGAGAAGTACTTTATGCGCTTTTTTAAAAAATATGAAAAAATGACACCGTCGGAATATAGAGAAGCCTACTATCGCACACCGATGAATAACAAGTAGGCCGTCGTTCAAAGTGCCTGCCTGAACCAATGTTATAGTCGAACAGAGTAAAAAACGAGACTTAGCCCAACTTAACAAACTTTTCAGACCTGAAGCTTACATTTAAAAAACTAAGTTTTTAGAGCCCCAATCAGTTGCTTTATATTCTTCTTGTAACATACCCATGTGAATAATATCGAACCAGCGACTTTGTCTGAATAGACTTTCTCTACTGGTACCCTCGTGACGAAAGCCTAGTTTATTATAGAGTTTAATTGCCTTGTCATTAAATGAGAAGACACGCAAAGAAATACGATGCATGTTTAGTTCAGAAAAGGCGTACGACAATAAGAGCTTCAATGCTTCAGTCGCATAGCCTTGTCCCCAATATGACGTATCACCAATGTCAATAACACATTCCGCATGTCTGTTTTTATAATCCATATGTATTAAAGATGTAACTCCGATCGGCTTCCCATCGGCTTTTTCCTCGATAATATAACTTTTTGAAGAGGAACTGTTCAAGATAACCTCAGTTACGAAGTCTCTCGTTTCTTCTATAGAATAGTGATCCATGACAAGACTAGTAGACATCATCACCTGCTCATTGTTTCGCCATGTATGATACACCTCACTATCTTCTTTCACCATTTTCCTTAAACGAATTCTGTCTGTGCTAAACAAGCCATTTCCCCCTAATATGAGATGGGACAATTAAATGGCCCCATTTCGTTATTTAGCCTTCGCTTCTATTAAAAAACGATGCTGCTTCACATCAAAAAATCCAGATTGTTTAATCTGTTCATAAATCACGTAAAGTTCTTCCTCACAATCGTCAACAGAAAAATCAGGCACCTGCCACGGAATTGCTTTTAAATAATACAATACCGCACCGATATCATAAAGCTAAGCTTCAATCAGTGGGAGTTTTCCATCCCCCACTGATTGTTAGTTTAACTTATCGGACCTTTAGGGGCAGTTTATCCCCTATCTAAACTTTTCCATCTTCTTAAGTTTTCAGGGTTTTACTGCCCCTTAAGTGTGGGATAAAATCTTAACGTTGGGAAGGCTTCTTCAGCTTTGACTATCTGAAAACCTTCATCTTGCAATGCCTTCACAGCAAACTTCAAATCCCAATTGATATACTCATCATTCACCGGTTTGTGAAGAGCCTTATTTAGGTCCTGTGCATCTAAACAACCTACTTGTTGAGTAAAGAAGATACCACCCGTTTTTAAAATGCGCTTCACCTCTTGAGGCGCATATGATTCGTGACGATTTAGCACTAAATCAAATTGCTCGTCATGAAATGGTAGTTGATGATCATCGAAAATCTGTTCAACGTAGACCCCTAAAGGTTCAAGTTTGGCCTTTGCTATGGCGACATTCGGTGCATAACCTTCCGTAGCGCAAACCTTTGAGGGAAATGGCTGCAGGAGAGATAAAAACTCACCACCTCCCGTCCCCATATCAAGTAGGGAACGACACTGTCTCATAAGGGTTATGGCTTTGCTTCCGTAAGACCATGGCAGTAAGCTACTAGCGCATCGGCCGCTTCCTTCGATATAGGAAAAATCCCACCCGGTAAAAAGCGTTTCTCCCATTTCAAGTGCTTTATAAAATTGCTCATCTCTCATGAAAAACATCCTCCTTCGTTATTCACCCTCTTAGCAGCATGAGTAACACGGAGGTCCTCTGATTGACCATAAGCGTTTTTATGGATTAAAAAATGAGTAACACATTCGTTGGTCAACTCCTAAACACAGCGTTATCCTTCCAGTTGCATGATCGCACCAAAATATTGCTGGGCGGTCGTAAACGTGATAAAAGCGACGAGTTCACTAATTTCTTCATCTGAAAAGGTGTCCTTCAGCACATGAAACACACTGTCTGGGATGTCTCCTTTTTGTGTGAGGAAAACATCGGCAAATCCTGTTGCCACGAGCGTTTTTTCATCTGAAATTGCCGTATCTGGCTTCCCTTTTGCTTTACAATAAGCACAGCCGTTCTTCTGTGCCAACGTCCGTCTCACTTGCTCTTTTAAAGAACTGGTTAAACGCCCGGCTCGTTCAAGTGTCTCACCTAGAGTGTTCCAAGACGTCATAATTTGTACGTTGTGTCCTAATAACTGTTGAAAAGGGGTGTCCCCATGTGCTGCTTTCTCAATTCTCGGCATTTCAGTATCCCCTTCCAAAGCCTCTTTCATTTTTATACGAGTTGGCCACTAGACAACGATTTTTCCTCTAATGTAATACCAAGTTTAGCGCCTATTTGTAGTAACCGCTCTTTCTCCCCTTCTGTCACGAGTGACACGACCGTCCCTGTCTTTCCCGCCCTGCCTGTTCTTCCTGAGCGATGAACGTATTGTTGAATATCATTAGCTAAGTCAAGTTGAATAACGTGAGTGAGGTCATCAATATCAAGACCACGTGAAGCCACATCTGTCGCCATTAAAATTGGGACTTCGCCCTGTCTAAATTGTTTAATCGCTTGTTCCCGCTCTTGTTTCCCAGTGGTGCCATGGAGAACACCGACCGTTTTTCCCCGAAAAGCAAGTCGTTCAGCAAATGTCTCTAATTCATGAATATCATTGGAGAAGGCTAAGCCATACATGCCTTCCATATTAACAAGTTTTCTTAACAGTTTTGGCTTCTCACGTCTCTCGGCAACGAGATACACGTGCGCTACTCGCTGAAGCATGTCTTTATCAAGTGCTATACGGATTATCTCTGGAGCAGCCGCCATGCGTTCTACCGCTTGCTTTTCAACATACTTCGGGATGGTAGCTGAACATACAATACGCTGACAGTCTTTCATGACACCTTTCATCAACATGTCCACTTCATCAATATGCTCTTTCGCAAACAACTGATCCGCTTCATCTAAAACAAGTGTTTTCACTTCATGCAATTTTAATTTTTTTGACTTGACTAATTCTACGAGTCGTCCCGGCGTCCCTACAATAACTTGCGGCTTCTTCTTTAGTTTTTCTTGCTGTCGTTTCACATTAGCGCCACCTATAAGCGCGACTCCAGTAATACCACTTCCCGTTGCCCAATTGGTAACATTATCTAATATTTGCATCACTAATTCACGTGAAGACGCCACAATGACCACTTGTGCCTGCAAAATAGACGTGTCGATTTTTTCCAAAGAGGGAAGAAGGTATGCCAATGTTTTTCCTGATCCTGTCGGAGCCTCAGCCACAATATTAGTACCTTTTAAAGCCACAGGAATCATCTTTTGCTGAATAGGTGTTAATTCTTCGAAGCCTGATTTTGTCCAAGCCTCTTGTAAATATGTCGGTAAAGCAGGTATGATAGTCGTTGGATTCATAATATTCTCCTTATGGTAGATATGTTTTTAACCGCACCAGCTATTCATAGTGTCGCAGTCTAATTATAATCTAACCCGATTTTATCCTAAATGAAGCAAAGACACCAATTTTTTATAGAGAGGTTTGAGAGTATGAGTATTTTATCTGTTAAAAAGTTAAGCCATGGGTTCGGTGACAGGGAGATTTTCCACGACGTGTCATTTCGCCTGTTAAAAGGGGAGCACATTGGTCTTGTAGGGGCAAATGGTGAAGGGAAGTCTACCTTCATGAACATTATCACGCGTCAGCTCGTCCCTGATGAAGGCACGATAGAGTGGGCTAAAAATGTCCGTGTTGGCTTTCTTGATCAACATACCGTCCTTGAAAAGGGGTTGACGATGCGTGATGTGTTAAAGGGGGCCTTTCAATATTTATTTGATATGGAAGCAGAGATGAACTTGATGTATGAACGGATGGGTGATGCCACACCTGACGAGATGGAAACCCTTCTGGAAGAAGTCGGTGTCATGCAAGATGTGCTTACTAACAATGATTTTTATGTCATTGATGCTAAAATAGAGGAAACTGCTCGTGGGCTTGGCCTTGATGAAATTGGCCTTGAGCGGGACGTGCAAGATTTAAGCGGTGGACAACGAACGAAAGTGTTGCTAGCTAAGCTTTTATTAGAAAAACCTGATATTCTGCTGTTAGATGAGCCAACAAACTATTTAGATGAACAGCATATTGAATGGCTAAAGCGGTACTTACAAGAATATGATAATGCGTTTATTTTAATTTCTCACGATATTCCGTTCCTCAATTCGGTCATTAATTTAGTGTACCATATGGAAGCAGGCGAACTAAATCGTTATGTCGGGGACTATGACCACTTCCTTCATGTTTACGATGTGAAAAAGCAACAACTGGAATCCGCTTATAAAAAGCAGCAAAAGGAAATTGCTGATCTGAAAGATTTTGTCGCCCGTAACAAGGCACGTGTCGCCACACGAAACATGGCCATGTCGCGACAAAAGAAGCTCGATAAAATGGAGAAAATTGAGCTTTCACAAGAAAAACCATCTCCTGAGTTCCATTTTAAACTCGCTCGTACACCAGGAAAGCTTATTTTTGAAGCAACGAACCTCGTGATCGGATACGATGAGCCATTGTCCGAACCATTAAACTTAAGAATGGAACGGGGGCAAAAAGTTGCCCTCACAGGGGCTAACGGTATCGGAAAAACAACGCTTTTAAAAAGCTTGCTCGGGGAAATCTCCCCCCTTGAAGGTCGTGTTGAACGAGGAGAACATTTACATCTCGGCTATTTTGAGCAGGAAATAAAAGAACAAAACAATTTATCGTGTATTGATGACGTATGGGAAGCGTTCCCGCATTTTACTCAATATGAAGTACGTTCAGCCTTAGCAAAATGTGGTCTTATGACAAAACACATTGAAAGCAAAGTTTCTGTCTTAAGCGGAGGGGAAAAAGCTAAAGTTCGCTTATGTAAACTCATTAACTCAGAAACAAACGTCCTCGTCCTTGACGAGCCAACGAACCACCTTGATGTGGAAGCGAAAGAGGAATTGAAGCGTGCCTTACAAGCTTACAAAGGCAGTATTCTGCTCATTAGTCACGAGCCTGACTTTTACGAGGCTATTGCTACCGATGTGTGGAATGGGGAGAATTGGACGACAAAAGTTTACTAACTTTTTTATAAAATCAAATCCATCATAGCACATACACCTGTAAAAAATAATAAACATTCAAGCGTGACAGTCATTTACTCACATCCTGTTTTAGGGTAACGTGAATGACTGTCGCTTTTTTCATGACAGTATAACAAAAAGCCTGTCCAACTATCGTTTTGACAGTTTGTTGAACAGGTTTCTTTAATCAATTTTGCATTCCCGATGAGCCAAACAAAATATACGCTATATTCTTTAAAATAAGTTATTTCAACTCTTTAAAGCATGTGAGTTTTTTATCAGGTACGATCATATTAATATGTCTAGGTAGGTTAATAAATTCTCCAGGTAAATTGCCACCGAATTCACCATCCAGGTTCAGCTGTAAATTATCGTCAGTATGAATTTTAATTCTATTTGCTTGGACATAAATGACCCGTTCGTCATTCAAATGTTCCCCGCGCATAGCTGCCCCCGTTAACCTCACCACATCCGCCAGACGGGTTTTCTTCAAAATAATCATATCAAATAAGCCATCGTTTAAATACGCATTAGGTGCTAATTTTTCAAAACCGCCTACTGAGTTCGTGTTGGAAACGAGGAAAAGCATAATTTCTCCCTCAAAGACACTGCCGTCATATTCAATGGTCACATTGACGGGTTTAATATGTGGCAGTTTTTCGAAGCCTTTCACGTAATAGGCGATCTGTCCCATCATCGTTTTTAGCCGGCTCGGCACTTCATACGTTAATTCTGTTAAGGTACCAGCTCCTGCAATATTAATAAAATACATATCTGCCACTTTTCCTACATCAATGGCCTGAGGGCGACCGTTGACTAACACATCACAGGCTTCTTTAATGTTTCTCGGGATATGTAACGCCCTGGCAAAGTCGTTTGTTGTGCCAGCTGGTAGAATACCTAACGCCGGCCGATAAGGTTGTTCTGCTATGCCATTAACTACCTCATGAATCGTACCGTCGCCTCCTGCAGCGATTACAAGATCAAAATGCCTTTCACATGCCAAGTTTGCAGCGTTTTTAGCTGAGTCTTTACCGGTTGTCGCATGAGTAGAGGTTTCATATCCTGCTTTCTCTAATGAATCAAGAATAGCAGGAAGATGTCTTTTCACGTGCTCTCTTCCAGAAGTAGGATTATATATTAGTCTCGCTTTTTTCATAATGTTTCCTCCATCATCTCTCACCATTGTTCGTTGTTCCCATACCAACCCATCTGCTAGTTAAATCACACGTTTCAAAAATATAACAAGGACAGTATACCATTTTACTAAGCCAAATAGTATGTAAATAATCCCCACATCAAATTAGTTCATAACCTCATTAATTTGTCATATGAACTCTCGTTTCTTAACAGTCTGCGACTATTTAAAAATTTGTGTCTCCTTCCTCCCTTTCATGACGTAGTATACAGAAGAGTATTTTAGCTGTTTAGAAGGAGTGATGTTAATGACGAATCATCCAAAAATATTAATGCTAATTAGACAGTTTGGTAACACCTATCCAAAGCATAACCAGAAATATAAAGCGATCACGAGTCTCGAAAAATTCACAGATGTTTATTATTGGTATGAGGACGGTAGTATTCTTGACATTCTAAAAAAAATCCCTGTAAAACCGGACTTTATTTTTCATTATGACCCTTCATGGGGACATGTTTTTGCCCCTCATATTACTGATTTAGATAAAGTAACGATTCCTACCGGGGCCTTTTCAATTGATATCCACGCTAATAAACAAGAACGCCTCGCATATTTTAACCAAAACAATATCGATCTTATTTTTTCTGTTATAAAGTCACCATTTTTAAAAGCCTTTCCAACATTCACTAAACAATTTAGATGGTTGCCGTTTTCTATTGACCCTGAGGTTACAAAAGATTGGCAGTTAAACAAAGACATCAAATTTCTTTTTATGGGACTAGTTAATGACGGAACAGTCTCCCATCCACCTTTAGGGCGATATCCATTCAGAGAAGCTGTGTTAAAAAAAATGAAAGATGTAAAAGGCTTCAAGTATAATAAACACCCGGGAAATCTCACATCTGATATCGCTTTAGTGAACGAAACATTTTCCCAAGAATTAAATCGGGCTCACATCTTCTTCACCTGTGGAGGATCACCCAAATATCCCGTTATGAAATTCTTTGAAGCTCCTGGTAGCCGAACACTTTTATTAGCAGAACCTAATGAGGACGTATGGGATTTAGGCTTCAAGGATAAGGAAAACTTTGTGGCATGTAATACAGAAGATTTTTTTGAGAAGGCAATGTTTTATAGTGAAGATGAGGCTGAAAGAACGCGAATCACAACGAACGGCTATCATTTTATCCATGAGCACCATACAAACGATGTGAGGGCACAACAGCTGTTAACTTATATTACCGATTACTTAGGCGGGAAAGAAGCGAACGATCTCCCCCTGATTTAACATTCTATTGATTGATCATCTTGATAAATCACGTAAAAATCGGCCTCTTTCCCTAAGGATGAGACCGATTTTTCGTGAAAGTTATGTAAATCTTACTGTAATCAGCAGAATTCTAAAAGCCTCTCCCTTTTCTTGACATCTTACGAATTGGCTTTTATTCTATAATTATCTATCGTGTCTCACACCATAGGACATCTGTGACACTACAGTCCAGACTCTCAACTATTTAACTTCACTCGTGTCCTTTCTTCGCTACCCTGTTCACATGTCAAATTTTTTATTAAAAATTCAATTCTCATTATGCCCCTATAATGTTTTGCCTATATTAAAACAAAAACTAAGATAATGGTGAATGCTCAAGCTCTCTCATGATAAGAAGATTGGAATAAACAAATAATCTATCATAGCTAAATATTAACAGTCTTCTTTTTCGATTAGATGATTCCCTGCTCAATAAAATTAAGGAGGTGTTTTTTATGAATGTTGTAAAAAGAATTGACACAGTCTTCCTTCAAGTCACTAATTTAGAAGATGCCATCAGCTGGTACAAAAATGTGTTTGGCTTTAATTCTGTGTTTGAAAGTCATGAACGTCATGAGCGTTATACTGTGTTGGAAGTGGGAGAAACCGCCATTACCCTTATGGAAAAGAACTCGGTGAACAAGGACGCTTTGACTCATCCTATTTTATATTTCTTCGCTGATGATATTGAAAAAACACACTATAAAGTGAAAGAGCATTCATTAGCTTGTAGTGACATCATTTTTGAAGACGGTGTGACCTTTTTTGAATTTAAAGATTTAGATGGTAATCCACTAGGTGTTTGTCATTTTTAATCAGCCACATTGTGCTTCTCTAATTATGACTACAACAAGGGAGATGACAACTTAATGACGATGAATGATTTAATAGTGCTCAACTTTGAAGAAGTAAGACGTAGAAGTATAAAGCTAAGCTTCAATCAGTGGGGGTTTCCTTCATCCCCCACTGATTGTTAGTTTAACTTATCGGACCTTTAGGGGCAGTTTATCCCCCACCTTAACTTTTCGATCTTCTTAAGTTTTCAGGTGGGGGGGTTACTGCCCCTTAAGAGTGGGATAAAGGTTTGGAAGGCGATACCTGAACAGAAGCTGAACTGGAAACCTGACGGAGAGGCACTTACTTGCGCAGACATGATTAGACATGTATTAGAAGGTGAATATCTTTATCACCAAATTCTTATAAGAAAAGGCAGTAAAGGTTTATCCAACCTATCTAATCCTTTTAAAGAAAAAAATTTTACAACAGTAGATAATGAGCTAGCATTTGCCCAACCGTATCGTAAAAATTTCCTAGAATATATTAACTCAATAAGTGTAAGTGATTTTGAGACTATAAGAATAGACCGTTCTGATGTAGGATATGTTAGAACGCTTGGGGATATGTTATTGCGTATCGCTTACCATGAATCTGTTCACACTGGTCAACTGTTAGATTATATGAGAACAATGGGAATTGACCGTCCAAACATTTGGGATTAATGAAGTAGAACAAGACTTTCGTTAAATAAAGTCTTATTATTTTATTACATAAATCAATTTCACAATGACACGTTTCATGAGCAATAAAACGACTCATATCTAGTGATTTTTATTTAATATACGGATAATAAAAAAGCGACTGAAAGGTATGACGGCGACTCCCGGAGGATAAAGCGCAGTCTGAAGCTCCACTTTTGCGAGGAATTACCGAGCAAACGTTAGCTGAAGACAAGCCCCCGAGAAAGCGTCCGTCTGAAGTGAAGGACACATTCACTAGTTGGATTTTGACACCTTATTTTGAATGATGGCATTTCTTCAAATACGTTTTAAATTATTC
This sequence comes from Salipaludibacillus agaradhaerens, assembly GCF_002019735.1. NCBI lineage: Bacteria > Bacillati > Bacillota > Bacilli > Caryophanales > Bacillaceae > Salipaludibacillus > Salipaludibacillus agaradhaerens. The sequence continues at coordinate 1,798,308 of NZ_KV917378.1, forward strand.
ACCGTTGTAGCATTTAGACTTTTGACATACTGGAAGAAGCAGTTGTTTAACACGAGTTTTACATTCTATATTTGTCTAAATAAAAGTGCTAGAGCTCACTGTTTTCAACTGTTTAATGTTTTACCCCTATCAAAATGACTGTCATTATCCACACTAAAGATACCTTCTGATAAATTTAAAATGATTAAAACTCAAAAAAATCAGAGGTATCCTTATGTGCGGGATCAAATTGGACATCTACATGTGTAAGTGCATATAAACGTGACTAAAATTGGGTAGCCATCATTGACTAATTTTTAATACCATAGGCCAAAAATAGCTTAGAACTCCCTGCAAGAGGGAATGTGTAAATTTCCTGAAAAGCTATGAGTTCTTCATATCTTTTATTCACATCATCTTCCCCCGTAAAGTATCTTACATGACTCACCGTATCAAAATTCGGTACAGAAAGTATGACATGTGTTCCCACTCTTAATTTACTTAAAACACGCAAATCTTCCTGCAAATGTTCTAACACTTCAAACAAAATAGCTGTATTGTAATCATCATCGTAAATAGAGGACGTATAAGCGTCATCAACCTCGAATTTATCTTTATAAAGATTGTTGGTCATTTGGGCTAGTCGTATAGCTTCATCACTAAAATCAATCCCCTTGTAGTCTAAAAGCTCATGGTCAAATAATAAGTTGGCATATTGTCCAACCCCACATCCAATATCAATGATTCGAGGATCTTCCATCTTCTTTAGAATGTCTATCGACTTTTCCCACAGTTGCAGATAAGGGCTGTGTCGATAATGCTTAGCATACATTTTTTTGTGCCCACCTGCTTTATAGATTTTATCGTAAAAATCATTGTTTTTCTCCATTTTTTAATAGACTCCTTTTTTAGTCTTATGCGTATTTAGCTGTTAAGGATGGACCACTAGCTTCTATATCCATATCACCCTATTATTTTATGAAAAACTAGATGTAAGTGTGCTTGTTCCAAGTTACAGGTAAGTAACTGTCAGGAATTCCCCTTTTTCTTTAGAAAATGACAAGGATTTTTATTTTGATTGTCGAAATTGAAGATAATAAAGACGATATTTTGAAAGGGTGATAGGATGTTACAGACGTATATTAATGCCCACATATTAGATGGTTTAGGAAATGACATAGTGAAAGGCACGTTGCTCATTGAGGATGAGCATATTCTTCAAGTAGGAGAAGAGATTGACCTCCCACCAAATGTCTCCATCTATGATTGCCATGGAGACTATATAACGCCCGGTTTTATTGATGTCCATACGCATCTCGGTGTACATAAGGCTGGGGGAGGTGAAGAAGGGAGAGACTTTAATGAAACGTCAGAACCCGTCACTCCTCATATCCGTGCAATTGATGGTGTTAATCCTATGGAAAGAGCCTTTCAAGATGCAAGAGAGAGCGGGGTAACCACTGTTCAGATTATGCCAGGCAGCGCCAATGTTATCGGAGGAGAAATGGCTATTTTTAAGACAGCCGGCCACATTGTTGATGAGATGATTGTAAAGTCCCCTTCTGGCATGAAGGGAGCTTTTGGGGAAAATCCAAAACGAATCTACAGCGGTAAAAAAATGGCTCCAGTTACACGAATGGGAATCGCAGCACTGATGCGGCAGACACTTATGAAAGCACGTGATTATCAATTTCGCAAGGAGAAAGGGGAAATCTTAGAACGAGATTTACGTATGGAGCAATTATTACCCGTTTTGAAAAAAGAAATCCCTCTTCGTACTCATGCCCATCGTGCTGATGATATTATGACCGCGATTAGAATCGCTGATGAATTTAAGATTAATGTCACGATTGAACATTGTACAGAAGGCCACCTCATTGCTGATAAGCTCGCTGAACACGGTGTTCAAGTCTCAGTTGGCCCTACAATGTCCACACGCTCCAAGGTTGAGTTAGCTGACAAAGGGTACCATACGATGGTCGCCTTAGAAAAACATGGTGTCCCTTTTTCTATCACAACCGATCATCCTGTCGTAGGCATTGACTATTTAACAACTACTGCTGCACACGCGATTAAGCATGGGCTTAGTGAAGTGACAGCTTTAAAAGCCCTCACTAGCCAAGCCGCCCGTCATTTATCGATAGAAGCGATGAAAGGTTCGCTTGAAAAAGGGAAAGATGCTGATTTTGTCATTTGGTCTGGCCATCCATTTGATGTCTATACGACCGTTAAAGAAACATTTATTGAGGGGAAATCTGTTTATAAGCACACTTCTAGTTAAACACTTGTACGATATGACTTTTATGTAAACGGAGAGGATAAAGAAACGAAAGGGTGATTTTACGTACCAACAGCCATTTACTTCTAACTGAGGTAAGCCCCCACATACATTGATAGACAGTAATGTTACTATATTCGACATAGCCTACTATTGAACAGCGTGTATATTTTTGGGATGATTAGAGGGTGGGAGGGGTTGACATGAAACGGTCTTATGATTATCTATTTATCTTTCTTATCGGTTACCAAGCGTATTTTGTTTTATCGTTGTTATTTGACACTCCCTCAAACGAATGGGGATCATTAATCATATCTTTTTTCGGTATTAGCTTATTCGCTCTTGTTTGGTGGAAAAAAGGCAGCTACTTTTCTGAAGCACAACAAACGATGGCGCTCACCACATGTATCATAAGTATAAGTGCCGTCATCGTTTATGCTGTCTTACATTTTTCACTTTAACGCGACGTTGTCACACGACCAATCGCTTGCTTTCTCAAATAACAAACTAAACAGTAGTAAGAGAAACGAGCTGTACAAATGATGACGAATGTAAGGATGATTAGGCCTTTACTAGAAAACGCAACATTCTTTAGCCAACTATTTAAAACAACCATATAGCACGTAAATGAGGTTATTTGCAAAACCGTTAAAAGATGAGGATAGACAATCCTTCTCATTCTCCGTTGAATAGGAATAAGCTTCAGTAAATCGATAAATTGAACAGGAATAAGCCATACAAATATGGCCATAGCCAACATCCATAAGGCTTGCCACGACATAAGCGACATGTCTGTTGGCATTAGTAAAGCTGTCATATAAATAACCGCCATAAGTACTGAGATGATACCTCCTACCATCCCCATCATAAATACTAAACATTTAATCATGTCTTTCATAATAAGTCCTTCATACCTTCTTCCTAGCTTTTTTTAAAACAACCCTTCACAATCAGTGGGAATTTAAGTGAATCAGGATATCAACGTCCGTTATTTCCTGCCTAAATAGGTGTCGTTCTCCTTCCTATTTTGAGGCGGGTGTTATACTGACGGTTATCTGTGATAAATAGAACTGTTTCAGCAGAGTTTTTTGAACATGCTTTTGAGTATATCATATGTGGCGTTGAATGGTGCAATGAACAACTCTCTCTTTAAAACTAGTGGGCGAAACAAACGAGATTCAACATAACCTCAGTGATTCAAACGTATTTATTATTACCTTGATGAACGTATCTCCACTCATATTGAGAGTTAAAATAAGACTCCCGTCTGTAAGAACGGAAGTCTTGTCTTACTCTTTATCTCTAACGCTTTTTGATCTCTTCAGTAAGGAGTTTGTTGACGACTTGTGGATTGGCTTTTCCACGTGAAGCCTTCATAATTTGGCCTACTAAGAAACCAATCGCCTTATCTTTCCCATTCTTATAATCATCAATAGATTGAGGGTTATTATCCAGTGTCTCAGTGATCATATTAAGAATTTCTCCTTCATCACTGATTTGGACCAGCCCTTTATCCTTGACGATTTTCTCTGGGTCTCCACCATGTTCAATCATTTCTTTAAACACTTTTTTCGCAATCTTAGATGAAATCGTCCCTTTTTCTATAAGCTGAATCATTTTCACAAGAGATTCAGGGGTCATTGGGACGTCGGTAATGTCTTTCCCGTTTTGATTCAAATAAGCACTTACTTCACCCATAAGCCAATTTGATAGTTGCTTTGGTGGTCCGTCTAACGCTAATCCTTGCTCAAAGAAATCGCTCATGGCTTTTTGTTGAGTAAGGACGCCTGCATCGTATTCTGGCAACCCTAATTCGTTAATATACCTTTGTTGGCGTGCATCAGGTAATTCCGGAATGGAAGCTCTCACGCTGTCTTTCCAGTCATCATTTATATACAGATTGACTAAATCTGGCTCAGGGAAGTACCTGTAATCATCTGACCCTTCTTTAACACGCATAAGAATCGTTTTTTTCCGTCCCTCGTCCCAACGTCTTGTTTCTTGAAGAATTTCGCCTCCACTTGAAAGTTCCTTCTCTTGACGCTTCTCTTCATATTCCAGGCCTTTTTGAACATGGGTAAACGAATTGAGATTTTTAAGCTCTGCTTTCGTCCCAAACTCCTTTTGTCCCACAGGACGTAACGAAATATTAGCATCACAACGAAGGGAGCCTTCTTCCATCTTACAGTCTGATACTTCCGTATATTGCATGATAGCTTTTAACTTTTCTAAGTAGGCATAAGCTTCTTCCGGACTACGAATATCAGGCTCTGACACGATTTCAACGAGCGGTGTTCCTACTCGGTTATAATCTACAAGGCTATGCCCTTTCCCATCAACATGCGTAAGTTTACCTGCATCCTCTTCAAGATGAAGACGCGTAATGCCAATACGCTTCTTTTCACCATTAACCTCAATATCTATCCACCCATTTTCACCAATTGGCTTATCGAATTGAGAAATTTGATAGGCTTTCGGGTTGTCCGGGTAAAAATAGTTCTTCCGGTCAAATTTCGTTAATTCAGCTACTTCACAGTTTAAAGCCATCGAGGCTTTCATAGCAAATTCTACAGCTTGCTTATTCAACACTGGTAAGACACCGGGATGACCTAAACAAACTGGACATGTGTGCGTATTAGGTGGCGCTCCGAATTCTGTGGAGCAGCTACAAAAGATTTTAGAATTCGTTTTTAATTCAACATGGACTTCTAAACCTATCACTGTTTCATAACTCATATCTTGTCTCCCTCCTTACAGTTCCGGCTTTAATGTATGATGATCTGTTGCTTGCTCAAATGCATGTGCCACTTTTAAGACCGTTTCCTCATCAAAATGCTTCCCGATAATTTGCAGTCCAATAGGTAATCCATCACTAAATCCACAAGGGACACTAATGGCTGGGACACCTGCTAAATTCATCGGTATCGTTAAAATATCGTTAGCGTACATGGTTAAAGGGTCGTCCATTTTTTCACCGATTTTAAAGGCCGTTGTCGGTGCTGTAGGTCCAATAAGAACATCATAATTCAAGAACAAATCTTCAAAATCTTGTTTAATGAGTGTTCTGACTTTTTGTGCTTTTTTATAGTACGCATCGTAGTATCCTGAACTTAACGCAAAGGTTCCGAGCATGATCCGCCGCTTAACTTCATCACCGAAGCCTTCACTTCGTGTCTTTTTATAAGTTGATAATAAATCGTCTGCTTGTTTTCTATCGCCATAACGAATGCCATCAAATCGGGCCAAGTTTGCAGAAGCTTCTGATGAGGCTAACAAATAATAAGTGGCAAGGGCATATTTAGAATGAGGAAGAGACACTTCCTCCCAAGATGCGCCAAGCTCTTCCAGCTTAGCCAATGCTTCTTTTACCTTTTCTTTTACTTGTTCGTTGACACCTTCACCAAGATACTCTTTCGGAACACCAATTTTTAAGCCTTTAATATCACCTGTTAAAGCTTTTAAGAAATCAGGAACATTTATATCAGCGCTCGTGGAATCTCGTTTGTCATAACCTGCAATTTGCTGAAGAACATAGGCACTATCTTCAACCGTATTTGTGAGCGGGCCAATTTGATCGAGGGAGGAAGCAAATGCAACGAGACCATAGCGGGATACACGTCCGTATGTCGGCTTAAGTCCCACAACTCCGCAATAAGCGGCCGGCTGTCTAATGGAACCTCCTGTATCCGAACCTAGAGCAAATGGTACTTCTCCAGAGGCAACGGCTGCTGCCGAACCCCCACTTGAACCCCCGGGTACTCGTGTAAGATCCCAAGGATTTTTAACTTGTTTATAGCTGGAGTTTTCATTTGATGAACCCATGGCAAATTCATCCATGTTTAATTTGCCGACCGTTACTGTCTCTACTTCTTGTAATTTTTCAACGACAGTGGCGTCGTACAAAGGATCAAACTTATTAAGAAGTTGACTTCCACATGTTGTAACAAGACCTTTTGTCACAATATTATCTTTAATACCGATTGGTAATCCGAAAAGGACTTGTTCGGTCTCAACGTCACCGTTTGCTAATTTTTCATCTAACTGTTTGGCTTGAGTTAATGCCGCTTCTTCATTTAAGCGAAGAAAAGCACCGATTTTATCATCAATGTCAGTGATCCGGTCAAATGAAGCTTTTACTAGATCGGTTACGGTTAGCTCTTTATTATGTAGGCGTTCATGTAATTCCCGCAATGTGTGATCAAACAACGTCATATGAGTTCCTCCTTATTCAAGCACTGACGGCACTTTAAACTGGCCATCTTTTTGATCTGGGGCATTTTTTAGTGCATCATCATTGGATAATGATGATTTCATCTCATCTTCGCGAAGAACATTTCGAACGTCTAGCACGTGAGATGTGGGCTCAACATTGTCTGTCTCCACCTCATTAAGAAGTTCTGCAAAGGCAATAATTTCATCAAGTTGGTACGCATAACTCTCTATTTCTTTCTCTGTAAATTCCAGTCTCGCCAAATTGGCAACATGTTTGACTTGGTCTTTCGTAATACGTTCCATCGTAGCACCTCCAAAATTCTTTGAATAATCGCTAAAATCCTGACTCACAATAGTATGATCATACCAAAGAAGCACGCTTCAAGCAATCAAGTTTGAAGCGTGACAAATTCACTAGTTTCAAGCAAAGGACGAAAGGAAGGCCAGTCAAGGTGGACATTTACTTCAAAAAACCCAGCCACATCGGTGACTGGGAGATGCTTCTGTAACTTTAGCGGTAAACATGCATATAAGGCTCTTGTTCAGGGATTTGAACAATAAGAGCTTCTGCTCCGTTCACCGATTCTACATAAATATACACAGGTGCGTTATTGCCGAACGTATTTTCTACTTTTCCACTTAAAAATTGTGTTAACGCTACAATTTCAGCTTTCCCATGTGATTGAAGATTGATTTCTATCTTTAATTCTTGGAGGGTGTCATTTTTGTATCGTCCTTTTCCAACAACACCGACATTTGTATCAAAAAAGGTTTCTATATCTTGACGAAACTTAGTAAAGTTGTCGGAAAGACCTGGTTGTACCTCACGAGCTTGGCTCGAAGGAAAGGTAATAAACTCTTCATTTATAGCTTCCCAATTACCAAGTGAATCATCCCCACTTCCAGCTTGAGCCATCGCAACAAAGGTACCTGGTACAATGGATCCCCTTGCCTCTTCATTATAAAGAGCAATCGTCACTGGCACGTCTTCAAGCCCTTCCATTTCACGAAGACGCTCTAATATTTTTTGAGCCGCTTCTTCCCCATGCTCAAGAGCATCATTAGGATCTACTTCTTTTTCATGAAAATAGTAACCACCATCTTCATCTTCAGTTCTGAAATAATAAACAGAACGTAATGATATACCGATCACGACACCACTTAAGTTCACACCTGATTCATCATTACCAGTATAATAATTATGCTCCATTATATGCGAAATGATGAGTGGCTTATCAGCAAGGCGTTTTTCTTCAGAATCACCAGACCCTGGAGCAGGGTTTAATCCCGCGGGATTATCATCTTCGTCATACCGTCTCAGCCAAGAATTGATTAGCTCTCCAGAAAGATGAGACCCTTCTTGAAAATAGTAGCCTTCTTGCTCATAAACACTACTGGCAATCTCCATTAGACCGAGTTCAAATTGATCAATGTCAATTCGGTTATTCATAGCATGGGCAGTTGTCCCTCTGGCTTCACTTCTTTGATACGTGCCATCCACAAGCACGTTGCGATAAAAGTGATCCGGTGACTCGATCGTCGGTGTAATAATATATTCTGTTACATCTTCTTCCTCTGTTTCTTCTACGATGATGACATCTTCCTCTGCCCGTTCTAAACCAGGGATACACCCTGTCAATGTTATAACAAATACGAGACTAAGCACGCCCCATTTCTTCTTCATTCTTCCACACTCCCCGCCATTTGTTTATGGCGTAATCAGACTGTCATCGCCTCAACTTTGATGATCTACATCATATTTTCTCATACAAAGGACAAACGGTCTAGCCAATATTTTTGTCATTTTTTATCCACTCTGTAGGGACAGTAAAACCCCCACCTCAAAACTTAAGAAGGCCGAAAAGTTTAGTTTGGGGATAAAGGAAAACGCCCACTGATTGAAGCTTAGCTTTATCTATTTATCTCCGTTTAGTTCAGCTATAAACCGTTCTTCATCCCACACTTCTATCCCTAAATCCTCTGCTTTTCTTAACTTTGATCCTGCTTTTTCACCGGCGACCAAGAGGTTGGTATTGCTCGTCACACTTCCAGTTACTTTCCCCCCTTGAGCTTCTACTTCAGCTTTTGCTTCATTACGAGTCATCCGTTCCATCGTACCCGTTAGGACGACGGTCTTACCAGAAAATACGGTGTCAGATGTAACAGAAGCAGCTTGGGGTTTTGGACCATTATAGGTCATGTTAATACCTAATTCTTTTAATTCGTTAATGAGATCGATCACTTCTTTTTGTTCGAAATAAGTTTTAATGGCATCCGCCATTTTTTCTCCGATTTCATCAACCGCCTCTAACTCTTCTACAGAGGCACTCATTAAATTATCCACCGTATCAAATGTGATCGCTAACGTCTTGGCAGCTTTTGCTCCAACGTAACGAATACCGAGGCCAAACAACAGTTTCTCCAAAGAGTTATTCCGTGTCTTATCAATTGCTTCTAATAGGTTATCAACTGATTTTTCCCCCATACGTTCAAGCTCTAAAAGTTCTTCTCGCTTTAAACGATAAAGGTCTGCTACATCTTCAATTAAGTCATGTTCAAAAAGTTGTGTAATGACCTTTTCGCCAAGTCCGTCGATGTTCATGGCATTACGAGATACGAAATGAATAAGACCTTCGCGAATTTGCGCAGGACATTTCGGGTTCACACATCGAAGTGCCACTTCTCCTTCAATGCGGACGAGTTCACTTTCACACTCAGGGCATTGTGTTGGCATGTGAAACTCTTTCTCTTTTCCCGTTCGCTGTTCTGTCAATACATTAACCACTTTCGGAATAATATCTCCCGCTTTTTTAATAGTGACTCTATCGCCAATTTTCACATCTTGCTCACGAATTAAGTCTTCATTATGCAAGGAGGCTCTTTTTACCGTGGTTCCAGCTACAGATACCGGAGTTAAAATGGCAGTCGGTGTAATAACCCCTGTACGCCCAACGCTTAATTCAATATCTTCCAAAGTCGTCACCACTTCTTCTGCTGGAAATTTAAACGCAGTGGCCCACCGTGGGCTTTTCGCTGTGAATCCTAGCTTCTGCTGGTCACTAATCCGGTCTACTTTAATGACAATACCGTCAATATCGTAATCCAGTTCAGTTCGTTTATCAAGCCAGCTATCACAATAGGCAATAACCTCCTCAATCGTTTCGCAGTATTGAGTTTCTTTATTTGTTTTAAAACCTAGCTCTTTTACGTAGGAAAGTGCTTCATGGTGCGAATCGAGTTCGTTATTTTCTACTTTACCAACAGAGTAAATAAAAATGTCTAAATTCCGTTTCGCTGCTATTTTGGGATCTAGCTGTCTAAGAGACCCTGCCGCCGCGTTTCGTGGGTTAGCAAATAACGCCTCGCCATTTTTTTCTTTCGCTTCGTTAAGACGATTAAACGATTTTTTCGGCATAAACGCTTCACCACGGACGTCAATCGTCACGTTCTCTTTTAATTTAAGTGGAATGGAGGGAATTGTTTTTAAATTACTTGTAATATCCTCCCCAGTCGTTCCATCTCCCCGTGTAGCCCCTTGGACGAATAAGCCATTCTCATATTTAAGATTGACAGCTAAGCCGTCAATCTTAAGTTCACATATATAGGATGGTTCGTAGCCTAACCCTTGCTGTGCACGCCGAGCAAAGTCACGTAATTCTGTCTCATTAAATGCGTTAGACAGGCTGAGCATCGGGACATCGTGCTGAACCTTTTTAAATGCATCCAGCGGCTCGCCGCCTACTCGCTCTGTAGGAGAATCCGCCTGCTTCAGCTCTGGATTGGCCTCTTCAAGCGTCCTTAATTCCCGTAACAGCCGATCATATTCTGCGTCAGGCACCTTAGGATTATCAAGAACATAATAATGATAAGCATAATCATTTAATAAGGTCGTTAATTCTTCCAAACGTATTTTAACATCTTCAACAGCCATAATCAGTCACCACCTTATCCTTTCGTAATAGGAGCAAACTTCGCTGCTAGTCGTTTAACCCCTACTTGCGGAAACGCAATATCTAATTCAATATTTTCCCCGTTCCCCTTTATACTAACGACTGTACCTTGTCCCCACTTTTTATGGTTCGCTTTATCCCCTACTTGCCATTCAAAGGTGGCACCAGCGGTTGTCGTTGTTTGTGGCCGAATGACAGATTTTTTACGTTCAGGTATGGTTGCTGTATCCATTGCACTAGTTCTTTGAGAAGGACGCATCCATGGTGGATCTGCCGATTGTATCTCTGTCCCTTCCATTAAATCCTTAGGAATTTCGTTTAAGAAACGGGACGGGGGATTCATATTCGTCCGACCATATAATGTCCGCATCCTCGCTCGGCTTAAATAGAGATACCTTTCTGCCCGTGTGATTCCAACGTAAGCCAATCGCCTTTCCTCTTCCATTTCTACTTCTTCCATCAAAGCACGACTATGTGGAAAAACACCTTCCTCTAATCCGATAAGAAATACAACTGGGAACTCCAGTCCTTTTGCAGAATGTAACGTCATAAGGAGAATTTTTTCATCTGCTGTTGCATCATCATTATCCACTTGGTCAATGTCAGCAATGAGCGCTAAATCTGTTAAAAAGGCGATTAATGTTTTATCTTCATTCGTTTCTTCAAATTCTTTTGCCACTGTTAAAAATTCGTTTATATTCTCTAGCCTGCCTTCTGATTCAAGGCTTTTATCATTTTTTAGCATGTCGCGATAACCAGTCTTTTCGAGTAGCTCTTCGACTAACTCCATGACAGGCAAGTATTCTTGCATTTGCACCCAGCCGTGTAGCTGCTCTCCAAATTCATGCAATGTTTTTGCAAAGCGAGCACTTAAACCAACTTGTTCGATTTCTTGAATTGTTTGGAACAACGATAAATCATGCTGTGTCGCATAGGCTTGGAGTTTATCGAGCGTCGTATTACCAATTCCTCGTTTCGGGACGTTAATGATTCTCCGAAAACTAATATCGTCATCAGGGTTAGCTACCAGTCTTAGATATGCAAGTAAATCTTTAATTTCTTTTCTATCATAGAATTTTGTGCCACCGACAATGGTGTAGGGCAAACTTGATTTCACGAACAATTCCTCAATAACACGTGATTGTGCATTCGTTCGATAAAGAACAGCTACATCTGATGCTTTATAGGTACCGTTATCAATGTACTCTTTTACTTTCCCTACTACATATTGGGCTTCATCATGTTCATTATCTGCTTCATAATAGGTCAGCTTGTCGCCTTCGATATTTTCAGTCCATAAATTTTTTGGCTTGCGGCCGCTGTTATGATCAATAACTTTGTTAGCCGCCTCAAGGATTCGTTTCGTTGAGCGGTAATTTTGTTCTAGCATAACAACAGTCGCATTTTCATAATCTTTTTCAAATGAGAGAATATTTTTAATATCTGCCCCGCGCCAACGATAAATAGACTGGTCTGAGTCACCGACTACGCAAATATTTTTATGACGGTCAGCGATCATGTTAACTAACACATATTGTGCCCTGTTCGTATCCTGATACTCGTCCACCATCACGTATCTAAAGCGTCGTTGATAGTATTCAAGCACTTCTGGCACTTGTTTAAAAAGCGTAATTGTCGTCATAATTAAATCATCAAAATCCAGCGCTTGATTTTTCTTTAACTCCCTTTGATACGCTTTATAAACGTTATAAACGGTATCCTCGTAATAACCATTTGCTGTTTTACCAAAGTCTTCAGGTGTTTTTAGTTCGTTTTTTGCAGAACTAATCGTTCCAAGGATCGTCCTTGGATCAAACTTTTTCGGGTCGATGTTCATTTCCTTCACGAGACGTTTAATGACAGACTTTTGATCAGTAGAATCCAATATTGTGAAGTTTCGATTAAAGCCGATGCGATCGATGTCACGTCTCAGAATCCTAACGCACATGGAGTGGAAAGTAGAAATCCACATATCTTCCGCTTCTCCACCAATAATGCGTGAGACTCTGTCCTTCATTTCCCTTGCAGCCTTATTCGTAAAAGTAATAGCCAGAATAGACCAGTGTGGCACACCTTTTTCACCGATTAAATAGGCAATACGATGTGTCAAGACACGCGTCTTCCCACTGCCAGCCCCTGCCATGATAAGTAATGGTCCTTCATTATGCTTAACAGCGTTCTGCTGTTCAGGGTTTAAGCCTTCCAGTAATTCATGTTTCATATTATCACCATCCAAACGTACGTTCTCTTAAAAGTTATTTTACGCTTTTTATTGCCGCTCGTCCACTTGCTTTTTGACAGCATGAACGGTTTTGAGGGCTGTCTTTAAATCTGTATAGATTACATTTCCTACAACAATGGTATCCGCTCGCTCCGCCATTTCTTCCGCTTGCTCCACAGAGGTGATACCGCCACCGTAAAACAATTGTGATTTCTCAAGAATGTGATTCACTTCTTGCACCGTATCAGGATCGCCGTAAGTTCCGCTGTACTCTAGGTAAAAAATCGGCATATGGAATAGCTGATCGGTCATTCTCGCATAAGCCACAACGTCATCTTTCCCTAAGTCTGTCTCAGCTTCCGTCACTTGAGCCACTTTCGAGTTTTTGTTCAGGACACAATACCCTTCTGATAAAACTTCTTCAAAATTCATCATATGTCCAAACTCCTTTAAAGCACGGTGGTGTAAGCCATTAAGCCACGTGGTATTCCGCGTATTTAAGACTGACGGAATTAAAAAGTAATCAAATCCCGGGACAACAGCATTTAATGTACTTACTTCAAGGGCACAAGCTACACTATAGCGACGTACACGCATAAGTAAGTCTAACGTATTTTCTTCTGTTATATTATCACTTCCACCAATGATGATGGCATCTGTCCCTGATTCGCACAGCTGTTCAAGGGCTGTCTCATCAATTGGTTTTGCAGGATCTAATTTAAAAACATGTCGCCATTCATGGTACGCTTTCATAATTATCTATATCTCCAATCTATATTTGTCTGTGACATAGTATATCAAAAAACGTAAGGAGTCTCGACAGTAATCCTTTTAGTGTGATTAAATTTATATGCTAAAGAGATATAGGGCATGGTATAATAATGTTTATGCATTTTAACACTTTATCCCTTTAGTGCAGTTCATTTTCAAGGAAGCTAGAAAAAATCACTTACTTTCATCTGACTGAATACCTTGATATGTCAACGATGACAATGGATTTTTTGACATAACGCGCCAAATAAATTCTACTATGTAGTCAAAAAATTGTGCCATGCTTAAAGAGGCTGTACTGGCATAGCGGAGAAGCCCACAGAACGGAAAAAGCGAATTCTGTGGCAGATCTCCACGATAAACAGTGGTACCTCTAGTTACGAAATGGCATTATGATTATTCAGCAGCCCCTATTTAGTCGATTTATTTAATAAATGATTGGAGGATATTATGAACGTAAAAATGAATCACCGATTACAAGCTTATTTTGACCGCCACCAAAATCATGCCAGATTACTGATCACCTGCTTAGATCAACCAGGTATCGTGGCTGCTGTGTCAAAATTTTTATACGATAGAAAAGCGAATATTGTACAATCTGACCAATATACAACCGACCCTGAAGGCGGACAATTTTTTATGCGGGTCGCATTCGACATGCCTGAGATGAAAGATTATGAGGACACATTAGTAAGAGAATTCGAGGAAGTAGCTAACACGTTTAAGATGGAATGGCGGCTTTCCTTTGCCGACCAGTTAAAAAGAATGGCTATTTTTGTTTCCAAACAAGAACATTGTCTCCTTGAGTTATTATGGCAATTACAATCCGGAGATCTTACTGCTGAAGTCCCAATGGTCATTAGTAATCACCCAGACCATCGGGAACTAGTAGAGTCATTCAATATTCCTTTTTATCACATTCCCGTGACAAAGGAGACCAAAAAAGAAGCAGAACAAGAACAGCTTGCTCTTTTGAAGGATAAAGTGGATGTTATTGTCTTAGCGCGTTATATGCAGATCCTTTCACCGGAGTTTGTCGCTCATTATCCAGGGAAAATCATCAACATCCATCACTCATTTCTCCCTGCTTTTGTTGGGGCGAAGCCTTATGAACGAGCATACGAGCGAGGCGTTAAATTGATTGGTGCCACCTCCCATTACGTTACGAATGATCTGGACGAAGGGCCAATTATTGAACAAGATGTCCATCGCGTTAATCACCGCTACCACGTGGATGACTTAAAACGTATCGGCGGTCATATTGAACGATCTGTCTTAGCCCGAGCTGTAGGATGGCATCTGGAAGATCGTATTATTGCCCATAACAATAAAACCGTTGTTTTTTAATGACATTAGGGCGGGAATGAGTTCCCGCCTCATTATCGTTTTATCAGCAATTCCTATGTTGGTCCACTTTAGGTCGGCTTTCTCACCTTGGGGTCAGAGGCCACTTTGGGGCTGCTCAAGGATCATTTTTGGGTTAGCTTCTTACCACGGGTCAAGGACCAAATTTGTTTTTTGATTCTCATTTAATTTTAGGAGCTTATCTGATTTTCAGCAATCATCCCTAGTTTTTCAGCATTAACTCTGCTTTTTTACGCAACGCCACTCTTATTTTCAGCAACTCCGCCTTGTTTCAGCATTAACCTCTCGTTTTCACCCAACACTATCCGGAGTTTCAGCAATCACCCTTAGTTTTTCAGCACTACCTCTACTTTTTTACGCAACGTTGGCTTTATTCTCAGCAGTCTTTCATTAACTTTGAAATTTCTCTCCCATATAAAAAAAGGAATTTACTACCTTATTGTCGAATAGTCATTTGAAAAGGAGGTATTTTATTGATTTCTAAACCACGTACGATCCCCGTACCACTTCTTCAACTTGATTCTTTGCTTCGACGTCTCCCACCTTCTCATCCTAAAACCTCTACAGTTGCAGAAATGTTAGCGAAGTATAAAAAAGGCTATCGAGGTGAATTAGCTCTTGATTATTATCTTGACTATTTAGAATTAGACACCTGCTTCATCATCAATGATCTTAGATTACCAGACGGAATGAGCCGTTTTTTTCAGTTAGATACATTGCTCCTTACACCAACTTTTTTTTGCATTTTTGAAATTAAGAATCTCTCTGGAGTTCTGTCCTTTGACACATCACTTAACCAAATGAGACGGACTATCCACGGTGAAACTGAAGGGTATCTTGATCCTATATCTCAAGTACAAATGCAGCATGTTCATCTACGTCGTTTGCTCAAAAAGTACAGGTTCCCTCAAATTACTATCAACCCTTTTGTTGTTATCAGTCATCCTACTACAATTATAGAGAATAGGAATTCCTCTGTTTTACACGCTCATGCAGTACTCGCCACAATAAGTGAATTAGGAAAAGAATCCTCTAAACATCCTCTTCAATTCAATATGCTTCATGATTTAAATAAAAAATTATTAGAATTACATGTACCAAAAAGATTGGATGTTTTAAAAGAATTTAATATTGATAAAAATGAATTGATCTTCGGCGTCAGATGTGAGAAGTGTCGTGAATATGGTATGCGGAGGCACTACGCAGTGTGGATTTGTGACTTTTGCGGATATCAATCAAGACTTGCGCATTTACTGGCATTAGAGGATTATTCATTGTTAATTAACAACGTCATTACAAATAAACATGCACGCATTTTTTTGAAGGTAGATTCAAGGAATGCGATTACTTATTTATTCAAAACGATGAATGTCCAGCTGATAGGAAAGTATAATTATAGTGCTTATCGCCTTCCATTTGACTATTCGTACTCTAGGAAAGGACTATTTCAGTATTAACCTCTTGATTTTCAGCAACAACCCTATTTTTTTACGCTACTTCGCCTTGATTTTCAGCAACAACCTTTATTTTTCACGCAGCTTCTCCCTGATTTTCAGCAACTCTGCCTTGTTTCAGCATTAACCCCTCGTTTTCACGCAACACTATCCGGAGTTTCAGCAATCACCCTTAGTTTTTCAGCAAACCTCTACTTTTTCACGCACTTCCGCTCTGATTTTCAGCAATAATCCGTCATTTCTCCCCCCTATTTTCCATCATGTCATTCCAAAATAAAAAGACCTGGATGCGACCAGATCTTTAAGAATTATTCCTTTTCTTCAGCTACTCGGTCCAAGGCAAATTTGTAACCGTCATTCCCGTAGTTGATACAGCGCTTAACTCTTGAGATTGTAGCAGTGCTGGCACCGGTGTCTTTCTCAATACGTTGGTATGTGTCGCCTTCCATGAGCATACGTGCAACTTCCAGCCGCTGAGCGAGGGACTGTATTTCGTTCATCGTACAGAGGTCATCAAAAAATGTATAGCACTCCTCTACATCTTTTAGACTTAATATGGCTTTAAAAAGTTGGTCTAATTCTTTTCCTCTTAATTTATCAATTTGCATGGTCATGTTTCATCCTTTCTTCGATCATGGTGCAGAATGATACGACACATCGCCGATATCTTCCACGAAGTTAATCCACGTTTGTCCCGGCAAAAAGTTTAATGGCTCTCCATCTTTAAAAGGTAAAATGACGCCGTCTACATTTTTCCATTCTGCTTCGATTGCTTGTCCATTCTGAATCAAATAGGCAGCACCACCAGATTCAATATTAATGTGTCGCCGTCCTTGGTCATCAATCACTTGGTGAGAAGCAGCTACCACAAAAATATTTTTAGGTGCTACTGGTTCTCCTGTATCCAGATCATCGACTCGTTGGCCACCAACTGAACGTATGTAACGTTTTGTTTGTTCGTCATAATCAAATAATACATTATTAGATGTGCTGTTGTAATCTATTAACACTTCTAACGCGTCTTCACTAGCCTCGGCATGACTTGTTTCATCAGAAAATGGCAACTCAGGAGGTTCTCGATCTGTCATCGTTAAGCCTACATCGGCCGCTGCATCCACCAATTGACTATAAGAAGTATACATGTTGTGGGGAGCTGATCGCTCAGACCATCTTGTAAAAAAGCTCCCATCATAATTTAAGGCGTTGATGTGAGGATACCCTTGCTGAGCTATAAGCTCCAATGCTCCCGGGCTACCGCCAGCTGAAGCATAAATAGCGTCATATCCGTTGTTTAAATGAACATAATAATTTCTAGCACTTCTAACAGGACCTATTCGCTCAGGCTGTTGACTGTGAAACAGCGACAGCAACCGGGTGATGTGACCTTCTGATAAGACTTCATAAACCACATCGGCTTGATACAGTCCAGATTGCGGCCTAGCCGATTGTGAATTTTCAATCATGATACCGATTGCACGTTGGTCCACATCTTCACTCGTCTTTATGCCGGTAAGCGGAAACACATTATTGGCGTTTGATTCTTCCGCATGGGCAGCCTGCTCAGAACCATTGTTCTCTGAAGTCCTGTTGACTTCCGAATTTCCTTCACTGTTATTAGAGCTACAGCCAACGGTTAATAGCGCTAACATTATTAAACATCCAATTGTTTGTGTTTTCATTATAAATTATCCTTTCGTCTCTCTACACTTCTCTAGTTTAACGCATAATTGAAGGAAAGAGTACCCTTTTCTTTTTAACGTCAAAGATTCCTTTTTGTGTGATTCTAACATACGGCAAGTGTGTTGCAGAAAAAAACAGCAGGCTATAGATGGGATCCTCAAATAGATAACCTCTCTCTTTTAGCGCATTTTTCAGCTTAACTTCCTCATCTGCTAAGCCATTGTCGATTGTCAAATGAGACATCATCCCACCAAGCGGTAGTGTTATGGAAGCAGCTACCTTATCGCGATCAATTAACGTGATACCTCCCTTTTGTTTTTTCAATTGTTCGAAGGCATCCAAGAGTCCTTGTTTGCTTTTTCCTATAAGGATAATATCACCTGATGATGAAAATGAACTGGCAAAGCCATATAGATTATTGGCAAATCCTTTAATTAACGTTGCTACTAGCCAACCACCATGTCGGTCACACAACATCATAAAATTTTCATCTGAATGAGGCGGCAATTCTTCTCTCGTTAAATCAGTCTGAATCTGATAAGGGGTCATAATCACATTATTTGTCATTTTCAAACCTAAAGGCATTGAGAAATGAAAATCTTGCCTTGTAAGTTCCCAGCTTAGTTCTAGGGGAGAAAAACCATAATTTCCCCAATCAATATTTGTATCAGGAAAACAAGGCTTATTGTCTCTACGGACCCACGTTCCTTTTGCTAAAACATCGCTTGGAAGGGCGTTCTCTTTAGTGGACAATACATTAATATTAGCAGATCTACCTGGAGCAATCACCCCCATCACATCTTCCATGTGATAGTGCCTTGCTACATTTAGTGTCACCATATTTACTGCTTCAATAAAAGGAACACCTTCTTTTACAGCTAATGAAATTAAGCGATCCATCATGCCATCTATTAAAAAATGTGGTGGGGCGCCATCTGTTGTCATCATAAGGTGGTCATAATGGCAAAAGTGTTGTTCGTGAAGTTCTCTTAAGATATGAGGTAAGTCCGGTCTAATGGATGAATAACGTAATGAAGCTCGCATTCCGGCATCTAGCCGCTTGAGTATATCTTCTCCACTCATACTTTCATGGTCCGCACCGACACCCATCATCACCATCTGACTTAATGTTTTTTCTCCGGCTCCTGGCAAATGGCCCTCAATTGGTTTCCGTGCGTTTTTCGTTTCAAGCATCCAATGAAGCATTTGATCGTCTCCACTCAGCACACGAGGCCAACCTGTTAATTCTCCACCTTGCACAACATAAGGGTGATCGATCCAAGTCTTTAAATGTGAGTATAAAAAAACATCATTGCCATTTTTTAATTCTGTCTGGCTGTCGTACCTTGCCCACCATAGCATAGTTGCAGGGGTCTGCTGCATGTCATCTAAAAACGTAAGCGCTTTCTTTTTGTCCAAACAGAAAAAGAAAGGCATATTGTCATTGATAAGTGTGGTTGTTCCTCTTTCAGATGCATATTTGGCCAATGTGAGGGGATGATATAACTGAAACGGATGAGCATGATGTTCAATATATCCTGGAACAGCCCATTTATCCGTGGCGTCAAAAATGTCTGTGCCTCCCATATTTTCAGGCATGCCTTTACCAGTATAAATGATGCGATCTTGGTATATCCACACATTCCCACTCATCCAGCTTTTTCGATAGCTATTTAAGTAAGTTGCATTTTTAATGACAAGAGTGGGAGCTATTTCTCCTCTCACAACAGCTTGATGTTCACGTATCTGTTTTTTAGTCCAGTAATGTAAATATCCTTTTACCATATTATCACCAACTGATCTTAGGATTATTTATAATGTTGAGTCTTTCACAATGGTACGCTAAAAATTGAAACGGCAACAAAGTAACCGTTTACATTATCGTAACATATTTTCCCTTTAGTGAGGTAAGGATATTATTACATTTTCATTAAACGAAGGAGGATCACAATGTTTAGACCGAATATTGGAACACTTAATGCGCTAATTAGAATCACTTTTGGACTAACACTAGTCAGTTGGGGAGCTGCTGCCTTAGCTAAGCCAACGTACAGACGACAATCATCACCCTTAATGAGTGTTATCTTTGGATCAATGTCCGTCGCAGAAGGTATTACCCGATTTTGCCCATTTGTCTACATGTACGAAGGATATACAAAAGAGATGGATGACTTTGAGGAAGATTTTTCTCCTGTCAATCCCTCATAGGAGTTTTTCATTATGCAATGGGAATTCGCCCTTGACACACTGTTTTTGTTCTTTTTCTTTTTTGGTAGTTTAGTGTTCGGCGTCTATTTTTGGCTGAAGCTAAACAAAAAGCGCAAATTGTCAGAAGATCACGGTGTGCGGGATGAAGTATTAAAAAAGAAGTAACGCAGTTTATTCATGAGTTACTATGTCATTCTAAAAAACGAGACAGGACTAATTCCTCGTCTCGTTTTGTCATATTTAGCCTATTAAGGAGTTTGTTTTTAACCATGAGGAGACCTTCCCTCTTTTTTGTCTTCAACATTTTGACTTAATTTAATTATACGAATAACTATTAAGTTGAACTAATTTATAATACATACACACCTATAAAAAGAGAATCATACAGTGATTTTCTGCTCCAGACAGTCGCTTTCCCGCAGGTTCTCCTTCAGCTAAATAATGGGATAGACCCTTTCGCATCATTGCTTCTTCAGACGCTCCTGGTTCTCCGGGAGTCACCGTCTTTTTTAATCACATATAAGCACTCCCGGCTAATATAGAGAGGAGAGCTAACTCAATTGAGGCGGGAGATTCGAACGTTAATGTCCTGATTCACTCTCAACTACTAGTAAGTGAAAAAAGACGAAAAGGGCCACTGATTGAAGGGCCGCTTTATCATTGATTAGTTTTTTAAGATAAAAATTTAACTGTGAAAGTCAGTCAGTTGACTATTATATTAGCCAATGATCAGGTTTATTTAACGATGATGGCAACTTAGTATGCTTATTTCCCTTAGCTGAATTTATTTGAGCCTGAGTAAGAAATAGACTTCCGGTTAGATTGGCACCTCGTATATCAGCATCTCGCATGTCCGCACCAATTAAGTCAGTATAACTTAAATCCGCGTCTCTCAAGTCGGCCGCAATAAGTAAAGCCCCTCTTAGATCACGCCCACAAAGATTCTCTCTCCTTAAATTAGCACCGATGAAATCACTTACTCTCTTCTGTTTCGTCTCTTTTATTATTTTTTCTTTTCTTACTAATTCACTTGTTTTTAAAAGGAATTCATTCACTTTCACTCTATGACGTTGAACATCAAGAGTAAGTATAACAGTCCCTTTAAGATTAGTGAGACGTACTGTATCCTTAAACAGCTTCTTTAAGTCATGATGAAGAGGTTGCGCTTCTTCTCTACAAAGTGCTTCATCTATGTAGTAAAGCATTTCATATAGTTGTTGCATAATCGGAAAAACCAGAAACATTTCTTTAGCTAATTCTGAATTAGTTCGCCAATCGATCCCATTATAAGTGAATTGTGAGACTTTTTGACCCGCTCCATAGCATTCATATACCGAACAGCCACGAAATCCCTTTGATCTTAAATTGTTGTGAATGCCACAACGAAAATCTGTCCCCAAATTTTCACAAGGCACTCCGCTATCTTTATTACATGGAAAATCTGCTGACTTTGCATAAGGTAAGGCTACACAACACAAGCCAAAACAGCTTGTACAATCAGCACCCATATTTGTTGAGGGGTAATGTGACATGATGATGTTAGACAACCGGTCCACTTCCTTGAAAAATACTTTAACTACTATACTTCATTTTATTATACATATAGAAAGTAATATCTCAACTGTTAAAGCCCTCTCCTAATGCGGTTATCTGTGATAAATTATTATTGTATAGTTATTTCCGAACGTTATAAGTCACCTTCAATACAGAGAGAGGCTTTCCATGGGGCTCGTCTTCAACTAACTCTGCCTTTGCAACGCTCAGGATAATGGATTTTCAGACCTCGCTTTTTCCCACAGGAGTCGCCATCTTTCGTTCCAATTCGTCGTTTATAATGACGATAATATTCGTTTTATTGAGCGTAACATTGCATTATAAAATTTCAGTTATGTTTACTCCTTATTCTTTTATTTTCATTATACCTTTCATCAACACTAGCCTTTTTTCGATTCAAAAAAGCATATCATTTAATAACAAAAGAGCCTTGTAAAATAGGCTCTTTTGTTATTACTATGTTATTCCTTATTCTTAAAGTACATGCCCTTACCTCGCCAGCCACATTTTTTACCGCAGTCCTGCTGCCCGTTCCACTTGTGCTTGGTGTTGCGCATTTGGTCTACCATCCACATGGCGGATACTGTTAGAGAAATGAATACAAAAGTGACCGGTTATGCCGTTGTTCGTAATAAATTGGACATCGTGAGGCATGAAGTCCATACTAGCCGCAAGTCTCCTTCCGTCTACTTCTACGATAACGGCTCTCGGGGTCCAAGAAAATCCTCCCCAAATAGATTTTGCAATATTTGTATCTGTGACCGTTAACGTCTCACTGTCTGCATGGCCAGATCCCACTGTTCGTTTTATTTTAAAGCTTCGGCCGGTTTCAAAATCTGTTACAGTTGCTGTTTTTCCAATGGGAAACACATATTGAGCTTCAGTGAACCAATCGAGAAATTCTCCATGGCGTGCACTGACAACTTCTTTAACCCCTATATGATGAACAGGGATAGTTAATTTTTGTCCGATTGAAAGGGAGCTATTCGCCGTTAAATTGTTGGTTCTCAGTAATTCTGTTTGGGGAATGCCATATTGAATACTTAAATTCCAAATATTATCTCCCGACACAACCGTATGTGTCGTGTAAGTGATCGTATTTACTCCCGTTTGGTTCGGGGCATTTTTACCATCTGGTATCGTGAGTGCTTGTCCGACTTGAAGCATGTCACTTGTTAAATGATTGGCACTTCTTATGGAAGTAACTGTCACGCCAAATCGTGTTGCAATTTTAGATAGCGTATCACCTGACACAACTCTATACGTAAAGGTCGTTCTTTCCTCTGTTGGTGGAGGAGTCGTTTGACCATTAGGAACTGTTAGTACTTGACCTATTCGCAACACATCGCTCGTCAAATTGTTCGCACTTCTCAACGCCTCTGTCGTCGTGCCGAAGCGCTTCGCTATGACTGACAAGCTATCTCCTGATACAACCGTGTACGTCGTCGTCCCTGTTCCTCCACTTGGCGGTGGCGCTGACGACGTCGTTCCTGGAATCACCAGACGCTGACCTACTTGCAACACATCACTCGTCAAGTTGTTCGCACTTCTCAACGCTTCTGTCGTCGTGCCGAAACGCTTCGCTATGACCGACAGACTATCCCCGGATACGACTGTGTACGTCGTCCCTGTCGAACCGCTTGGGGGAGTCGTTGGGGACGTGGCTCCTGGAATCACCAGACGCTGACCTACTTGCAGCACATCGCTCGTCAAATTGTTCGCACTTCTTAGCGCTACTGTCGTCGTGCCGAAACGCTTCGCTATGACCGATAGACTATCCCCGGATACGACTGTGTACGTCGTCCCTGTTGAACCGCTTGGGGGAGTCGACGTGGCTCCTGGAATCACCAGGCGTTGCCCGACTTGCAACACATCGCTCGTCAAGTTATTCGCACTTCTCAACGCCTCTGTCGTCGTCCCGAAACGCTTCGCTATGACTGACAGACTATCCCCGGATACGACTGTGTACGTCGTCCCTGTCGAACCGCTTGGGGGAGTCGTTGGGGACGTGGCTCCTGGAATCACCAGACGCTGACCTACTTGCAGCACATCGCTCGTCAAGTTGTTCGCACTTCTCAACGCCTCTGTCGTCGTGCCGAAACGCTTCGCTATGACTGATAGACTATCTCCTGATACGACCGTGTACGTCGTCCCTGTTCCTCCGCTTGGCGGTGGCGCTGGCGACGTGGTTCCTGGGATCACGAGGCGCTGGCCTACTTGCAATACATCGCTCGTCAAGTTATTCCCACTTCTTAACGCTTCTGTCGTCGTCCCGAAACGTTTCGCTATAACTGATAGGCTATCTCCTGATACGACCGTGTACGTCGTGCTTGTTGAGCCGCTTGGCGGTGGTGCTGGTGACGTGGCTCCTGGAATCACGAGGCGCTGACCTACTTGTAACACATCGCTCGTCAAGTTGTTCGCATTTCTTAGCGCTACGGTCGTCGTTCCAAAACGCTTCGCTATGACTGACAAGCTATCTCCTGATACGACCGTGTACGTCGTACTTGTTGAGCCACTTGGCGGTGGTGCTGGCGACGTCGTTCCTGGGATCACGAGGCGCTGACCTACTTGCAACACATCGCTCGTCAAGTTGTTTGCACTTCTTAACGCTACTGTCGTCGTGCCGAAACGTTTCGCTATAACTGACAAGCTATCTCCTGATACGACCGTGTATATGGAATCAATTATTTGTGCCTGTGGAGAGGACGACGTAGGATTTTGTCCTGGTATGGTTAACGTTTGTCCTATCCGAATCGAATCTGACGTTAAATGATTCGCAGTCCTGAGGGCTTCTGTCGTTATGCCGAAACGTTTAGCGATAAGTGATAAACTATCGCCTGACACGACGGTATACGTACTTTGCTGAGCACTCCCATTTGCAATCGGTGTGGCTGATGGCTCTTTCTCAGGGCCAGGTGATGTTTCTGGTACGGTAGTACTTATTATAATTGGAATAATTAAGGATTGGCCCGTTCGAATGTTATCACCTGATAGCTTGTTCGCTTGACGAATAGCGTCCGCTGTTATCTTATAATCCCTCGCCACTACAGATAGAGATTCTCCAGCTTGTACAGTATGGAAGGCTTGAGGAAGTACCAGACGTTGATTTGGTTCAATAGCGTCTGACTTTAATCCATTGGCTCTTTTAATTGTGTCTACCGATATATTATAAGCTCGTGAAATAAGCCAGAGAGTATCATCCTGTTTTACGTGATAATAAATAGAACCTGTCTCTACAGATTGTGTTGTTGCTGCCGAGACAGTCTTATTATCAAATAACGGAATGGATGAAAATAACATCCCCCCGACCATCACTTTAACAATTGTTACTTTTAAAGAAGGGTATTTGCTTCTAGCTAGCTGTCTCACATTAACCATAAAATCTTGTCTTACTTCCGGTGTACTACCAAGCTCTTTAGCAAACTCTGTTAACTGTCCGTCTAAATGAATGATTAAAGCGTATTGTGACGCCTCTGCGTTTAACGCTCGTATCTCATGTCTAAAGGTCACTTTTTCATCTCCTTTACTGTGACTTGTCTATCAGTGAATCTCCTTTTTCTTTTACAGTTTTCTTCTTAAAAGGAGAATACATACGACTTTTTAGACAAAGATATTATTTTTCCACTAGCATTTGATATTTTTTCTTACACGTTTTTTTAATTACGATAATTTCGGTCCTCTAAAACTATTACTTTTAACCTAAAAAAGACCCATACACTATCCCCCTATAATACATAAACTTTCAAACCTTCTATCATTTTTACTGAAGACAAATAAAACTATATTACTGATTTTTTAAATGATCTATCCTATCCCCCTTCAGAAAGTACCTTCAATGTTCCATTTTTCCTACTTTTTGAAAATATATTCAAATTATGTTCTCTAACCTATATACTAGGGAGTGATTATTTTCGATGACCTAAAAATGAGATGGGCTTTCTGACTTCATATGACATCAGTTTAGTATGAAAGGGGTTTTTAGATTGGAGAAAAAACGTAAAGGGTTATTTCAAAAGTTCCTTGATATAGTTGAAACAACGGGGAATAAACTTCCTCATCCGGTCACATTATTTGCTATTTTAGCTGTAGTTGTGATCATCCTATCAGGTATTATTTCAAGTTTTGGGATCAGTGTAGAGCATCCAGGCGAAGAAGGTACAATTGTCGAAGTCACCAACTTAATGAGCACTGAAGGCTTGCAATATGTGTTCTCAAGTATGGTCGATAACTTCATTGGATTTGCACCACTCGGGGTTGTTTTAGCTACGATGTTAGGGATCGGACTAGCTGAGCGAACGGGATTAATTAGTGCGTGTTTACGTGGGTTTGTTCTTTCCATACCTCGCGTGTTAATCACGGCAGGGCTTGTCTTTGCAGGTATTATGTCAAGTGTGGCTTCTGATGCTGGTTATGTTGTGTTGCCCCCACTAGGCGCTGTCATTTTTGCAGCAATCGGTCGGCACCCGTTAGCAGGACTGGCTGCTGCGTTCGCTGGTGTATCAGCCGGGTTCAGTGCCAACTTGTTCCTCTCAGCTACAGACCCCATGCTTGGTGAATTAACCATATCTGCAGCTGCTATTATTGATCCAGCATACGCAGAAGGCATGAACATTGCCATGAACTATTACTTTATCATCGTGTCAGTATTTTTATTAACTATAGTAGGAGCATGGGTGACAGAGCGCCTCGTCGAACCTCGACTAGGCGACTATAAAGGGGATTATCGTGAAAAGCTTACAGGATTGGATGCTACTGAGAAAAAAGGCCTCATTTGGGCCGGCATTGCTTTTCTAATCGGTGCCATTTTATTCGCATTAACGATTGTCCCGGCAAATGGGCCACTACGCGCTGAAGATGGCGGGATTGTTCAATCACCATTTATGAGTTCACTCGTTCCGATCATTATGATCATGTTTTTTATCCCAGGACTTGTCTATGGTCTTGTCACACGTAACATTAAAAATGATAAGGATGTGGCCAATCAATTATCAGATACGATGGCTTCCATGGGGATGTTTATCGTGCTTGCATTTACCGCAGGTCAGTTTGTGGCCTATTTTGCCGAAACAAACATGGGACTTGTCCTCGGTGTCTATGGGGCTGAAGCACTTGAAGCTGCTAATTTAACAGGGATTCCACTAATACTCGGTTTTATTCTCGTGGCAGGGTTCATTAACTTATTTATCGGAAGTGCTTCAGCGAAATGGGCGATGATGGCGCCTGTGTTTGTGCCAATTATGATGCAGCTCGGTTACTCACCGGAATTGACACAAATGGCTTATCGCGTCGCTGACTCAACGACGAATATTATCTCACCATTAATGACATATTATGCCCTTATTATTGCTTTTGCCCAGAAATATGATAAAAAACTAGGGATTGGAACGCTCATATCGGTTATGTTCCCTTATACGGTCCTCTTTACAATCGCTTGGACAGTGATGTTAATTCTTTGGATGTACCTCGGTATTGATCTAGGACCAGGTTCACCTATTACGTACTAACATTTCGGTTTGAAAGGAAGAAGGTTATCCCATTTTGGTGATAACCTTCTTTATAATGAGGCTGCTGACCTTGAATTCAGCAGTAACTCCTCGATTTTCAGCATCAAACTCGATTATTTACGCAACTCTACTCGACTGTTCAGCATTAACCTTTCTTCTTTCAGCATCTACCCTGCTTTTTTACGCAGCTCTCCTCAGTTTTCCAGCCACCTTCCGTAACTTTTGAGTGCTTCTCTCTTTATTAACCAAATTGATGACCAAAAATATTTAAATAGCCGAGAGAATAGGAGACGAAAATGACGAGAAAGAAGACGCCTACAATGCCGCCAAAAAATATCCAATCCTTTTTTCCTACTGTCATATAATGATAATGCGTCCTATCAGTCGAGCCAGTAAAGCCTTTCGATTCCATCGCAATCGCAACCCGTTCAGCTTTGCGAATGGCATTGGCCATCAACGGAATGGCATAGCGACGAAATTGATTAATACGTCCCTTAATCCCTTTAGCTCTTCCCACACCACGGATGCGGTGCGCTTGTTTTAACACTTCAAATTCATGTTTAAAGGTGGGCAAAAAACGATAGCCGGCAAGTATGCCATACGTCAGCTTAGGCGGCAACTTGAATTGTTGCATCAAACTAAGCATAAATGCGGTAGAATCTGTCGTTAGAACAAACAATAATGATAAAGCAACAAAGCAAAGGGAACGAAGTGCAAGGCTGATCCCAACCATGACACCTCCTGTCGTTACTTCAAACCATAAAAATTCAAATAATAAGGCACCATCACTGAACCCATCACTCGTATATAGCACCGTCATCCAAGCAAACCCTAACGCCAGAAAAACAAATGGAGAAAACACAAGCAGCCATTTTTTTAACGGAATATCACTAAATAAAAACGTAACCGTGATAATAAATAGTAAGTAAGCAAGCGGAGTGAAAATATCAAAACTAAAACTCAGCAGGACACCAGGAATGAGAATTGCCGTCATTTTAATCGCTGGATTTACCGATGAAATCATATGACTTCCCCTGCTTTCACTTGCTTTTGCAAACGATGCGGAAGCCGCAGCCGTGCGCGATAGACGAGCTCGTGATCTGACCATAGCTCTGCTGGTATCCCTTGAAACGCTAGCCGTCCCTCATCCAATACGATAACCCGCTCACTATACATATCCACTAGATTCATATCATGTGTCACAAAAACAATCGTCGTTCCGTTTGCTTTCAAATCGAGGATAATTTTCATTAATTCAGTGGTTGTATGGGCATCTTGACCGAATGTCGGTTCATCAAATAACAACAGCTCAGGTGTCTCATCAAGCATCGTAGCCACACTTAAACGCCTTTTTTGACCGCCACTCAAGGAAAAAGGATTGTGCCATCGATGATTTTCTAGCTGAAAATGATGAAGAAGTTCTGCCACTTTATTTTCAATATCAGAGGGATTCTGATCGTTAAGCCTCATCCCAAATGCCAATTCATCAGCTACAGTATCGGTAATAAATTGATGCTCGGGATTCTGAAAAACAAATCCCATGGCCCGACGCAAATCGCCTTCAGTCCATTCATCAAGCGCTTTACCAAGAAAAATGACCTTCCCTTGTTTAGGAGATAGTAATCCTGCCATCACTTGAAGAAGTGTCGATTTTCCTGCCCCGTTCTCTCCAACAATCGCGATAAACTCACCTTTCCGTAGTGATACGCTCAACTCTGTTAATATCTTTTTTTCTTTTCGATTAAACGTTAAGTTTTCTATCTGCAATATCGCCTCATGGCTGTCATAGGGATCATTAGCAACTGGACTTTGAACGCTTGCTTTTTCGCACGGTAAATAAATACCTTCAGATTTAAATTGGTCGGCTTCCTCCGTTAGCACGTCTTTAGGTTTTCCATCTGCAAAGAGACGCCCATTTTTCCCTAAAGCAAGAATACGGTGTGCGAAAGGAAGCCAATCATCTAATTGATGCTCAATGACCACAACCGTTAAACGTGTTTTCCGTTGAAGTTCTGCTACGAGCTCAATAAATTCTAGGCTGGAAACTGGGTCCAAATTGGCTGTCGGTTCATCAAGAATAAGGACGTCCGGTTCCAATAATAAGACAGAAGCTAAGGCAACTTTTTGCTTTTGACCACCAGACAATTCATGAATGGCACGCTTTTTCATGTTAGTTAAACCCGTTATCTTCAGCACATCGTCCATACGTTTTTTCATCTCACTTCTCGGAATTGAACAGTTTTCCATGGTGAAAGCTAGTTCATTCTCAACCGTCACCATACAAAACTGACTTTCTGGATCTTGAAACACAATGCCGATATGCTTGTTTACTACCCCTTTTTCATAGCTTTCCAAAGGGAGACCTCGAAAAAAAATGCTGCCTTGTTGAAAACCTTCTACCACTTCTGGATACAGGCCATTTAAACTAAGAGCTAGTGTACTTTTTCCAGATCCACTCGCCCCCATTAAAAGAGTCAGCTCACCTTCTTCAAGAGTGAAACTAACGTGATCAATAAGAGGCTTCTCGTGATTTTTTTCATAAGCAAATACGAGATCTTCCACACGAATGATCGGATGACGGTCATCAGGATGCTGATTTTTCACGTTTTTCCTGACGCTCCTTTCCTAACGCATATCCTCGTAAAACCCCGGTTTGTGCCAATTGATCACTGATATATTTCCCAAGAACACCAGCGAGTAGCGCTCCACTTAATATTCTTACAGCCAGTGTCGCTACTATGAGACCCGGAGTAAGTGCGGCTAATCCGGAAGAAAACCATCCCCATGCATAACTAAATACTGCTGCAGACATCCCTGCAAGCACAAGAATATGAAGCGAGAAGTTACGATAACGCGTAGCGAGGAATACGATCTCTGCTCCAATCCCTTGAATCGCTGCAGATATAATTAATCTCGGACCAGCTGGACTTCCGATTAATACTTGCACAGTTCCTGCAATTAATTCTGACCAAAAGGCGGCTCCTGGTTTACGAATGACATATGCTGCGATGATCGACACGATAAACCAAATGCCAAAAATGATTTCGTAGCCAAATGGCGCGAGACCAAAAGGGGTTAAAAAGTTTCGCAACCCTTGCCCGAAAAAATAAAACAGAAGATAAATGACAGCGAAAACAACGCCAAAGATCGACATTAATACGATTTCTTTCAACTTCCATTGCTTCATCATACGTAGTGCCCTCCTACATGTCTTTTTTTGATGGACTATTGGCTGAGATGGCTACCGTCATGGTCACATGACTTCTATCTGATGTTTTCGATGTGTTCGTGAATGCCTCTTCCAACGTACGAAAGACGTCATTTGCATCACCGTCTAATCGGCTCGCATAATGAACCCCTTTTGTGAAAGTGCCATGCTTTTCGGCAACCTGTACTTGATCAGCGATGATTTGCATGTAATCTGGATTGTTCATAGGATAAAGGGCGAATTGTGAAGCGGCAGTCACCTTTTCAGCTTGGGATTTCTCTTCATTCATCCGCCTATCATCCTGTGACATATACGTGTCTCCTTCTGAGTCTCCCGGACATCCAATTGAAAAAGTCCCGTTGAAGACAACATGAACCCCTGTTTTCGCCGCATGAATAAAAATAGCCTTAGCTACATCAAACACATGCTCACTACGACCGCGAATACACGTGCTTACATCATCGGTGTATTGCCACACTTTAGATGTATCCACTTCCTCCAATGCTCCTTTAATGACATCCACGAAATTGTCTGTCATAGGGTATACTGAAAATCGACACCCTACAATTCTGCTCGTTCCACAACTTAACCCCTGCATAATAAATGGCCTCCTACATATTTTCATTATATGATCACCGCGCCTCACTGAAGCGTCACTTTTAGTCTATGAGTCTCGCACAAATAAAAAACGCACCTTCCTAATAAGGAAGATGCAGTTACGTCCATGTAATAAAAGCCCCTTTAATAACCAGGCTACATGTGTGTACCTGCACTTCCCCACGCTGGTATTATCCAGATCGGGTTCAAAGGGTTAACAGGACTTACACCTGTCTCTCAGCTAAAGCGCCCCTAGTGCGAACACGGCTATCATATTGTCTTCTATTGTACTGACCTTTCCGGTAATTGTAAACACCTACAGATAGAAAATAAATTGTATCTTTCAAAGATAATTAAATGAAGATACTGAGACAAACGTAACGTGATTCGCTTTTAAAGTGAACAACAATATAGCATGTTCATGACTGTTCTTCCCCATTTGATTTGGATTCCTCTATTTCATGTGTTAAGCCGGCTACGTAAAAAGCACCTGCCCCATTATAAAGGCAAGCACTTTATGACGCTATTTAATATTTACGTGAGTAGTTTAAACTTTTGGCTGGTTCAATTGGTTTGACATTATCCCTATTAGCTAAAAATTCAGGACGAGGTTCCGTACCACCGAACGGCTTTTCTAGCTTATTTTTAATAGAGTTATAGACGAAGAAGACGTTACTCCGTGGATACGGTGAAATATTACCGGCAGACCCATGCATCGTATTACATTCAAATAATAAAACGGAGCCTGCCGGGCCAGTAGCACGATCAATTTGACCGCCAGCTTGTTTAACGAGCCATTCCATACTTTTATTGTCTGGAACGCCTACTTCTTGTTTTTGCAATGACGATTTATAATTATCTTCAGGTGTTTCTCCTGATGTGGAGACGTACCACTTATGGGAACCAGGTATAAGCATAAGGGGCCCGTTATACTCATAATTATCTGTTAAAATGATGGAGCAACTTAATGCGCGCATTCGCGGCATCCCATCTTCCATATGCCAAGTTTCAAAGTCTGAATGCCAATAAAACTCTTTTCCTTTAAAGCCTGGCTTGAAATTTATTCGCGATTGGTTAATATACACTTGACTGCCAAGAATCTGTTCACAAATTTTAACGAGCCGTTCATTTTGAGATAGCTTCTCAAAAAAACCTCCGTCTTTATGAACTTCAAATATGGAACGAATTTCATTACTGCTCGGTTCTTTTATCACCTCATCAGAGTCGCGATGACGGTTTTGGTCCATCGTATACTGAAGCTCTTGCTTCATCATATTTAGCTGGTCATCATCAAAGAATTTTTCCAACATAATATAGCCATTTTGGTCGTAAAAGTTCAACTCTTTTCGCGACAAAGGACCTTCCTCATACGCTTTTTCGTTATGGATAACAGGATCTTTCCTTTCAAAAATAGATGCCTTCTCATTTAATCTAGATGGATATAAATCTTGTACCATATCACACATACCTCCTATAAATTCTTTTAATATCACATACTGACTGAATTTGAGATAAGGTGCTATTCTTTATACAGACATAATGCTTTGTGGCTCACAATCCGATGTGTCATACCGGATCAATCCTCCAATCTAATTGTCAGACTATTAGGATTTCTCCATACATCCTCTCTCGTTCCACTTATAACTTATATAAAACATTTAACTTTAAAAATGAGACTTACGTCATATAATTAGAGACTAGAAATAATATTATCTAGTTATTTTCACGAGGCGTTATCGACTATTAACATGACTATTGTCTGACAAATCTTCAACTTTTCCTATTTGAAAACATCTAAAAGAAAATATACACTTCCAAACTTACACGCACACGCATATGTCTTAGGATGAGATAATGCTGCTTAATAGTTCTTAATACTAACGCCCCTTTTCATTATTCCTGCTCATTGCCAATTCGATTAGAAGAAGATTTAAGCACAGTCTATCGACATAAATATGTAATAACAACGCCCTGAATCCATTGCCATACTGGAATCAGGGCGTTTCCTATAGTTTAGATAACTTATGGAAAAAGAAACTTCTCAACTTTAGTCAGTTGTAACAACTCGTTTTCTTTTCTCCTTGTCTTCCACTGGGTGCTGCGCTATTAAACACTCACACTAATTTCACCATTTTCCACGGTCACAGAGATGTTGGTAATGGCATCGTCCTCAAGAATTAAATCGGTGAGGCGGTCTTCCACTTGATCCTGTAAAGTGCGACGTAAAGGGCGCGCACCGAATGACGGGTGATAACCTAAATCTGCAAGCTTTTCTTTTGCTTCTGCTGAGACGTGAAGCGTCCTATTCTGCTCCGTTAATGTCGTTTGTAATTCGTCGAGCATGAGATCTACAATCATCATTAAATGGTCTTTCTCCAACTGTTTAAACTCAATAATCGCATCAAATCTATTAAGAAATTCTGGCTTAAAATAAGATGAGAGTGAGTCTAATAGAGAGGTTTGATTTAACGCTTCATTTGCTCCAAAACCGACTGTCACTTTTTTAGAACCAACACCGGCATTGCTTGTCATGATAATCACAGTGTCTTTAAAACTCACTGTCCGTCCTTGACTGTCAGTGAGACGGCCGTCCTCCATTATTTGCAAAAAGGCGTGTTGCACATCTGGATGGGCTTTTTCAATTTCATCCAGTAAGATAATGGAGTAAGGGTTTCTGCGAACTTTTTCTGTTAACTGCCCGGCTTCTTCATGTCCAACATAACCAGGAGGTGAACCGATTAATTTAGACACGGCATGTTTCTCCATATATTCACTCATGTCAAGACGGATCATCGCCTCTTTTGAGCCAAAGAGCTCTTCTGCTAATGATTTTGTCAATTCGGTTTTCCCCACGCCTGTAGGGCCAACGAATAGAAATGAGCCAATGGGACGATGTTTTGCTTTCAAGCCTGCGCGTGATCTTCGGACAGCTTTAGCTACTTTTTTCACAGCTTCTTCTTGACCGATCACTTTTTTATTTAGATTATCTACTAAGCTCTTCATTTTCGAAGCTTCAGTTTCTTGGAGTTTCCCTACTGGAATGCCTGTTTTTTTCTCAATAATGGCTTGAATTTGTGAGACGTCAACAACTGCTTTTGTATCTGTGTTTTTATTAAGTTGCTTTACAAGACGTTCTTCTTCATCCCGTAATTTAGCTGCTTGTTCATAATTTTCTTCTTTTAGTACAAGTTCTTTTTCTTTCATGATCTCATTAAGTCGTTGGTCAACCTCTCCTTGAGGTTGAGCTCCCGAAACAAGATTGGCTTTTGATCCCGCTTCATCAAGTAAATCGATCGCTTTGTCAGGTAGGAAACGATCTTGGATGTAACGATGTGACAGGTTCACACAAGCGGTAATAGCTTCAGCCGTATAGGAAACTTGATGGTAATCCTCATACTTCGCTTGAATCCCTTTCAAAATCGCTTCTGCTTCTTCAAGTGCAGGCTCATGCACCATCACAGGTTGAAAGCGCCGTTCAAGTGCCGCATCTTTTTCAATCGTTCGATATTCCTTTAAGGTTGTCGCTCCCACAACTTGTAATTCACCTCGTGCAAGTGCCGGTTTAAGAATGTTCCCTGCATCCATCGCTCCTTCTGCTGACCCTGCACCAACGACCTGATGGATTTCATCAATGAATAAAATAACATTTTTACGCTGTTGTAATTCAGCAATTAATTGTTTTAAACGCTCTTCAAATTGTCCTCGTATACCTGTGTTAGCAACGAGAGATGCCACATCAAGTAGATAGACCTCTTTATTTAGTAGTTTAGCAGGGACGTTTCCTTCACTTATTTTAAGGGCAAGCCCTTCAACGATCGCAGTTTTTCCAACTCCAGGCTCTCCGATAAGCACTGGATTATTTTTATTACGACGGTTAAGAATTTCAATCACACGCTCTACTTCTTCATCTCGTCCAATGACCGGGTCGATTAATCCTGTTTTTGCTGCATGGGTCACATTTTGACCTAGCTGATCAAGCACTCCCCCTCCACGGTTAGCTTGTTGCTCATCATATTGGTTAGCATTCATATTTGAAAAGCCAAATTGGTTAAATAAATCGTGTGGCATACCTCCTCCAAAATGGGATGGTATTTTATTTTCCGCCTGTAGCTTTTCAAAACACACACGGCATAAACGAAGCTGATGTTTCTCCTGATTCACCTGAATGTTCAATCCAACAGTAGCTCGCCTTTCTTGACATTGTTGACACATCATAGATATAACCTCCTTTTGACTTTGACTATCTTTGACCTTTTAACACTATTATAGTTTGACCTTTTTTGACTTTCAAGTCTTTTGCTTAAAAAATGTTATGAAAGGTCATTATAGTGATCATCGCAAGATCGTGTCGATAATTGCAGTTTATGTAGCTAATATTTTGCCAAAAAAAGAAGCTTCCGTGACGGCATGCCGACATGTTTTTTTAAAATAATGACTAGCTAGATGCAGGCGTTGAAAGGCACTACATGAAAAAGCGAGACAAGGATTCAAATCCTGTCTCGCTTCAAAGTATCCCTAATCTAGTTTCATCTCGCTATAAAGGCTTTACATTGAGGACATAATGATTTCATGTAGTCTTCAGGGATGATAACGTCGCATTGGTCACAGTGATGTTTTGAACTCTCATCAATTGATTTTTTAGTGTTTGATTTAATAATAAAGCTGATCACAATGGCCAAAACAGCTACAACAAGTACAATCGTTAATGCCGTCATCATAAGACCATCTCCCTTTTATGATTTTTTAGTCATACAAAAGGAAAGACTGCAGCAACTCCCCGCTACTTTCTATCATTAAATGAAAACCTCCCCCTCCTTTTTTGGAAAATATAGTATTCAGTTATCTCATACCCACTTCCAGGAATTATAATCCTTTATTTAATTTTTTTTACTTTGGAAACATTTTTTCCTTACAACGTGTTGGCTTTACTTATAAGGCATTTCGAACGATCCTTTTAAATCGGTTCTAAGGTTCTGTTTTTGTTTTCTCATCACTATTTAGAGCTTAGTTAATGGTCATGATTATGAGCGCATTCCCTAACCTGCTTGTAATACTAACTAACGATAACATCAACAGGTTCCTCTTTCTTTTTAAGAAAACTAATTAGCAGAAAGTAACTGTAGACTAACCAAAGACATGGATATCCCAAATAAAGTGCCCATTTTATACTAGATGGTAACCATACAAAAATGAATTCCCAATCTACGCCACTATAGAGGAGATAAGGTATTAAATAAATGCAATATGACAGAATCATCATCATGATAATGGAAGTTAAAACTTTCAATATACCCCTTTTACCTTTCTTATCTACGAATCTTCTTTTTGCTTTTAATTCTTTTATAGCCTTTATAGTTAACCATAACACTACAGTAATAACCATTATAGAAACAGAAATGATGGCTACTGCTATATAGTCCGCTATCATGTTCAGGTCTTTTATATTGCTACCATTATTATCTTCATCTAATAGGATTCGATTGATCCCATGACCAATATCCTCAACATAAGCTGAGTTAATATTACTTAAAACCGCAACACCAATCTTTTCTTCTGGTCTAAAGAGGATAAAAGATGAATAGTTGGGGTTATTTCCTCCATGGGATATTTCAACGCCTCCCTTTTGGTATACAAACCATCCACTGGCGTAGGAAGATCCATCTTGTAATTGTTCAACTCTACGATTAGCTATATGTGACTCTTCAATTACACGATTGCTAAATGTCGATTCCTTTAAGACACCCAGTTGAATTTTAAGCCATTTTTCCATATCCTTAGAATTTGTAATGATATACCCTGCCGGCTTATTCCCCTCATAATTAGGAGCATGATACACTCGGGGCTCCGTAAATAATTGTTTATAGCCTTGAGCCATTCTATCCTTTTCAAACTCATTACTATACATATAGGTGTTAGTTAATCCCATTGGATCTAATATATTTTTTGTGATAAATTCTTCATATTTGATACCAGATGTCTTTTCAATTAATAAGCCTAAAATATCATAATTGATAGTGGCATATTGAAACTTCTCTCCTGGCATGCTATCTAATTCTACTCCAACAAGCGTCTTTACAGTATCTTCAATGGCATTTTCCCCATCAGAAATAGGAATGTCACTTATAGTATTAAATGGAATTCCACTGGTTTGATAAAGTATATCTCTTACTGTAACGGTAGCTTCTTCTCCTTTATATGTCATACTTAACCCGGGTATATAGTCTGTTATAGGAGCATCAATATCTATAGTGCCGTTATCGACTAAAGTAAGAACCCCTAAGGCTGTAAAAGCCTTACTAGTAGAGCCTAATTCAAATAGGGTATCAGGAGTTATTTCTCTACCATTATCAATATCTGCATATCCAAATCCCCTCTGGTAAACTGTTTCATCCTCTTTTACAATAGTTACAGATAAACCTGGTATGTTTCCTTTTTCCATTTGCTTTTGTATAAATTCCTCTACTTTCTCTATGTTTTCATTGGATATATCCACTTCACTAGTGGCAGCGCTTATTTCTAGAGAAGAACTTAACAACAAACTCACAAACATAATGAAAGTAAAAACTTTCTTGGTTCTCATAATATCCTTCAATCTAAAATATGTCATCACAGTGGCCACATTTCTTTCGGATTAAGTTCGTACTGACCATTTTGTCTGTACATAAACTGACACATGACAAATTCTCTGCGTATCGTGGCATAGTCTTCATGATATTGTTTGATAAATGTATTGAGTTCATTTTCAGGATATATTTTGCCTATTTCTAATTTCTCCACTAAATATTCAAGGACAATTAGTTTCTTTTTCCGCTTAGCCGGCAATTCCTTAATCCGCCCATCGTGATCTAAGAAGTTTTTTAGGACAACCGCTTTTTCAGCATCCTCAATTGCTGGCATGTCCATCGCTGTTTCACTCCCTAATGTTAAGACAGCTTCAGCCATAGATGTGAGCTTCTTTTCATCTAAATAAAAATAAATGGTATTTTTTTCACGTCTTTCATAAATGACAGAAATCTCACGCAACTTAGCAATATGGTGGGAAATAGTCGGTGCTGTTAAGCCGAGTTTTCCTGCAATTGCTTGCCCGTGTAATGGTCCATCCTTCAGTAAGGCAATTATTCGTAAACGCGTTTTATCACCTAATGCTTTATGAAAATTAACAAGTCGATTCAATTGCATAAACATCCCTCCATCTAATTAGATTATAATCTAATTAGATGTTTTTTTCAACGACACTAATCTAGAAACGCACTCATTAAGGGATCGCCCGCCCTTAACAAACCATTTGACTTACACAAACACTTTTTCAATAAAATGCACCTTTATTCATGTCCTTTCACGACATATTAAAAACCCGCCTTAATGACGGGTCAATGGTTACGATTCTTTTTTATGATGAGGCTGTTTCCACTTAGGGATGAAACCTGTACTTTCTAACTCTTCATACCCTTTCTCAAAATGCTTAATAATCTTATCACCTTTTTCTTCGGTGAAAACACCAAACTCAACATATTTGTTAATAATGGTCCGTTGTTGTTCTAAGGCTTCTTTTTGTAAGGCTGACATTTCTTCTTGCTGTTCCTCTGTAAGCGTGATTTCTTCTGTCTGCTCATTTTCTTCCGCTGACGCTTCTAAGGTAAGGAAACTCTCAGCTCCAACCGATAGAACGAGTGCTGCCATCATACTTAATACAACTTTACGCATCAATTATCTTCTCCTTATGTATAGTTTAGTTGTAGTGTGTACGAAACAACGGTATTTATCCGCACATTTTTTATCGTGGCTCCAAATTATTTATTGCGCCACCTAAGCGTACGCATCATGTTAAGCCCTAAAAGAGAGACTCATCTCTTACGTAGAAGATACGGTGATTACCTCTACAACGCGCTTTATTTAAGGATGTTTTCTTAACAGGCTACCACTGTATGTGTTTTATTTTTACTTAAAGATGTACTGTTTCACTACCATTATATTAATTCAAATTAATATTTGTAATGTTTTTTTGTTACAAAGAAAATATCCTTTATAATGGATAAGTCAGGTGGTAAGCCCATCAAAATATAATAAAAAGGACTAACGCATGGATAAGATTATACGAAAAAGGAAATAAACTGCCACTCAGACGAAGAATGACCCGCGAGTGGCGGGGAAAAGGATATTATGCGACACTCACATGAAATACGTGCCGCGAGTGGCGGGAAAAGGGATATTATGCGACACTCACATGAAATATGTGCCGCGAGTGGCGGGGAAAAGGATATTATGCGACACTCACATGAAATACGTGCCGCGAGTGGCGGGAAAAGGGATATTATGCGACACTCACATGAAATATGTGCCGCGAGTGGCGGGAAAAAGGATATTATGCGACACTCACATGAAATACGTGCCGCGAGTGGCGGGAAAAAGGATATTATGCGACACTCACATGGAATACGTGCCGCGAGTGGCGGGAAAAAGGATATTATGCGACACTCACATGAAATATGTGCCGTATATACTTATACGAAGGACAATTCAAGCTAATTTATTTTATCTCCTATAATTCAATCAACCTATTACCGCTCACTAAAAAAGGGGCTCTGTCAGAAGCCCCCCTCAATTGTTTTTTACACTTATTCTTTTACTTGGTGGGCGATGTCTCTGCGGTAAAAGAGTCCTTCCCACGCACTTGTTGCTAGAACATCGTATGTGTGTTGCAAAGCTTCTGAGATGGTAGGAGCCATCGTGGATAGGAGCAGAACACGGCCGCCGTTTGTCTGCCAATCTTCCCCGCTTTTTTTGCTCCCAGCATGAAACCAGTGTTGACGTTCAGGCACGTTTGTTTTCGGAAAAGTAAAGACAGTGCCTTTGTCATAAGTTCCTGGATAACCTTCAGACGCTAACACAACGCCAACGCAAGCGTCATCGGACCACTTCAAGTCCATGTCATGACCGGCCATGACACGCTCAATGACCTCTACTAAATCGGACTGCAACCGCGGTAAGATCACCTGTGTTTCAGGATCACCAAAACGGGCGTTAAATTCGATGACTTTAGGGCCGTCGGCTGTTATCATCAAGCCTCCATACAAAATACCAGTAAACGGGACACCTTCGTCAACCATCGCTTCTGCCATCGGTCGTAGCACAGCTTCCTCTGCTTCTTTCAACCACTGACCATCTAAATGAGGCACTGGTGAATAGGCTCCCATACCACCGGTGTTCGGACCTGCATCTCCGTCATATGCTCGTTTATGATCTTGGGCGGTCACCATCGGAATAACGGTACGTCCATGAACAAATGCCATATAAGAGAGCTCTTCTCCTCGAAGACACTCTTCAATCACAACAGAAGCACCAGCTTCACCAAATTTTCGTCCTGCCATCATATCATCTAACGCTGCTAACGCGTCATCGACTGTTTCAGCTACGACAACACCCTTTCCAGCTGCCAACCCATCTGCTTTCACGACGATTGGCGCTCCTTGCTGTTGTACATACGCTTTTGCTTCATCTAAATCAGTGAACGTTTCAAAGGTAGCTGTAGGAATCCCGTACTTTTTCATAATATCTTTAGCAAATTGCTTACTGCCTTCAATTTGAGCCGCGGCTTTTGTCGGTCCAAATACGGTTAAGCCTGCTGCTTGAAAATCATCCACAAGCCCTGCAACTAGCGGAGCTTCAGGCCCTACCATCG
Organism: Salipaludibacillus agaradhaerens; assembly: GCF_002019735.1. Taxonomy (NCBI): domain Bacteria; kingdom Bacillati; phylum Bacillota; class Bacilli; order Caryophanales; family Bacillaceae; genus Salipaludibacillus; species Salipaludibacillus agaradhaerens. Next base: position 1,838,971 of record NZ_KV917378.1, read on the forward strand.
TAAGTGACACCTCTTCACGTTTTGCTAGCTCAATTAACGCCTTATGATCCGTTTCTGAAATGGCGACGGAACGACATCCTTGCTCTTCATTAATGGCGTCGCTTCCCGGAGCCACAAAGACTTCAGTTACTCGTTTAGAGCGAGCGAACGCCCATGCAAGAGCATGTTCACGCCCGCCACTGCCTATGACTAACACCTTCATGTCCAGTCATCCCCTTTTTTAATGTTTAAAGTGGCGCACACCGGTAAATACCATCGCGATGCCATATTTATCAGCCATATCAATAGACTCTTGGTCACGTTTTGAACCGCCAGGCTGAATGATCGCTTTAATACCTGCTTGGCCAGCCGCTTCCACTGTGTCACTCATAGGGAAGAACGCATCTGACGCCATGACCGAACCTTCCGCTTTATCTCCTGCTTGTTCAAGGGCAATTTTAGCCGCTCCTACACGGTTCATTTGACCTGCACCTACACCGATCGTCATATCATCTTTAGCCAGTACAATGGCGTTTGATTTTACATGCTTAACGACCTTCCAAGCAAGTTTGATTTGTTCTAGTTCATTATCAGATGGCTTACGTTTTGTAGGAATGGTCACTTCCACATCCTCATAGCTTAACGTGTCTGTTTCTTGCATAAGTGCTCCACCAGACACGGTTGTCATCCGTTGTTCGATCGGTTGATCTGATGACAAGTCTACTGTGAGCAAACGGAGGTTTTTCTTTTCCGTTAATACGGCTAAAGCGGCTTTTGAAAAGCTCGGAGCGATAATTATTTCTAGGAAAATCTCTTTCATTTTTAACGCCGTCTCTTCATCCACTTCACGGTTACATGCAATGATACCACCAAAAATAGAGGTTGGATCAGCGTCGTATGCTTTCGTATAGGCATCAAAAATCGAGCTGCCAATCCCTACACCACACGGGTTCATATGTTTGATTGCAGCTACTGCTGGTCCATTAAAGTCTCGGATAACAGCTAGGGCCGCATCCGCATCATTAATGTTGTTATAGGAAAGTTCCTTGCCGTGCAGCTGTTCTGCTCGTGCGATGGAAACTGGATTTCCGAGCGGACGTTCATAAAATGCCGCCTGCTGGTGTGGGTTTTCCCCATAACGAAGCATTTGCTTACGGTTATAAGTGACGGTTAATTTTTCAGGGGCTTCCTCTCCTACATGGTTTGTTAAGTATTCGCCGATAAGGGCATCATAAGCTGCTGTATGTCTGAACGCTTTCGCGGCCAGCTTCGTTTTACGTTCGTCAGACAGCTTCCCATCAAGCGTTTTTAACTCCTCCAACACGACACTGTAATCATCAGCATCAACGATAATTGCCACGTCTTGATGGTTTTTCGCTGCGGAGCGAATCATCGATGGACCGCCAATATCAATATTTTCGATGGCATCAGCAAATGTGGCATCAGGATTTTCTATCGTCGCCTGAAATGGATATAAATTGACGATCACAAAGTCAATTAAGCCGATTCCTTGTTCTTTAAGAGCACTCATATGTTCCGTGTTAACACGAACACCAAGAAGGCCACCATGTATGGCTGGGTGTAATGTTTTCACACGACCATCCATCATCTCTGGAAATCCTGTCACGTCTTCTATGCCAATGACATTCACTCCTGCTTCTTCTAACACGCGTTTCGTACCACCAGTTGAGATGACCTCAACCCCGATTTTTTCTAACTCTTGAACAAATGGGACGATGCCCGTTTTATCTGACACACTGACTAACGCTCGCTTCTTCATTTACGTCACGCTCCTCCGCCGTTGGTAATCACTTGCTGTATTGTTTGTGGATATAAGCGATGTTCTACCGCCTGTATGTTGTGTTGAACATCTTCTCTCGTATCAGTTTCTTCAATTCGAACAGGCTCCTGAGCAATAATCGGCCCCGTATCCATACCTTCATCAACAAAGTGAATCGTCACACCAGACACTTTCACACGGGCGTCAAACGCTTGACCTATAGCATCTAACCCAGGAAATGCTGGTAACAGTGACGGGTGAATATTCATTATTCGCCCTTCATAAGCCTTTAATAAAGTGGGACCGATAAGGCGCATATACCCTGCCAGGACGACCCACTCCACCCCATGGCGTTGCAATTCAGTGAGAATCGCTTGTTCAAAGGCGGCTTTTCCGCTGTATGTCTTCGGAGAGAAAGAAAAAATAGGAATAGCCGCTTCCTCTGCCCGTTTTTCAGCATAAGCCCCAGGCTTGTCACATACGAGTAAGGCAATCTCAGCGGTCAAGTTCCCTGCCTCAACCGCATCGATCATCGCTTGAAAATTACTACCGCTTCCTGAAGCAAACACAGCGATCTTCGTCATAGCTTCAATGCTCCTTCAAACGTGAGCCCTTCCCCAGCTGTAAGACGCCCTATTTCACATGCTTGTTCACCTTGCTCATGTAACTGGTGCAATACTTTTGGCGCATTATCCGGCTTCACAGCTAAGACAAGTCCTACTCCCATATTAAATGTTTCAAGCATGTCATCGACTGTGAGACCTCCTTGCTCCTTTAACCACGTGAAAACAGGTGGTACTTGCCACGCATCAAGGTTAATGACGGCACCCACACCTTCTGGAAGCATTCGGGGAACGTTTTCCACAAGTCCGCCCCCTGTTATATGAGCAGCGGCCTGTACGTCGTCCCTTCCTATAAAAGGTTGTAGCGCCTTCACATAAATACGAGTTGGCGTTAAAAATACATCCCCTAACGTGTGTGCATCCAACTGTTTAGGTGCAGGACTTTGCCATGTGAGACCGGCATCTTTCACGATTTTTCTTACGAGTGAGAAACCGTTACTATGCACCCCACTTGACGCCAATCCGATCAAGACATCCCCTTCACTGACCCGAGCTGGCCCCCAGAGCTGAGTCTTCTCGGCAGCCCCTACGACAAATCCAGCCACATCATAATCGTTTTCTGCATAAAGTCCAGGCATCTCCGCCGTCTCTCCGCCGATAAGAGCGCACCCTGACTGGCGACAGCCTTCCGCTACACCAGCGACAATCTGTTCCACCTGTGCTGGATCATTCTTCCCAAGCGCCAAGTAATCAAGAAAAAATAACGGTGAGGCTCCTTGAACGACAATATCATTGACACACATAGCAACAGCATCGATGCCAATGGTATCATGTCGGTTCGTTTCTTGAGCAATGATGAGCTTCGTCCCGACGCCGTCGGTACCTGAGACGAGGACTGGTTCTTTCAAGTTCAACTGTGATAAATCAAATAAACCGCCAAAACCTCCGAGACCACCTAGCACTTCAGGACGCATGGTAGACGCCACATGTTTTTTCATACGGCGGACACCTTCATAGCCTGCTTCGATGTTCACACCTGCCGATTCATACGCTTTAGACACGTTATTTTCCCCCTAACACTTTATCGTATGGATGGTCTGTCGCTGGATAAATCTCTGTCGGATACGTGCCTGTGAAACAGGCGAGACATTGTCCGCAATTTTCCATCGTGTCAGGGCGGCCGATCCCACTCATTAAACCATCAACACTTAAATAAGCTAATGAATCAGCACCCATTTCTTCACGAATTTCTTCAATTGATTTTTCAGCAGCGATTAATTCCCCTTTAGTGGACGTATCGATCCCATAATAACAAGGGTTAATGATCGGCGGTGAACTGATACGGACGTGCACTTCCTTCGCACCAGCTTCCCTTAAAAGTTTCACAATTCTCCTTGCAGTCGTCCCGCGAACGATCGAGTCATCGATCATGACGACGCGCTTTCCTTCAACAACACCTCGAACAGCAGAAAGCTTCATTTTCACACCCTGTTCCCGCAACGATTGTGAAGGCTGGATAAAGGTCCGACCCACGTAACGGTTTTTTATGAGACCGAGCTCATACGGAATCCCCGACTCTTCTGCGAAACCGATGGCGGCCGAAATGCTTGAGTCTGGGACCCCTGTGACCACATCCGCATCAATACCTGCTTCTATGGCTAACTGTTTGCCAAGATTTTTCCGAGCTGCATGCACGTTAATCTCTTCTACGTTGCTGTCAGGGCGTGCAAAGTACACATATTCCATGGAACATATCGTACGCTTCGTTGAGGGTGAGAACGTTTCAATGTGAAGACCTTCATCATTGATTAAGATCAATTCACCTGGCTGTACTTCTCTTAAAAATGTGGCACCGACAATATCGAAGGCACATGTTTCAGACGAGACGACGTAGCCGTCTCCAAGCTTCCCAATGGATAATGGGCGCAGTCCGTTCGGGTCGAGCGCTACCATCATAAAGTCTTCCACAAGAATGGCAAGGGCATAGGCCCCCTTAACCATCGTTAACGCATTTTTCACAGAATCACGGATATCTGGATAGCCGCTTCGTTTAATTAAATGGGCAATAACTTCTGTATCTGACGTCGTTTGAAAAATGCTCCCTTGATACTCTAACTGCCGCTTTAACGCAGTGGCGTTGACGAGATTCCCATTATGAGCAATGGCCAAGCTTCCTGTCTGAGAATTGAACTGCAGCGGTTGGCAGTTAATAAAGTCACTGCCGCCTGCTGTCGTATATCGCACGTGGCCAATGGCACCCGTTCCTTGCATATTGTTGAGAATATCCTCGTTAAAAACGTCGTTTACGAGTCCCATTCCTTTATGGATCTTCAGTTTGTTGCGGTCCGTGACGACAATTCCTGCTCCTTCTTGTCCCCGGTGCTGCAAACTATGCAACCCATAATACGTAATATGAGAAGCGTCTTCATGACCCCATACACCGAATACCCCGCACTCTTCGTTTAATCCTTTTATTTCAGGTAGCATGAAATGGCACCTCTCCAAGCGTCCTCCAATGGTGCGACGCTTTCGTTGATTAGGGTTTCCCCCTGCTTCCCGGCCACGTGAAGCACCGGTGTTTCTGTCACAGTTCCAATTGCTTTTGCGTCTGGCACAAGTTTCTCGAATCGTTCTTGATTTTCTTTCTTGACTGTTAAAATATAGCGCGATGGTGCTTCACTAAAAAACGCTGAGAGCACATCGGCGTCCGGGATCGTCACGTCAGCACCGAACGGCGTTCCAAACGCCTTTTCTGCTAATGCAACGAGAAAGCCGCCCTCGGATAAATCATGCGCTGATTGGACAGTGCCGGACTGAATCGCTGTTAATACAGCGTTCTGACGGTGTTTTTCCGTTGCTAAATCAATGGCTGGCGCAGGTCCGAAAATATCTCCTTCTGTCAGCTTTTGCAGTTCACTGCCGCAGAATTCAGCTGTTGTTTCACCAAGGAGGTAAATCGTATCACCAGCTTGTCTAAATGATTGCTTTGTGATGTGATCGAGGTGATGGACGAGTCCGACCATACCGATGACAGGGGTCGGGTAAATCGCCCCTTTTGCTGTCTCATTATATAAGGAAACATTCCCACCAATAACCGGTGTTTCTAACGTCTCACACGCTTCGCTTAGTCCGTCAGTGGAACGCTCCAGTTGCCAGAAAATCTCTGGTTTTTCTGGGCTACCATAATTTAGACAATCTGTGACACCTAAAGGTTCTGCACCAGAACAAACGAGGTTTCTCGCTGCTTCCGCCACGGCTAATTTCCCACCTTCATAAGGATCAAGATAGATGAAGCGAGAATTACAATCGGTCGTCATCGCAAGCGCCTTTTCTGTCCCACGGATACGAATGACAGCTGCATCTGATCCTGGGGCCACCACTGTATTTGTTCTTACCATGTAATCGTACTGTTCATAAACCCATTCTTTACTGGCAATCGTCGGCTGCTGTAAAAGCTGCTTTAATGTTTCGGCATAGTCTGTCACAGTCGGTTTATAAGACTGTTGCTGTTGAAACTGGCTGAAATAAGCTGGTTCTTTAGATGGTTGATGGTAAACAGGTGCTTCTTCAGCTAACGCATCAACGGGCACGTCTGCCATCACTTCACCATCGTGAAGTAATGTTAGGCGCTGATTATCCGTCACTTCCCCTACTACTTTAGCGAGAAGTCCCCATTTTTCAAATAGGGTGATAAACTCTTGTTCACTGCCTTTTTCAACGACGAGAAGCATCCGTTCCTGTGATTCAGACAACATCATTTCATAAGGTGTCATCGCTTTTTCACGTTGTGGCACTTCATCTAAGTTCATCGTGATACCTGATCCAGCTTTACTGGCCATTTCCGCTGATGACGATGTAAGACCAGCAGCTCCCATATCTTGAATACCCACTAGTTTCGGGTGCTTCGTCGCTTCTAAACACGCCTCAACAAGTAATTTTTCCATGAACGGGTCACCGACTTGCACTGATGGTCGTTTCGATTCTGACGCTTCACTTAATTCTTCTGACGCAAATGTAGCACCATGAATCCCATCGCGTCCTGTACTAGCTCCCACATAGAGAACGGGATTTCCTGTTCCTTTCGCCTGCCCTTTTTGGATATCTTGATGATCGATGAGCCCAACACACATGGCGTTAACTAAAGGATTCCCTTCATAGCAAGGATCGAATTGCACTTCACCACCTACCGTCGGAATGCCAATACAGTTACCGTATCCTGCGATCCCAGACACGACCCCTTCAAATAAATATTTCACACGCGGGTTGTTCAACTCGCCAAATCGAAGGGAGTTTAATAGGGCGACAGGCCGCGCTCCCATTGAAAAAATGTCACGGATGATGCCGCCTACACCAGTTGCGGCCCCTTCATATGGCTCCACAGCTGATGGGTGATTATGACTTTCGATTTTGAAGACGACTGCTTGCCCATCACCAATATCGATAATCCCTGCCCCTTCTCCAGGGCCTTGCAAGACTTTTTCACCGTCTGTAGGGAATTTCTTTAAGAGCACTTTCGAGTTTTTGTAGCTACAATGCTCAGACCACATGACTGAAAAAAGACCGAGTTCCGTATAGTTTGGTTGTCTGCCAAGAATCTCTTCGATCATGTGAAATTCTGAATCACTGACACCCATCTCTTTGTAGATTTTTTCCTCTTTAATCCGTGCTGGTGACGGCTCATGACGTAATGGCATGCTGTTCCCTCCAATGCTTGACAATCGATTGAAAAAGCTTTAAACCGTCTGCTGAACCTAATAGCGCATCAACAGCCCGCTCAGGATGTGGCATCATCCCTAATACATTTCCCTGCTCATTCATGATGCCTGCGATATTAGCCACAGAACCGTTCACGTCTTCTTCATAAGTGAATACAATTTGGTTATTGGCTTTCAGTGAGACCAATGTGTCGTCATCACAATAGTAGTTGCCTTCCCCGTGAGCGACTGGAATCGTAATCGTATCTGTGTCGTGATAACTATTTGTAAAGAGTGACGTTTTGTTTGTAATTTGAAGGCGCGTTTGCTTGCAAATAAAGGATAACTTAGCATTCCGGCGCATAGCACCAGGAAGTAGACCTGCTTCAAGGAGGACTTGGAAGCCGTTACATACCCCTAGTATAGGCACTCCTGCTGCTGCTTTTTCTTCTACTACTTTCATGATTGGCGAAAATCTTGCAATCGCCCCTGAACGCAAGTAATCACCGTATGAGAAGCCGCCTGGAAGTAGAATGGCATCAAAGCCGTCAAGATTTGTTTCATCGTGCCAAACATACGCGACGTCCTCTCCTAATTCATCCTTTATGGCATGAAACATGTCTAAATCACAATTTGACCCAGGGAAGACAATGACTGCGAACTTCATGAAGAGACGACCTCCTCTGCCTCATACGTATAGTCTTCTATAACTGGGTTAGCGAGAAGTTTGTCACACATTTGTTTGACGTAATCATGAAGCGTATCTTCTGTCGCCTCCAAACGAAGCGTCATCACTTTTCCAATTCTCACATCGCTAACTCCTTCAAAACCTAAGTGATGGAGTGAATTTTTCACGGCTGACCCTTGTGGATCTAGGACCCCTTCTTTTAATGTCACGTAAACCTTCACATCGTATGTCATTATGCTTGTCCTCCTAGTCTCGTCAAAATCGTTTCATAGCCTTCTTGTAAATCCCCTTGTTGAAAGCGAAATAAATCTTTATCCAATGATTCACCCGTTTGTTTATCCCAGAGACGACATGTATCTGGAGAGATCTCATCAGCGAGGAGAACCTGACCTGCTGAATCTTTGCCAAATTCCAATTTGAAATCGATCAGTTGCACGCCGATCTTCTCAAACATGGTGATTAAGTGATCATTGACAGCCAAGGCCTTTTCTTTCATAAGTTGTACATCATTTTCTGAGGCTAAACCCATCGCTTTAATATGAGCGTCATTCATAAGAGGGTCACCTAGCTCATCATCTTTGTAATAAAATTCTACAATCGGTTCACTAAATTGCTGCCCCCGTGAAAAACCGAGACGTTTCACTAAACTTCCCGCAGCCACATTACGTACGACCACTTCCACTGGAATAATGGAGACTTTTCGCACGAGCTGTTCCGTTTCAGAGAGCCTTTCAATGAAGTGACTTTTCACTCCTTGACGAGCCAATTGGGAAAAAATGAGTGAACTAATTTCGTTATTGAGACGCCCTTTGCCCCGAAGTGTCTCTTTTTTTTCTCCGTTAAAAGCTGTGGCGTCATCCTTATAACTAATCCATAACACATCATCTTTATCCGTCTTATAAATCTGTTTCGCTTTCCCTTCATACAAGCACGCTTTTTTTTCCACCGATGCCGCCTCCAGTATAGTTAGTTCTGAATATTGGGACTTTTGTATTTGAGAGGAGTATGTCACCGCTCCTCTTCTTACCTGTCACCCCGTGTTAATTCGTTAAGCCAAGACGTTCAAAAATCGTGTCAACATGCTTTAGGTGGTGTTTATAATCAAAACAATCATCAAGTTCCTCTGAAGAAAGCTGGTTTGTAATATGCTCATCCTCTTCCACTAGCTGACGAAATTGGATCCCTTTTTCCCACGCTTCCATCGCTTTAGGCTGGACGAGGTCATAAGCTGCTTCCCTTGCCATCCCTTTATCAATAAGAGATAACAGGACACGCTGAGAATAAATCAGGCCATATGTCCGCGTCATATTCCGCTTCATATTCTCAGGGAACACCGTTAAGTTTTTCACGATATTGCCGAATCGGTTAAGCATATAATTCAATGCAATCGTCGCATCAGGTAAAATGACACGCTCTGCAGAGGAGTGAGAAATGTCCCGTTCATGCCATAGCGCAATATTTTCGTAGGCTGTCACCACATGTCCGCGTAAAACCCGTGCTAATCCTGTCATATTTTCAGAGCCAATCGGATTTCGTTTATGGGGCATTGCTGACGATCCTTTTTGTCCTTTTGCAAAAAATTCTTCTACTTCCCGTGTTTCACTTTTTTGCAGACCGCGAATTTCAACCGCCATTTTTTCAATAGACGAGGCGATAAGTGACAGTGTCGCCACATAATGGGCGTGACGATCACGCTGTAACGTTTGTGTAGAGATTGGAGAAGCTTCAAGGCCAAGCCCTTCACACACATACTTTTCTACTGATGGATCAATATTAGCGTACGTCCCTACTGCACCAGAAAGCTTCCCTACTCTGACTGTTTCAGCTGCATGGCGGAAGCGTTCAAGGTTACGCTTCATCTCTTCATACCAAAGGGCAAGCTTTAGACCAAATGTGGTCGGTTCTGCATGTACGCCGTGTGTACGTCCCATCATCACCGTTGTTTTATGTTCGATCGCTTTATGTTTAAGAATATCAATAAAGGCGAGAATATCTTTTTCTATAATGTCGTTCGCTTGTTTCAGTAAATAGGATAAGGCTGTATCTACCACATCTGTAGACGTTAGACCGTAATGCACCCATTTACGTTCGTCACCAAGGGTCTCAGAAACCGCCCGGGTGAAGGCGACCACATCGTGCCGTGTTTGTTCTTCAATTTCATGAATGCGCGCCACATCGAATGAGGCCTTTTCACGTATTTTTTTCACGTCCTCTTTCGGAATGTCACCTAATTCTGCCCATGCCTCACAAGCGAGTATTTCTACTTCTAACCAAGCCTGGAATCGGTTTTGCTCTGTCCAAATTGCACCCATTTCTGGGCGTGTATAGCGTTCAATCATCTGTTGTGCCTCCTAATGTTTGTGGTCTATTTTCCAAATGTTAGTGTCATGAATTGCTTTGAGAGTCGCTTCTACATCATCTGTTAAAAAGGTGATGTGTCCCATTTTTCGACCTGTACGGGCTTCTGCTTTTCCGTAAAGATGTAGGTGACCTTGCGGCAGCTTATCTAGGTTAGCCATGACTTCTGACATATGCTCACCTAATATGTTAACCATGACAGCAGGTTTAAGTAAATCGGTTCTACCAAGCGACCAACCGCATACCGCTCGAATGTGCTGAGCAAATTGCGATGTCTCACAGGCGTTCATCGTGTAATGTCCTGAGTTATGAGGCCGTGGTGCCAACTCGTTTACATAAAGATCGTCGTCAGCAGTGACGAACATTTCTACCGCTAACGTGCCGATAAGATTAAATGATTCTGCCAGATGTGTCGCTAGTTTGACTGCTTTATCATGTACGGAAGTTGATATTCTTGCCGGCACGATCGATTGGTGAAGAATATTATTGACGTGACAATTCTCAGCTACTGGAAACGTAGCTGTTTCACCCTTCGCATTTCTATTCACAATAACGGATATCTCTTTTTGGAAAGGAATCCACGCTTCTAACACGAACGGTCCTTTTCCTTTTAAGTCATTCCATGCATGGGGTAATTCCTCTATCGTCTTTATGACATATTGACCTTTGCCATCGTAACCACCGCGCGTCGTCTTCAATACAGCTGGTAATCCTAACAGTTCTACAGCCTTCTGCAAATCGTTAGCTGTGACCACCTCTTGGTAAGGGACGACAGGGACATGAAACGAGCGGATCGCCTGCTTTTCATGGCTACGATCTTGCGTAATGGCAAGGAGGTCACTGCCTTGTGGCAAATACATTTGTTGTTCTAACCATGTGGCCGTTTCTGAATCAATATTTTCAAATTCATACGTCAGAACGTCGCATAACTGCGCCAATTTTTCTGCACCTTTTAAATCGTTATAGGCTGTGTTCACTTGATGGTCTGCTACTTGACCACATGGGGAATCGGGAGTTGGCTCCAACACCGCAATCCTATACCCCATCTCTCTCGCAGACAAGGCCATCATTCGACCAAGCTGGCCCCCGCCCAGAATACCGATTGTCTTTCCTGGTGCCATCCATTCGCTCATCATGTCAACTCTCCTTCTTGCATAATCTCTTCCCGTTTTTTATCACGTCGGGCTTGTAGACGCTCTGCTATCGCCGGTTCATGAACTGAGAGTTGTTGCGCGGCGAGGAGTGCTGCATTGATCGCACCTGCTTTCCCAATGGCAACTGTAGCAACAGGGACGCCGGCAGGCATTTGAACGATAGATAATAACGAATCCATGCCGTCTAATGCTTTAGATTGGACTGGTACTCCGATAACCGGAAGCGTGGTTTTTGCAGCTACCATACCAGGAAGGTGAGCTGCCCCACCTGCACCTGCAATGATCACATGCAATCCTCGCCCTCTCGCTGTTTCTGCATAATCAAACATTAAATCGGGAGTACGATGTGCCGATACGACTTTTGTTTCAAAGGGCACTCCCAACTCCTTTAATGTATCAGCTGTGTGTTTCATTGTTTCCCAGTCTGATGTGGACCCCATGATGACGCCTACTTTTAATGACATGTTTATCCTCCTTGACATTGCTTCTATTATAAGATTAGATAACGTGTATAGGTTCGTGAGACTAATAGTGCTTAATAAATAGAAAAAACGTGCCTTATCATCCTTAATAGAGGGACAATAAGACACGTACATTGTCAGATGATCGCACAAATAAAAGGCAGAGGGCAATCAATTGTCCTCTCATCGTGTACATATGTGTCCATTTCCCTCATAGTCTATTGATTTATGGTCAACAGGTAGAAACTTTCGGGCCATATCCCCGACTTTATATGAGGTAACGTCATTAATTTGCACTTATATCATAACAATTCAGCCCTAGTAACGTCAACTATTTTCGAACATTTTAACTCATTAAACGTTTAATGTTCGGAATTTATTGAGATATCGTGTTTTTCTAAGGAAGACATATGTGAAAATCGCTTCATATACCCTTATTCTCATTCCTCATAAAACTCTTAATGGCAAGTCACGCTGCTTTTAAAATTAAACTAGCTTCTCTCTGATTTCAATGTTAACCGGTTACATCATCTCTGGGTGAATGAGAGATAAAGCTAAGCTTCAATCAGTGGAAGTTTTCCTTCATCCCCACTGATTGTTAGTTTAACTTATCGGACCTTTAGGGGCAGTTTATCCCCCACCTTAACTTTTCGATCTTCTTAAGTTTTCAGGTGAGGGTTTTACCCTTCAGAGTGGGATAAAAATGAAACCTCTATTAAATGGCGTTCGTAACACAATTATCTATCAAACAAAGGTGATGCATATGGAAGCATTAAATGTGGAAATCAAAAAAGCAGGCTATAGTCAACATAACGTCATTATTCACGATATCCATTTTAACGTTAAGGCTGGTGAGCTCGTTGGGCTTATAGGACCAAATGGCGCTGGGAAAAGTACGATCATTAAGTCAATTCTTGATCTGCTCCCGCATGTCGTAGGTACCGTATCTCGACCAGAAAAACACCGTTATGCTTACATTCCTGAACACCCTGTCTATTACGAGGAATTGACACTATGGGAACATATTGAAATGGCTAAAGCGATAAACGCTATTGAGGATAGCGATTATTATCAACAAGCAGAAGAACTACTCACACTTTTTCGGCTTAAAGAAAATAAACATCACTTTCCTACATCATTTTCTAAAGGCATGCAGCAAAAACTTATGATCATTATTGCCATTCTAATTAAGCCAGAGTTATATATTGTTGATGAGCCTTTTATCGGGCTTGATCCTAAGGCGATAAAAGATTTATTAATGATTTTTGAGCAGGAGCGTAAACGAGGGGCTGCCATTCTAATGTCCACCCATGTCCTTGATACAGCCGAACGTATTTGTGACCGATTTCTCCTTATTAATCATGGGGAAATGATCTCTCATGGCACACTCGAAGATGTTCGTAAGCAAAGTGGTGTGGAAGGTTCACTGTTAGACTGCTTCTATGAATTAATGGAGATAACATCATGAACATCATGGTAAGGCGATTAAAAAGTGAATGGTCCTATCATTATTCTGTCTGGAAATCGGCAGTAGATTGGGTTATTTGGCTGTATATCCTTATTCCTGCGCTTATTATCTTCAGCTATCAATACTACGCTTTATGGATTGGTGAGGCTGATTGGCCAAATCATTATCCACTCACGTTTACATGGTTTATTTTCTTTATAATCAGTTTAAAAGGAACAACAAGATTATTTATCCGTGATGCTGATGTGCTTTTTTTACGCCAACATCCTTCGTATCTCCGAGCTATTATGAAGGGAGGTATCATTTATTCTTTTATTAGAAACATACTGATCATTTTAGTTATTGCGGGGGGCCTATTACCTTTATGGCTTAATTATGATGATGTATCATATGAACGTATCGCCACATTTCTTCTCTTTGTCATCGTATTTCGTATGATCTACCATCTTGCAAAACAATGGGTGTCTTTAACATATAGCGGTTGGCCATTGTTTTTCGTTAATATGCTCCTGACGATCATCAGTCTAGCTATATTTAATGGGGCTTTATTTTCTAGTTCAGTCATAAGATTCGTTATTATTCTCATTCTTATCATGAGCCTCTATGCCCTTGTTAAATGGCGATTAAATGCCACATGGCACTTTTTTGATGATTGTGTCAGAGAGCAAGGTGAAAAATTAAAGCTGTCTGCTATCTTTATTGCTGTGCAAGGCTATAAAATGCCAAAGCGGTTTAAAAGTCATAAAAAGCCACGCATTTTATTTCCTGATTCAGACATCATTTATTCTGCTCGCACACCAAGTCACGTGATGAGTGAAATCGTGATTAAGTATATGCTGCGAAACAAATCAAAGTTATTTACAGCCATTCAGTTGACTATAGTCTTTATGTTTGCTGCTGTATTAGCACCATTTTGGATCAAATGGATATTATTACCTATCTGCACAATCTCTCTTATCCATTTTGTCCGTTCAAGCTGGACTGATTTAACGACCCATACATTTTTTAAATTATACCGGTTTGAAAAAAATACTGATACAGACCTAGCTATCAAACGTGCAATCGCTTGGATGAGCCTGCCCTCAGTCTTTTCTATCGGCTTTATGACTGGCTGGGCAGCATTTTCTCCTTTGCTTGGCCTCTTGGTCGCTTTAGTAACGGTTACCCTTGCTTATTTCTTTTTAATAAAAGAATTGTTAGTGTAATCTCCTTATGAATACCTAGATTTTATACCACAAAGCCTCTCAATTACTTAAGCAACCGAGAGGCTTTTCACTGTAGCTACTATATTGTTTTACACTTGAGAGACACATTCAAGGCACCTAAATCTTATGTGATCCGCACATGGTTTCCAATTAGTCCATTAATTTGCCTTCAAATACAATCCTTTGATGGGACACTTCCACATCCGTTTTTCCCCCATGCTTTACTTCTTTCAATACTGGCTCTTCCATACGGCGAACTGGCATATACCCTTCAACATTCATTCTCTTTAAACAGTCATTAATCGTTTCATTTTCTTCAACGTAAAATTTCTTTTTTTTCTCAGCCAAACTACCGTTTCACCCCTTTTAACTAGTCTATAATGTCATTTTTTTGGAAATGACATTACTTTAGGCTTCAATGTCTAACAACGTGATGTCACTTTCTTTCGGATTTTTACGGGACGTTATATCTCAGATTAGCGTCCTTTAAACGTCCGCGTCGAAATAGAGGGTAGAGCTAAATCTGTATAGGCGGGAGATAACGGACGCTCATGTACTGATTGACTCGGGCCAACAGGATGGTTGTCACACAAGCGTTTCCGCAGGACGCGAAGACGTTAGCTTGTGTTCCTTATCAATGGGAGAAGAACGACGCCCCCTGATTGAAGGATCGTTTTATCAGCCGCCTATTAAATAAAACTTATTGCCTGTTAGTCGGCGACTCCTGTGGGAAGGAGCAAATCTGAAAATCCATTCTGACTGAGCTTTGTAAAGGCAGAATGAGTTGAAGATAAGCCCAACGGAAAGTGTCCCTCTGTAGTAAAAATGAGTCATATCGTTCGAAAAAAACAATATAACCATGATTTATGAAATCGACTCATAAAGGGAGACTTTCATTTTTCCCATATATCCAAAAAGTAATTGGGTCTTTTTTCTTTTTTTGAGAAAAAATATGGAATTAATTCTCCCTTAGGTTATAATAATTTATATTATATCAAAAAATAACAGACAAAGATGGCTAATAGTGGCCTTTCTCTTGCCTTTTTGTCAAAATTAGGACAAAACCTGCAGGTGAGCAGATATGGTTTACTTTTAGACAATGTCTTCTCAAAATCGCCTTATTTAGTTGATTCTCTAGATATTAAAAGTTTATTAGATTTTTAAAATGACTTTTTATTTAATAACACACACATAGATACCCTCAGATGAGACTTCTTTTATACTCCTCAACAATGTAATCGCTTTCATATAAAGATAGCATACAAAAATGTAATCGCAAAAAAAATGCCACTTATTGTACTTCATGAATTAAACATAGAATTCAAAAAAGGGAGAGGGTTTAGTATGAGAAAAGTTGGTTTGGCAGTCAAGATTCTGTTAGTGATGATGTTGGTGTTCCCTGCTTTGTTAAGCAGTAACCAAGCATATGCTTGGACGGATATGCCAATGAGTAAGCTTCATGTGGATGGCAATCAATTAGTGAACAGTGATGGACAACCAGTTGTATTAAGTGGTTGGCATCAGCCTTCAGGTTCTTATTGGACATACCAAAGCAGTAATTACTATTTGGATAGAAATGGC
The DNA here is from genome assembly GCF_002019735.1 of Salipaludibacillus agaradhaerens. NCBI lineage: Bacteria > Bacillati > Bacillota > Bacilli > Caryophanales > Bacillaceae > Salipaludibacillus > Salipaludibacillus agaradhaerens. The sequence continues at coordinate 1,854,902 of NZ_KV917378.1, forward strand.
GGTAATCGGCACGCGGCAAATTTAGAGTACTTGAAAGATATTAGTGATACTTTTACGGACACATCTCCTAAATATGGAAATGATCATGGCTGGTATATGAATCAAGTGCGGTTGTTCATCGACCGAGAAGATATGGGGGATGTGGCAGCCGGGACATACAATTTTGAAGGGTTACAAAAAGTGACTGAAAATGTGATTATTCCATATGTTGAATATGCAAAGACAAAAGGGTTATATGTTACACTCGGCCTTGATTTCACGATTCTTGATGATAAGGCGACAACGCAATCAAACCTTGATAAGTTTAATGAAATTTGGGAATATCTTGCCTCACACCCATCCTTAAAAAGTGCAGACCATGTTATGTTTGAAATTGTTAATGAACCAGTTCTTTCATATGCAAATGGGAAATGGGGTGGGCATCCGTCAGATCCAGATTTTGAAGCTCACTGGGATGCTCTCGTAGATTTCCAAAACTCTATTATTTCTACAATTAGAAACCAAGGTGCAGATAACGTTATTTGGGCTGCTGGACTTGGTTGGGATCAATACTATCAATTATGTGCTTCCAACCCACTGACAGATCCATTAAATAATACTGGCTATGCCGTTCATTGGTACCCTGGGTATGGTGCTAATGATGATTACTCAACTTTACAACAACAATGGGATACAAATATTAAACCATGCGCAGATCACTATCCTATTAATATAACGGAGACTACATGGTATAAATGGTTACCAGGAGACCCTGAATATTGGCGTTTATTCGATGGAACGAATGAAGGATTCGGGAAGAATACAAAAGCTATTTTTACAGATGCAGGAAATGTCAGTATCGCTGTTCATATGAATGGTTTCATACTGGAACCTGGTCCGAGAAGCTCATTTGCAGATCCGACTGCCGGCCTAAAATACGACGGTGATGCGGAACGTGATGGTATGGCACGTTTTCTCTTTGATTGGTATTACGAACGCGCACAGCTCTATCCTTGGAACGGGGTATGGAATGGCGTTCATTCTGGCTCCACCTATAAACTACAAAATCGTGCATCGGGGAAAATGATTGACGTACCTGGAGGAGAAAATACTAGCCACCTTCAGCTCCAACAATGGGCCGATAATGGGGCTACAGCACAACAATGGGTCCTGGATGATATGGGCGAATATACTAATTATTACAGGCTGCAAAGTGTTAGCTCGTCTGATAACAAAGTGATGGATGTACGTAATGGCACAAGCAATAATGGAGAAGCCATTCAGTTAATGACTGATTTTCAAAATAGTGCCCAACAGTTCAGATTAATCAAGCTCAGCAATGGTTACTGGAGTATTCTTAATGTGAACAGTAATAAGGCAGTGGAGGTTGCTAACTCCTCATCAGCAGACGGCGCCCTTATCCAGCAAAATATGTACCGTGGAGATTTACACCAGCAATGGGATTTGATTAGAGTTGATTAATTCTATAAAAGAATCTGATGTTAAGTAGAAACTGTTAGATCAGTTTAAAACGCCAAAAGTTTATGTATGGGCCCCATGGGGTCCATACATTAAAACAAGCTAGTCTTTTTCTTGCCCTTCTATGATAAAGTAAAATATTTGGAAATTCCAGAGGGTTGTTATTATGCAAAGTTAGTTTTGACATCACCTGAGTTTTCTCCCACTGCCAGGGCTTTTTCCTACCGGCTATTACTTATTGAATGAATGTCTTCATTCAAAATAAGTTGTCAACATTCGAATCATGACTGTGACCTTCACTCCAGACGGACGCTTTCCCGAGGGCTTGTCTTCAGCTAACTTTTGCTCGGTTAACCCTCGCAAAAGTGGATCTTCAGACTGCGCTTAATCCTCCGGGAGTCGTTGTCTTACGTTTCAGTCACTTTTTATATTCTCATAATTAAAATTTACGACATATTATTCGTGTCCCTGCTTTTTAAACGAATAGCGAGTATTATACGACCGTCTTTAGTAAGAGTACAATGTTCATTCCAATTATAAATACGTTAATTGAACTAGAGCTTACTGAAGTATAATATTTACAAGACTTTTGAAGAGGTGTCTAAAGCAATGGTGAGTACATTCATATAATATCAAAAACGACCTTAGCCCTATGCAATATACAGCTAAAGCCGCTTAATTCGTTTTATTATTTCCACTGTCTACTTGACAGCTGGCAGTTCATAGAGCCACTCAAGGTAATAAAAAAGTATCACTTTGAATTCGGTATCTGATGTAACATGATTTCTAATTTATCTAACTCAATTACTAACGGTTCATCGTAACTTTCTGTTATATCGGTATCAAAGTATGCCCTTAAAGCTCCTTTTAATCTGGAATTTTCGCCTAATCCAGTAGTATCGCTACTTTCAGTTGTACTCTTTAATAATTCTTTTAGCCTACCTAATAATGTATCCAAGAATTTATGGTCTCTCTGTTTCTTTTTTTTGTTAACTAAATCTATAACCTTTTGTGTTTGAACCCTAACATTATTTAATTCCTCACTCTGCATAATAAGCCCTCCTATTGGATGGTATGGCTCTAACTTCCTTTATCCAGTGTCCGCCCTGTACTACTCACATCACCTAGGATGCTACCCGACTGAAGGGCCTTCCCTCCGGCGAGGCTCACTAACACATCCGCTGCGATATAGCCGCTTGCATACATGATGCCTTCTTCTTCCCACGTATCGGATATGGATTGCCCGATTGATTCCACGATGATAAACGGGTCTTCGAGGAGTTGTTTCGTAACTTCTGTCAAACCGTCTTTTATGCTGGCTGCTTTGTCTTTAAGAAAAGCAGGTTCGATTTTGTGAAAGAAGGCACTGTGAATGATGACTAAAATCTTCAGTTAAAAAGCACCTGATTCCTAGAAGGTATCAAGTGCTTGTTATGAATTAACAATTAGGTATTCTATTTTTTCTTTCTAAAAAAGCTACGTTAATTTTTACTTAGATACCACAATTTATCATTTAATTCGCTAAGAGATTTATTAACCTTTATTCTTTCCTTCTCGTCCTCATTCCAAATATGAAAATCAGTTAATCCCCCTCTAACAGGATAAAGATTATCTATTAAGCCCTTAACTCTCTCCTTCTTTGATTCATCACTTTCATTAGAATTTATAACATCCAAAATCTCTTTTAGTATATCTATTTGATGATAAATTTGACCATTGTTATATTGTTTCAATAAAGATAATAGTTGAATTACTGTATTTTCTATTTGATTCATTACAGTATCAACTCCACATTATTTATCGATTAGGATAATTTTACTCCTTATAGGTTCCATGTAAAATCAGATTCGATTTTGTAAGGAAAATACTGTTAATGACGGCTAAAATCTTTAGTTAAAAAAACCTGATTCCTAGAAGGTATCAAGTGCTTGTTAAACAATCAAGTAATATTTCCTCTAAATTTCTTGAACATTTTTATTGATTCTTGCTTGATTGATTAATAATTTTTACAGAATCTAAATTTTAATTAGCTCTCATACGCTCATTATAGTCACCTTTCCATATAAAATAGTCAGATAAACCAATATGAGGATGATTTATTTTTTTATAAATATTAATTAATCGATCATATAGTTGTTCTAAATTATCTCTTCTGGCTTTGCCATCTATAAACTCATCTATCGATTTTATACTAGATTCTAATTGTTTAATTATAAATTGTGCTTCATTATCATCCTCTTTTTCTAATATTGTGATTAATTGTCGATATATTTCTTTATCCTTTTTCATATAAACCTCCTTTGTTACGAATCCTGTCGTTCTTGTGGATCATAGCAATTTGACTAGCAATCAGAGGGGAATTTAAAAAACGATGGCTTAATTAGTCCACCGTTCTCTTTAACATCTCGCGTTATTTTAATATAAATTGCTTTTCCTCATCTAAAAGTTCCCCAAGCAGTTTTAATAGAGTTAAGAATTAAAAGTGTTCAGAAGATAGCTTATAATAAACATTTGGGTTATTTGCGTTCATTTCAGTGCTTCTTCTAATATATTTATATCAGGTTCTAACATACCACTTACTATTACGCCACAAACCATGTTGTTTTCATCTAAAGCAAATCCCACATTATCATTTTGTACAACCGAAACAGTCTCACTTTCTGAAAATGAGATGAATACCTTATCCCTCCCTATATAAACGTTCAATTCCCCATTTTCATCTATATATGTCTTATCATTAAATTCTTCAATCTGAAAATTAGGTGTGCCATTTATCAAAGTTATATTTTTCATATTACAGTCCAAAGTTTCCATATGGTGTACGTTCTCACTCAGAGTTAGTGTAATAGAGCGAATATTCCCTGTATATTTCCCTACTCCTATTTCAATTAAAGATTTCTTAAAATCCCCGGTTCTCCAATATATTGTTGGTTCTTTTGATATATTCCAATTACCAAATTCTATATTAATGGGTGTATAAACATCATATTCAATATTTACAGACTCACTTTCTTTATATTTTGTTACTTTTAACATAATCATGTCCCCTTTTAAGGCATATATACAGCGTGCTTTATAACTGGTAGTAATCCGTCCCCACGAGGTTTACTAAATATTAATTCCCAATTACCTACTTTCATTATTTCTTCATATTTAATGCCTGACTTAACAGCATTTTTTACAGAAGTTTGGAAACTCGATAATAACGTTTGACTATTTATTGGTATACCATGTGTTGTGGCATCTCTTGTTATATACTCGACCATATGTTTTGTTCCATTAGGATGTACCCAGAACTTTTCGCCATCAACTACTAATTCAAATGATTTTGGTATCTTTGTTCCATCATAAAGTGGTTGAGTAATTTTTATGTTTTCCCACACTGTACCGTCATCTAAAACACGAACTGTACCCTTAACCACATCCTCAACCCTATCAACCTGCTTCGCCACATCCCCTGCTTTGTCCAGTGCTTGGGTCGTGTCACCTAGTTTGTCCAGTGTCCGCCCTGTACGACTCACATCACCTAGGATGCTACCCGACTGAAGGGCCTTCCCTCCGGCGATGCTCACTAAAACATCCGCTGCTATATAGCCGCTTGCATACATGATGCCTTCTTCTTCCCACGTATCGGATATGGACTGCCCGATTGATTCCACGATAATAAACGGGTCTTCGAGGAGTTGCTTCGTGACTTCTGTCAAACCGTCTTTTATACTGTCAGCTTTGTCTTTAAGAAAAGCAGGTTCAATGTCGTCAGGTATGATGTCTGAGATGACTAGGATAAGGCCATTACGGGCTAATACGAGTACGCCTTCTACTAAATCTACTAGACCGGCTACGAGTCCTTTAATAAAGTCGACACTTCCGACTAGCGTTTTTTTAAAGCTTTCCACAATGGCTTCCCACATGGAGGTATACTTCTTCTTAATGTCTTTCGCTTTCTTACTATAGTCATCGTCCGTGTTTTCAAATGGTTTCACTTTCGAGTTGTACAGATAAGATAATTATTGAATGAATGTCATCATTCAAATTAAGATGTGAAGATTCGAATAATGACTGTGATCTTCACTCCAGACGGTCGCTTTCCCGAGGGCTTGTCTTCAGCTAACTTTTGCTCGGTTAACCCTCGCAAAAGTGGATCTTCAGACTGCGCTTAATCCTCCGGGAGTCGCCGTCTTACGTTTCAGTCACTTTTTGCATCCTCATAATTAAAATTTACGACATATTATCAGTTATAATTGTGGATGTGCAACCTTTATCCATTTGTTACTTGCCTTTGTGTCGAGACTCGTAGATAACCAACAACGTTCAATTACTCACCCTCCCGTTATATAAAATGAACCTTCAATCAGTGGGAGTTTTACGGGCGCTTATCTGTGATAAATTTTAATTTTGTAACATTTGCCAATAAAAAACCGTGAAAGGCTTTTTATATTAGCCAATCAAGGTTTAGGTGTAAATTTCTAATATGTTATAATAACTCTTTTAGTAAGTTTTCTGCCTTGTGCAATTCTTTTAACAAGGGATTTTCATAGTCATTATAACTATCCATATAGGCTCTAACGCCACCAATAATATTTATTGTATTTAAATCTTTATTATTCTCAATAATCTCCAGCGCGTTCTTGTATCTTTTATATATTAATTGAAAAATATCTTTTTTTATTTCGTTAGAATATTCTTTTTCAAGAATATTTATTACCGTTTTAACCTGTCTAGTTAATTGCTCTTTCTTATCCATAAAATCCTCCTATTTACTCGGAACTTTTCTTATATCTTTTATCCATTCGGATGGCCACCCTTGTGGTAGAAGAATTTGGTCACCATCACCTTTTAGTAAAGCGCCTGTTTTTGTATATTGCTTTTCAACTCTACCTATATTTAGGATTTCTCCTTTTGGAACTTCAATTACTGCCTCAAACTCTCTGGTGTTTTTCCAATCCGGAACTAAAGCAGTATCTATTTTCGCATTTATTCTATTACCAGCTGGACTAGTAGTTACAAATGAACCATTCGATTTTGCTCCACCACCATAAGTTCTATAGAAAGTAATATTTTCTTCAGTAATCACAGTCCTATAATTACTATCAGTAAATGAACCCCTTATCCAATCAGATAAATCCACTTTATCAATTACTTTTACTTTATCGTCTATACTCGTTGAATACTTTCCAAAATTGACACTATTACCCGTCCCCTTAACCACATCCTCAACCCTATCAACCTGCTTCGCCACATCCCCTGCTTTGTCCAGTGCTTGGGTCGTGTCACCTAGTTTGTCCAGTGTCCGCCCTGTACGACTCACATCACCTAGGATGCTACCCGACTGAAGGGCCTTCCCTCCGGCGAGGCTCACTAACACATCCGCTGCGATATAGCCGCTTGCATACATGATGCCTTCTTCTTCCCACGTATCGGATATGGACTGCCCGATTGATTCCACGATAATAAATGGGTCTTCGAGGAGTTGCTTCGTAACTTCTTTAAAACCGTCTTTTATGCTGTCTGCTTTGTCTTTAAGAAAAGCAGGTTCAATTTCGTCAGGTATGATGTCTGAGACAACTAGGATAAGGCCATTACCGACTAATACGAGTACGCCTTCTACTAAATCTACTAGACCGGCTACGAGTCCTTTAATAAAGTCGACACTCCCGACTAGCGTTTTTTTAAAGCTTTCCACAATGGCTTCCCACATGGAGGTATACTTCTTCTTAATGTCTTTCGCTTTCTTACTATAGTCATCGTCCGTGTTTTCAAATGGTTTCACTTTCGAGTTGTACAGATCCCAAAGGTTGTCCATTTTACTAGACATCGTCTGATTCGTCTCTCTTATTTTATCACGAATCAGTTCTAATTTCGCTTTATTATGACTGCTCGCTTCCCGGGCTTCCTGTGATAGGTCCCCAAGGTTAAGAATGGATGGGGTTCGCTGAGTGGCAAAGACAGCGTTCATTGTATGTTGCGAAATGCCTCCCTCGATTTGGCATAAGTTAAACCAAATATCATTGCGGTCAACACGCATCATCGCCTGCCTGGCCACTGGCGTGATATAAGCCGTCGTATCCGTCACATAACCATCAAATAACGTGAGAAGGTCTGTCACTTGCTCCGCATACTCACTTATTGTGTCCTCTGACTCTGCTATCTTCTCTTCCCACGCGTCAATAGCTTCCCCTTCATTGCTTTTCATATAAACTTTCAGCTGGTGAAGGGACGTTTCCATCGTTTGGAGCGCTTGATGATAAACATTTAATTGCTCGACAATATCATCTAAAATACCGTAATTAATCTTTAAATCACGTATCATCTCTTGCCACCTTGTATGGCCTGACTTAGCGCCTCATCTTGTTCTTTCATCCCTGTTAAAATGCTTTCACCACATGCATGTAAGTTCGTTAGTTGGTCGAGTAAATCCGACTTTACATCATCGCGCATATTCGTCAAGAGCTCACTGGCTTTACTTGCAAAATCAGATTGAAAACCATCTAATTGATCCCGCGTTTGTGTACGAAATGTCGTCGTATAACTTTCAAAGTCTTCCATGCTTGCTTTTAAATTATCAAGAATCATTGCTAATTGGATCGTATCTAATTTAATTTTTCCATTTCCCACATCTTACAACACCTTTCTTGTTAAGACATCCCATCACTTTTATCACAAATAATCGTCCTTAAACTCCGCGTGAAAATCGATTGCGGAGTTAAATCTATTTAGGCGGGAGATAACGGACGCTAAAGTCCTGATTGACTCGTGCCAACAGGATGTTGGTCACACAAGCTTTTTCGCAGGACGCGAAGACGTTAGCTTGTGTTCCTTATCAGTGGGTGAAGAACGAAAATTTCCACTGATTGAAGGTTCGTTTTATGTCACATCACCATAACTCATTTAAAATGAACGCCCGATACATACGTTTTAAGCGCCTCTATTTCCTTAATCATCTCGACGACAATCTCTTCCATCTCTTCTTGCACGGAGGCATTCTCTAAATCCATATCTAAGTAGTTTTTCTCAATGGCTCGTTGTATTTTAGCTAAATTATCAACAACACCACTCGAAAAGCCTGATCCGTGCACAATCTTTTGACAAAAACTTGCATCATATAACACGTGTTCCTCACCCTTGCATTAATTTTTAGTCAATTCTGTTTGTAGCTGTGTCATTGCCTTAGGAGAAAATTCAAGGGAGGTCATCCCTCTATCTAGAATTAATTCTCTCTTCATCATCAGTTCAAAAGCTAATTCACTGTCATCTTTATACCCTCGCTGAATCACATTTTTGATCAACGGTGCTGTGAAGTGCACATGGGCGTTTGCTTTCACTTCCCCGACTGGATAGACGACACCTTTATAAGGAAAGTACGTCGTATACCCTTTTGGCGCAATAAAACGTCCTGTGATGACAAGTAACGTGGGAGAATCTGTTTTCTCGCTCGGTTTAAAGTAAAGAGGGTCTAATTCGACAACAGACCCTAACGGCAAGACCTCTCTCACCATTTCTAACGTTACTGCAAGATACGAGGCATAGTGTTCACTATTAAAGGACACAGATGCTTGTTTGAAACGCATCGTATGGTCGTTCCCTTTTCTTTCGTAGACAAGCTCATCCCCATGATGCGAGAGCGTCAATGAACCCACGCCTTGTCGATAAGCCTGATATAACTGTGTCACTATCTGTGGATCGCTAATAAAAACATCCTGTAGCGCCACTAACACTCCTTTCCCGTCGTCACTTCCAGCCTGTTCTAACGGGAGAATCATCTGTTCGATGGCGTCTGTTAACAATTCTTTTAGTTGAAAATCGCGATTGATGTTCATCATTTATGGCGCCTACTTTCTGTTATCATCTATCATTTAAGCTAATAGCCGTTCTAATTTAATAGTAAGGTCTTTCTTCAAATAAATGACCTTATTATCTAGAAATTAATACCACTATTAAACATCTTCTTTATATTAAGGAAAATCTACCTTTGGGTAAATAAGGAAATAGACATGTTTCTACTAATAATTGAGTGAAATTCTAGAGAAACAGGCATAAAGGAGTGGGTCTATTGGCCAATTCTATCACGTGGGGATCGTCAATAAGGGTGGGGGCACTTCCATGAATCTTCATAACGGACATGGGCTAAGTTGTGCACCACATAGTATGGGTGTTTTGAGATACTAATCCTTTGAAAGTTCGTTTTCATTTAAAAACACAAAAAACCCGCATCTCCTCATAGTTTAGGGAGATGCGGGAATGATTGAACATTATTCACCAAGGAAAACAAAATATAAAATAAAGATGACAAACAATCCGTACATAATCGGGTGAACGTCTTTAGCCCGTCCTTTACATACCATCGTGACCGGATACATTATAAATCCTAGAGCAATCCCTGTGGCAATACTGTAAGTTAACGGCATCGCCAACACTGTGAAGAAGGACGGCACAGCAATTTCGAATTTTTTCCAATCAATATCTGCTAATGCGCCTGCCATAAGCACCCCGACAATGATTAACGCAGGGGCTGTCACAGAGTTCGTGACGACAACGAGTAATGGTGAGAAAAAGAGTGCTACGATGAATAATAACCCTGTTACGACTGAAGCAAACCCTGAACGAGCACCAGCTGCAATACCTGATGACGATTCGATGTAAGCAGTTGTCGTTGATGTTCCTAGTAAAGCACCGATAGACGTAGCCGAAGAATCCGCAATTAACGCCCGTTGTGCCCGTGGTAGCTTATTATCCTTTACAAACCCTGCTTGGTTGGCAACCGCATACAACGTTCCTGCCGTATCAAAAAAGTCTACGAATAAGAATGTCAAAATAACAATGAATAATTGCAAGGTGAAAACTTCCCCAAAGGCCATTTCTCCAAAAGGTGCGAAGATCGCTCCAAACGTCGGAGAAATACTTGGAATAGACCCTATTATTTGGTTAGGCAATGGTACCGTACCAAAAATCATCCCTACCACTGCTGTCAAAATCATCCCGTAAAAAATACCGCCTTTAATACCTAATGTAATGAATATGACAGTGACAACTATGCCGAAAATAGCTAACAATGTTGCCGGATCGCCTAAATGACCTAGTTCAACTAATGTGGATTCAGATCCAACGACAATACCAGCATTTTTTAAACCGATAAAGGCAATAAACAATCCAATCCCTGCTCCAGCGGCATATTTTAATTCTGCTGGAATGGCGTTAATAACGATTTCCCGAACACCAACTACTGTAATAAGAATAAATACAAGACCTGAAATAAAAACACCTAATAATGCCGTTTCCCAAGGGATTCCCATGCCTATTACAACGGTATACGTAAAAAAGGCGTTAAGGCCCATCCCTGGCGCTAAAGCGATTGGGTAACGGGCTAGTACCCCCATAATAATCGTACCGATTGCTGCCGCAAGAGCTGTCGCTACGTATACGGCTCCTTCGTCCATCCCTGCATCAGCAAGAATAGATGGATTGACAAATAAAATATAAGCCATTGCTAAAAATGTTGTAAGACCGCCAATCATCTCACGGCGGTAATTCGTCCCTAACTCATCAAAACGAAAATAACGATCCATCTTTTTACCTCTCCCCATTTCACATTTTTTCTGTCTCTTTATAATTGCTAGATACACTGATCAGACTCCAGAAAAACAACCGTTTTCTTTCCAATCAAAAAGCTCCCATCCCTACGAGGAGGAACAAGAGCTTTACATCAGTTTCACTAGTTAAACGACATGTCCTACCCAAGCACAAGCTAAATAGACAGAAAAACTCTGTTTATCTAACTTTCCCTGTGAACGAACATATCATTCGTAGTCGAGCTATTTACGGCAGCTCGGTAGAAACTTAAGGGCCCTATTCCCAAAATTATACGAATTTATGACAGATAAATATCATTTCAGTAATCTACTAGTATAACAGGTTCGATAAAGGGATGCCTTATAGAGAAACATGTTCACCTGTTAGACCATCCACTTTCTATCATTTAACCCTGTTACCGTTACACTAATACACAAAATTCTAACAAGGACTTTGCCAACTGTCAAGGCAAAAAACGAATATTAATTTCGATAATAAGGTTAATATTCGTTTTTAGAAGCCTTATCAGAGGATAACACCTTTGTTAATCATGATATTACAATGTAATACAGTTAATAGCGCAAGTCCACTATTTATATAGAAGGATCGTTATAAATGGCACTACTGCCAGCATTTTTTCGAAAAAAACTTACCGCCCACCCATTTAATATTGTTGAAAAACATGTTGAGCTGTCGTAACAAATTCCTTTACAGCTGGAGATGCATTGGCAATAGATTGACAGGCAAGGGCTACTTCACGACTGTTTTTTATCGTTAACTTACTCACCTTTATATTTTGCTGAGTCTTTAAAAATAGTTCTGGACCAATTGTAACGCCCAGTCCTTCTTGAACCATATTCGCAATAGTTGTACAGTCGTGCACTTCAAACAGAATTGTTGGTTCGATGTTTGCCTCTTTAAACAATGCCTCTACATGGGATTGATACATCCCTGTCGGCATAATAAAAGACTCATCAATTAATTCATGCATATCTATTGTTTCTTTCAGTTGGAATCGATGATCTGGGTGGTAAGCTACCACCATTTCGTCTTTTATGAGTGGCACTACATCAAAATCTTGGGTTGAGCCGTCCTTTACGACAAACCCAATGTCGATAATACCTGACTTTAACCATTCTGTAATTTCTTCATACGTGCCTTCGAAAAATTTGAATTCTATGTTAGGGTGTTTCTTCTGAAATTTCGCTAGCAACTTAGGCAATAAGCAGGAAGATGCACTTGCAAACGTCCCAACACGAATGATACCCGTTTCTAAGTTTGTCACTAAGGCTACTTCTTGGTTAATGACTTCCATTCTTTTCAGTACTTCCCTAATGTGTGGCAGAATTTTTTGCCCTACGTCTGTTAACGTTATCCCTTTTTTACGATCACGAATTAACAGCGAAACACCCCATTCAGATTCCAAACTGGCAACTGCATGGCTCACTGCTGATTGCGTCATATTTAACTTTTCAGCGGTTGCTGTAAAGCTCCCTAACTCGATCACTGTTGCGACAATTTCAAAGCGAATAAAGCTCATGAGTTATTACTCATCTCCTCCATCAAAAACATCAATTTTACTCATGTTATCACAGCGTTTAAAATTAAAGCAACTTTTGAAATATGAAGGAGATGTAAAAGTTGAACAAGAAAATAAATAACTTAACGATTATTCTATTAGCTTTAGGGGCATTTGTAACCGGAACATCGGAGTTCGTGGTGTCTGGCATTTTGGAACTGATTTCTTTTGATTTAAATATATCCATCTCACTGGCTGGTCAGTTAATAGCTATCTATTCTCTCTTTTATGCCGTCGGGGCATTATTTTGGGTTATGCTAACGGCTAAATTTGATCGTAAAAAGGTGCTTTTATCTGCTATTTTTATATTTATTTTAGGTAATCTCATGGCATTTGTTAGCTACAGTTATACATTACTCATGTTATCAAGAGTGGTTATGGCCATGAGTGGCGGATTGTACATTGTCGTTGCCACCAATTACGCCGCTCACATCGCGGTTCCCGAAAAAAGAGGGAGTGCCATGGCAACAGTCATTACCGGTTTTACTGTTTCATTAGTCCTTGGCGTCCCGATTGGAACATTTTTAGCTGGCTATTTAGATTGGCATTACATTTTTCTTATTATTGCTCTCGGTACAGTTTTTTTGTTAGCAGCCCTTTATAAATTATTACCTAACATAAAAACCAATCCACCACTGCCATTCAAACAACAGCTGCAAATTATTAAAGACAAACGGGTCCTTACGGGATTAATGACGACGATTTTTTGGATATTAGGTTATACGATGGTTTTTGCCTACATTTCCCCATTGTTAAGTCATGCTGCTAGTTTTTCAATAGAGATGACGAGTGTTGCTTTATTCATATTAGGCACGTTTGCTTTTATCGGCTCACGTTTTGGCGGTTACGCAGTCGACAAATGGGGACCAAATCACACGATATCTCTAAGCTTATGCGTTCATATTATCGCTTTATTTGTCCTAACATTTACACAATACTCACAGATAGGGGTATTTATCACATTGGCTATTTGGGGTGTGGCAGCGTGGACCACAACACCAGCAAAGCAATTTTATTTGATTTCACTAAAACCACACGCCTCTGAAACAGTATTAAGTTTTAATACTGCATTAATGAATATCGGTATGATGTTGGGATCTGCATTAGGCGGTCTCATCATTCAATATATGCCTATCGTCAATTTAAGTTGGATTGCAGGTTCATTCGTGATCATCGCTTTTCTTTTTATTAAGTGTTCTTTCTATTTAAACAAAACAAAGGTGATTTTGCAGCACATATAGTGGCCTTTATGTCATCATTTTCGTTATCTGTATCCAGAATATGAAGTCAATGATTTGAAGGGTCGTCAATGATAGTTAAATCATGCTTATATTCGTCCCGGCATCCGCATTTACCTTGAGGGTGACGGGCGAAAAACATAAGCAGGTGTTAATTAATTTCCTACAGTCTGGAAAGATAAAATCAGTTGGTGATTGACGGATGGCCCGTGAGCCCCTCTCATATCTTCAAGTTAAAGCGACGTTCAACAAGTGATTGGCCGATGTCCCTCTATCCTTAGTAGAAAAGGAGACGTCATCTCCCATATAGTATTTAGAAGTGCAATGGGGTTGATTCCTGCTTCTCGGATCATAAACGCCGCTATTGCCGGTTGGGGGATCAGGTTAATAATCCGATATGGGACATAGACGGAAAAAATCCTCTAAAATAGTCATTAGCCATGACACTAGCTTAAATAGACGGAGAGATTCCGCTAATGACCCGTAAAATCTGAGAAATGGGGCGTTTTGCTTTACATAATCGGAAAAATTCCTCTTATATTCCCCAAAATGAACTCTCTCCTGCATCTAACCGAAAAATATCCGCTTATTTTACTTTCACTAATGACGCTATTAAACCAACCAAGGTAAACAGGTAAATTGGTTTATAAAATTAAATCGAGGTATTTTTCAAATTATTAACCTCCAGAATAATAAAAAGCTTAGAACCCTTCAAAAATAAGGATTCCAAGCTCTTTTCTCTTATTCCCACTCAATCGTGCTAGGGGGCTTAGATGTTATGTCATACACGACGCGGTTGACGTCTTTCACTTCGTTTACAATTCGCGTTGAGATGATTTCGAGGACATCGTATGGGATTCTTGCCCAATCGGATGTCATACCATCGATGGATGTGACTGCTCGGATGCCTACCGTATAATCATACGTTCTTGCGTCACCCATGACGCCCACACTTCGCATGTCAGGAAGGGCCGTGAAGTATTGCCAAATCTCGCGGTCAAGGCCGGCTTTTTTAATTTCTTCACGTAAAATCGCGTCTGATTCACGGACAATTTCAAGCTTATCTTCCGTAATCTCACCAAGAACACGGATGCCGAGCCCTGGTCCTGGGAATGGTTGACGCCATACAATTTCCTCTGGTAGTCCTAACTCAGTTCCTACTTCACGCACTTCATCTTTAAACAAAGTGTTTAACGGCTCGATCAAGTCAAGTTTCATGTTTTCTGGTAATCCACCAACATTATGGTGAGATTTAATCGTTTGTGCCGTATCCGTTCCACTCTCAATAATATCTGTGTAAAGCGTGCCCTGTGCGAGAAAATCAACGTCAGTCAGTTTAGCAGATTCTTCTTCAAACACATAGATAAACTCGTTGCCGATAATTTTTCTCTTTTGCTCAGGGTCTTTGACACCAGCTAATTTTGATAGGAATCTCTCTTGCGCATCAATTTTAATCACATTCATATCGAAGCCTTCGCCAAAAGTCTCCATAACACTGTCAGCTTCATTTTTCCTTAGAAGACCATGGTCGATAAACATACAGATTAACTGGTCACCAATCGCCTTGTGAATTAAGGCGGCTACAACAGAGGAATCGACACCCCCACTTAATGCGCAGAGAACTTTACGCTCGCCAACAGCCTCACGTACTTTTTCCACTTCCATCTCAATGAAGTTCTCCATTGACCAGTTTCCTTCACATTGACAAATGTCGTAGACAAAGTTTTTCAGCATCTCATTGCCATGCTCCGTGTTTCGCACTTCTGGATGGAATTGAACACCATATAGCCCGCGGCTTTCGTCACTCATGGCTGCCACTGGGCATGACACGTTTGTGGCATCAACACGGAATCCTGCTGGTGGTGCTTTAACAAGGTCACCATGGCTCATCCACACGGATTGTTCGTCTGGAAGCTGTCCAAACAACTTAGACTTGTTTTCAATGTGAATGTTAGCTTTTCCATACTCACGGTGATTAGCCGCTTCTACAGATCCTTTAAAATGATGGGTCATTAATTGCATACCGTAGCAAATCCCTAAGACAGGAATACCTAGATCAAAGATCGCTTCATCGCATCGCGGTGCACCATCTGCATAAACACTTCCTGGTCCACCAGAAAAAATAATACCCTTTGGATTCATCGCTTTCACTTCATCCGCTGTTAGTTTATGAGAGACCAACTCACTGAAAACGCCTAAATCTCTTATACGTCTAGCAATTAATTGATTGTATTGTCCACCAAAATCCAATACGATGACTTTTTCTTTAATTTCCTTCATCCCTTTTTCCACCTCTTCATTTTTATCAAAAACCTTGTCCAACTTTTGTTTACGACTTCATACGTTCTGTCATACCACCGACTTAACCTTCATGGCATGTTATAGTAACACATTCGTTTAAAGCCGTCTTTGACATATAAAAAAAGCTGAAATGTGTGCCTTCGTAAAAAAATACGAAGGCAGAATTTCCAGCTTAAAACTAAGAAATGTCCGCCTTCATAGTCAGGCCGTTAACGGCAGCCCGGTAGAGACTCTTGAGCCTTATTCTCAAGGATATATGAGGCAATAACCATGTATAAACCAAACATTCACTAATCGGCACTACTATTAAATGTTTGGGTATGTTTGTAAATCCGGCACTTCTGTCAGTAAGTAAATACTGATCTATTTTAACAATAGGATGAAACGGGGTCAAGAGGAGATCGCTTTAACAACCTCTTCCCATTCCGTTTGAAGCGCTACCCATGTTCCTTCCGCCTTATAGCCACCGTAATAAATTTTTTCATAGGCTTCGGTTAGCTTCGTCATAGACTGAGAACCAATTAGCCTGTCCACTCTTACAGCATATTCACGTAATGTTTCCCCAGCTTCTTGTGGGACACCTTCATTCGCTAACATCGTTAACAATCGTGTATATGCCTCGTCAAACTTAACATGCTTTCCTCTCACACGATAAGCGAAAAGGAAATACCAATTTTGCAGTTGTGTCTGTTTCCGATACACACCAGCTACAGCCAAAAGTAAGATCAGTGAGATGATGATTGATTTTGGTGACAACAGATCACGTAAGATGCCATCGTTATCGCGAGCATTTTCAGAAGCGGTTGGACCTTCTTCCGCTCCTTCTTCCAATTCAGGCGTCACATTTTCTTGATCATCTTCTCGATCACTCTCATCGTTCTCGTCTCTTCCATTTTCTAAGTTCAGTTCAAAATCGCGGTCAAGTTCTGATTGCTCTTCCTCAAAATCAGCATAATTATCGAAGCCTTGCGTCGGTTCAAATGGTACCCAGCCAACTTCAGGGAAATAAACTTCAACCCATGAATGAGCATTTCCGTTCGTCACTTCGTATAGGTAGGTGTCTTCATCTACTACACTTACCTGCTCTCCGGCAGTAAATCCCTTTACCCAGCGTGTAGGGATATCCAATGTTCTTAATAAAACGGCCATCGACGTTGAATAATTATCGCAATAGCCTCGTTGGGTTTCAAATAAAAATTGATCCACATAATCTTGACCATCTTCAGGAATAGGCACGTCTTCTGTTTGATACGTAAATCCACTCTGAGAAAAATACTGTTCAATAGCAACGACTTTGTCATATCGGGTATCTTCCTCTGCCGTTATATCCTCTGCCAGTTGGCCCACACGCTCAGGCAACTCATCTGGAAGCTGCAAATAACGTTGTTGTATCTCTTCAGGATCATTCTCCGAAACATCTCGTAAAGTGTCAATAGTAAAAGTCGGTGCGTCATAAGCAAGGTCATATTGGGTAAATATGATGTCATCATACACGGAACTTTCTGCTCTAATCCGTCCACCAACCGTATCTACCGAAAAGCTGATGTCATTCACACTCGCTTCACTACCATCTCCTGTGATAGACAAACTGTTTTCATCCACGTGATGAAGTTGACCGGGATAAAAAATATGAGAAAATCCTGTTCCCTCTTCCATTCGTACAGACGCTTCTTTACTTTCTATGAGTGTGCGAGCTTCATACATGCCATAAGGGGTACTGCTCTCCAAATCCATGTCGTTATACGCTGTGTCTGCTGTCCATCCATGTCCCGTATAGTCATATTTTGATTCTCCACGCCAATATACAGGCTCATCTATTTCAGCCGTAAAAACGACCGAATCATCTTGTACAAAGCCACCACCAAGCTGTTCATCATTTTCTCCATATCCTACCCGTCTATTCCCTGTGTTACCATGACGTTCTCCAGTAACAAATTCTCGCATAGTCGGGACTGGGTCTCCCCATTGTGGTTCTGGCTTAGGAGCGACTAAACCAATCACTGTGGCAACCGAGATCATCACTACAAGTGTCATCACCCAAACCGGTGATAAATAACGGCCTGATCGCTTGCCTGTCTTTTGTTCTTCTTCCTTCACTTTCAAAAGCTGCAAAAAGGTTAACATAAAGAATCCTAGAACGACAATGCGCACGATAGCAGCAGAGGCATCAACATCTGTAAACGTGTCTAATACCGCGATATAAATAACGGTCGTCACTAAAAAGAAAAAGATTCGCCTTGCATGAAAGATCCAGAAGTACAATAAATAGCAAATTAATGCTAGTAGAAAAAATAGCAAAAAGGTTCTGAACGGATCTGTTAAGAACGCAAAGTCCCTAGAAATAATGAGCCCAACATTATACGTAACATCTTCAAAAAATAATTTGGCCGTGCTAAGACCGCCCTCCACACTAAAAAAGACACCTTCATAATAAATGATATGAAGTCCATAAAGCATGACAATAAAAAGGACAGGTACAATGATCCAATAGGGGACTCTCAAGTAAATAAGAGCAGCGCTTAAAAAGGTGAACCATACAAATATATGAATCTCCCCTGTATTCGTTATCGTCGGGATAGGCCTTAACCATTCCCACATAACTAAAAGGGTTAGAATATAAATGACTAAATGGGTTGCTGTTGCTATCGGGTTTTGAGTTATTCTTGCCATTTAAACCCCCTCAAATGTTGCCATACGCTCTTTAAACTTTTCTTCTGAAAGGACCATCACGTCGGCTCCAGATTGCTTTATTTCTTTGATGATCCCCTCGTCTTTCAACGCTCTTTTTTCTCTATTGACTAAGAAAGCAACGCTGACTTGAATCCGGCGTGAAGTTAATAGCTTCACTCTATCTAATAGACTCTTTGTCAGTTCAGTTGACACCATAATAATAGATGCACCGGATGGGATATGCTCGTCTCTATTGGCTGAATTAGCAGTTGACTCTTCATGTGTTTCATATGTTAGTTGTGCTAAGTGAGTCATGAGCTGATTCTTATGGTCATCGCTCGTATCAGAAGGATAAAAGCGACTTTGCTTCCCTAACGTCCACAAAGCAGACTGCACACCCTTTGTATGAGCAAACATGATAATAGAAGTGACAAATTCGATCCCTCTTTCATAAGCATCGATTGTGGCATAATCGGTATCGGGAATGACATTATTAAATATGACAACAAAATGTTGACCAATATAGTCTTCAAATTCTTTCGTCATAAGTTTATTCGTTCTGGCTGTGACTTTCCAATCTATACTCGTTAATTTATCCCCTGGCACGTATTCGCGTGCCCCTGAAATGGACGTCATATTGTCAATAAATTCTCGCGATGCTGCATGCGTTTCTGTTTCATGTTTCTCGTAAGCATGCCACTGAGCAATATCATAATAATTCGGGGAAACGAGAAGGTCTGATGGGGCTGCCAGAAAGACATGTTTATGAAACAACCCAAACATATCACTCGTTGAAAGGTGAATCCCAAAGAAGCGATAATCGCCACGTTTAACAGCGGGAATGGTATAGTGAATCTTTAACTCTTTTCTAAACAATGGATAAACAATCCGCTTTGAGCTGGTGTGTCCCATTTGCTTTTTAAGCTTACCTTCCATCGTATCTTCCACCCCTAAATATAGAAATGGAAAAGGCCACTTTCTCGTTACAGTCACCACCACAGAAACATCTTTTCCGGCTGTAATTACGTCATCTCCAAATTCTCTCGTAACGTGAAATCGCCCGAGGGGAATGATCACATATAAAAGGAGCAAGATGACAAGACTACTAATACTATAAAATAGAAACCAGCTGACAAACCCACCTTGAAACATCGCATAGCTGAAAAGAGAGCCACATACACCTGCAATAAGTAAGCCCTTTATAAACCTTGAGACAAGCCATCTCATTTTTCCAAAGACCTTGTGTTTATTTTTAAGAGACGCCTTCATCGTGCTATTTCTTTTCCGCCTGGCACGTGGACTTGATTGACGACTTCATAGATTATTCTTTCGTTCGTCATACTAGATAGCTTCGCTTCTGAGTTTAAAATCACGCGATGCTGTAACGCATATGGGGCTAAATATTTGATATCATCAGGAATGACAAACTCTCGATTCTGCATGTACGCAAAAGCTTGTCCAGCTTTCATTAAGGCAATCGATGCCCGAGGACTTGCTCCTAAATAAACAGAACCGTGCTCACGCGTAGCATTCACGATAGCGATAATGTATTGTTTAACCGTGTTGTTCACAACGACTTTCTTAGTTTCATGTTTCATAGTTAAAACATCTTCAAGGCTCAATACAGGCTGAATGTCCGAAATGGGATGATGACTTTCAACGCGCGTTAATACTTCTAACTCCTCTTCCTTCGATGGATAGCCTATTTTAAATTTGAACAAAAATCTATCTAGTTGTGCTTCCGGAAGAGGGTACGTGCCTCCGTATTCAATAGGGTTTTGTGTCGCCATTACCATAAATGGTTGTTGAAGCTCTCGCGTTTCACCATCTGTTGTCACACTGCCTTCTTCTAGTGCTTCCAGCAATGCGGCCTGTGTCTTTGGCGATGTTCGGTTTATTTCATCAGCTAGCACGATATTAGACATGACTGGTCCTGGACGGAAGTGAAATTCCATCGTTTTTTGGCTAAAGACTGAGACACCAGTAACATCAGATGGCAGTAAATCAGGTGTGAATTGAATTCGCTTATAATCAGCGCCAACTGATTTAGCTAAAGCTCGTACCATCATTGTTTTCCCTACACCAGGGACATCTTCAAGTAGCACGTGTCCGCCACTTAGTAATGCCACTAGGCTTAATTCAATTTCTCGGCTTTTACCTACGACCACTTTTTCAATATTTTCTATTAATCTATAAACAGTCGGATGCTTGACAATGGTAGCTTCCGTACGTTGTCTCAATGAGTTAACCCCCTTGATAAATTGTGAAAGATTCATCCGTATGAATCTACAGTTCTATCATATCATGGACACTTATCTTTTAGAAAATAACTATGTGTTAAATATCAGTTACTTTTCGGCGTCCATCATGACAGTCTATGAATCCTAAATGGCATTAATTTATAATTCGAATTTATCAGTGGAAAATACCTTCCACTTCACGCAGCGGTGAAAAAATCAGAGACCTCAAGGTTGTTTGGAGACGATGTGGACCGTTGATACATACTCTTGAGGAAGGCGAGTAGATGTCTACCCACTAATACTTTTTCTGCTAGTTTTCCCTTGAAGAGATATTTTTATTCTAAACACGAGCGATACCACTATTAAACATCCAAAACTCTTTTTCATTTTATCACAGACAAACGTTCATAAACTTCTCCCTCAAAAGGGAGAGACGAGTAACTCTAATTAAAGGACGCTAATGTCAGGTTGACTCAACGAACAATCAGTGAGAGAAGAACGAAAACTCTCACTGGTTGAAGATTCGTTTTATTCGTATGACTTCAGTCATCAAAGCACTCTTTTTATAAAGCAAAACGGAGCTCTCCCATAAGATAATCACATCTTATGAGGGAGCCCCGCTCTATTTTAACACGTTAAAAAGTATTTTTTATGACCACGTCTTCTAAAGGAAATCTTTCAGATGGTCTAGCTGGTTCAGCTGCTTTTCCAACCGTTACTAACATAACAGGTACGTAACGTTCTGGTACATTAAATTCTTCCACGAAGCGACTTCGTTGGAACCCACCCATAGGACACGTGTCATAGCCTTTTGCTTTAGCGGCTAGCATGAGCTGCATCGCTGCCAATGACGCATTTAATACTGCTTCATCTCGTGGAAATGGTGTATCCCCTTCGTAGGCACTGTGAATTTGACCAACAAGCGTATTTTTTATATCTTCGGCCATAAGCCCTTTATTTACGGCATTTTCATAAATGACTTCAGCATTTTCATTAGCTTTTAAGTCACCGAGAATCGCAACCGTAAAAGAACTTTCCACGATTTGCTTTTGGTTATAGGTGATAGGTAATAATTGCTCTTTTTTAGCTTGGTCATCGATCACAACGAACTTCCAGTGTTGTAAATTCCATGATGATGGGGCTTCAATCGCTGCCTCTAGCATTTCCGTCACATCTTGTTCCGGAATAACAAAACCCTTTTCATATTTCTTCACCGAATGGCGTTCTTGGATCGTTTGAAATAGTCCCATATCCTGTGAGGTACTCATGTGATAGTCACTCCTTTTTCATTTTATACCATATGAATTATAACAACCTGATAAATGAATCTCAATTAAACTGCTTATTACCACCATTGTTCAAAACTTCTCATCTCAGTAAAGATATACATCTTTCTTAAGCCATCATGAGATAGCGCTGCTTAGAATGAGGTTGCAACGAATTGAAACTTTTTACCTTTCTTTTTCGTAAGTCAAGTATTGAAGTGGGTGATAACCCTAAAATCATGTTAAAGGAGATGTTTGTCATGAGCTCGTCGGAGGTGAACGAAACACTCGACTTATATGAAGAGATTTATAGCCAGCTACATAGGAATTTCCGTTGGCAGGACAAAAAATTATTCATGATGGTTGCAGGTTCATACGCTGCTAGTGATAAAAGATTTGATTTGAATAGATATGAACAACTAACAAACGTTATAAAAAAAGAAGCCAGTTTATTTTCTCCAATGAGGTCCTATCCTCGTTTTACGATTGCTTCTCTCTTAGATCAACGATTTGAGGAACCACATATTCAGTATAAAAAATTAGTTCAGATTTATGAGGCGTTTGTAAAGGGAGGATTCAAAAGGGGGACATTCACGTATCTTTCTGCACTCATTGTCCTAACTGATACAGATTCGAGTAACACTCCTGAAGCTATCATTGAGAGAGCCTTGTACATTTATAAAGCGATGAAAGTAAATCACCCGTTTATTACATCTGATAATGATTACCCACTCGCCGTTCTTTTAGCTGAATTGAACGAAGATACCGAGACACTTATGAACAGGGTTGAAGATTATTACTTGAAACTTCATCAACAAGGTTTTCGCAAAGGGAACGATTTACAATTTATGAGTCACATTTTGTCGTTAGATCAAACAGCAGCTTCTAATACACATATAACTAATTCATTAACGATCTTAGATAGATTAGAAAAGTTAGGCTTTAAAATTAAACCTATGCACTATCCTGAGCTATCTTTATTAACTATAATAAATGCATCCCAGGTTGATCTTGAGCTTGTTCACTCTCTCAGTGAAACACTTAATCGTAAAAAAACATTTAAATGGCACAAAGATATTAATGGTTTATTAGCTGTTAACTTTGTTGCCAGACAGAAAGTCACCGAAAACACCCTTCCTCAAACAGGTTTTTATACGACGATGGAAACGATTATTCAGGCACAACAAACAGCCATGATGGCTGCTATGATAAGTAGTGCTGCCGTCGTTTCTTCCAGCACTAACAATTGAGACACTAACACGACCCTCATATGGAGCCACGTATGTTGGCATTAAAACGAAAAAGAAGGCGGAAAACCCGCCTTCAAAGTTATGTTAGTTTGAATAAATCTTGCAACGCTATCTTGGTCCCTTGAAGGTCTGCAACCTTAGCTACTCGTGAAACGACTGTTTTCCCGCTATCCAGCTGAGTAACATGCACAATGAGATCAATTGACTTCGTTATTTCTTTTCTTATGAGCTGCATGGACCAACCGGAATATAACCATGCAGCTGCAGCTTCGAGCTTCTCTAAAGACTCTTCAGGTGAAGTCGATTCAACAGTCCCTAAAAAACTTACAGCATGGTTTTTACTCTGGCAAAGCATTTCAAAAATATCTGCCGGCCTGCCTCCGTCAACAATTAATCGGTTCGGTACCATCTTAAAAGCTGCCTCTAACACTTTTGCATTAAAAGGGCTGCCAAGTGACATGACCCGGGACTGTCTTAAAGAAAGTTCTGCATCTTCTTCGATCGTCACAATTTCTTCCTCATCAGGAATCGATGTTGCTAAGGCGTTCAATAACATCGTTTTGCCTGTTCTTTTTTCACCAGTAATAAGGAGTGACTTGCCACAAGAAATAGCTGATTGAAGATAGTGTAATGAGCCTTCATTAATCATACCCTCATCAAGTAAATCATCGCCTGTCGCTTGCCTTTGTTTATTTTTTCGTATACGTAGCACTGGACCTTTAAAACTAAAGGGCGGCAGAATGGCAATGGCTCTATTGCCGTCTGGTAAATGCCATTCCATAACAGGCGATTCTTTATCTCTTTCTTTGCCTGATAACATGGCCAGATTTTCAATATAAGCGACTACTTCTTTATCATTGTTAAATGATAACTGACTTCTAACAGGTCGTTCACCTTTCATATAATAGATCTGTTCTGAGCCGAAAATTGTAATGTCAGTCACTTCTTCTTTGTTTAATAGGGGTGCTAAGATACCATAAAATGAGTCATCTGCATCTGTGGGCAATTTACTTTCTTGCCTATCCGCTAAGTAAGCGTCATTTACTTGTAAAGTCATCAATTTTCTTTCAGTTTTCAGCGGCCTGAGAGGAATTAATTTAGGTCGTCTCGTTACAACTGCATTTCTTTTTCTTAAAGCCATCGTCGCACCCCTTTTCAAATTGTTAACACCCGTCATTTGTTCTTAAAATAGAACATTCTCTTTCACTTAGTATAGTTCTTTATAAAGAACTTGTAAAGACCTAATTTTGGTATTAAATTTATTTCTTATCTAGTTATTATGTTGTTTTTTACGTTTTTGTTCTTTAAAATGAACTTATGTTGTTATTAATCACCTTGTGAGGTCTGTTTATAATATTCCTTATTAAGAACAAAAACGACAATCGAGATAAAGAGTGAAGGAGAAAAGCGTCGTGAAAAAGCCTGTTTTTAACTATCACACCTTTTATACGTCCTCTCTGATCGTCATTAAAGCGACTACTTATAGAACAAGATATCAGGCGTGGCGATTCAAGAGACGCATAAGACGAAATCAAGCGATTTGGCTTATTCCTTGTCAATCTATACACACCTTTTTTATGTTTTTCTCTATTGATGTGGTGTTTTTAGATAAGGAACATAGAATTATATGTTGCATAAAAAGATTGAAGCCTTATTCTCATACCCCTCCCATTCTACTTTCTCATTCAGCAGTGATTTTTCCTAAAAATACAATCAATTTACGTGGTTTCAAAGAAGGAGATATCTTAAATTTGTCTCAACGGTGCTGCTACTTATCATCGTGTCGCTTTACTACAACAGATCGTGGCATAAAATAAAAGTGGGCGTTTTACGGACGGTTTCTGTTATAAAGCTAAACTTCAATCAGTGGGGGTTTTCCTTCATCCCCACTGATTGTTAGTTTAACTTATCGGACCTTTAGGGGCAGTTTATCCCCCACCTTAACTTTTCGATCTTCTTAAGTTTTGCGGTGGGGTTTTACTGCCCCTTAAGTGTGGGATAAATTGTAATAGGGCTCATCACATAAGGTTGATCCTTATGTGATGAGCCCTGCAACTGATTAAAACAGTTAATGATTGTTTGACATCATGTGATCTTTATATCGCAGTCTTAAAAAATAGGCATCCTCTAATGTAAGAGGACAACGTTTAAAATGCTGATTAGGAGGTGTGTCCGCTATTATTCTAATATATCTCTGGTTAATAGATAAAATATCCTCTCCTGATAAAGCATACTTTTCTTTGTCTGTAGCAGGTCCTTGCCACACAGCCCCCTCAGTCACATACTTCCATTGTGTGACGCTTCCATAAAATACAGGACGCCCGTTATCAATCCATAACACATAATCACATACCCTCTCCCATTCGTTCAAGTCGTGGGAAATAACGACGGCTTGCCGTTGTTCTGTGTAATGTGAGCCTATCCAATTTACCAGAGACTTTTTCTCTCTCGTGTCAAGACCATTTAGCGGTTCGTCAAGAAATAAAAAGTAGGGCATGCCTAACATGGCCTGCCCTAACGCCACCCGCTGTTTTCCTCCTTCTGATAAAAGGCCAATTTTTCTTTGACTATCCTCTTTGAGGTTAAGTACTTGCAATACCTCTTGACTCGCTCTATCAGGATGACGTAATGCTTTCATTCTTCCCATATAAGACATAAAGTTGCCGACCTTCATGTCTGGATATAATTCTATTTCAGTTGGCAAAAAACCAATTTCCCTGCGAACACGTGCTAAATAGTCACCTGACACACCAGCATATGTGATCTTTCCACTACCAGGCGTCATAGCAGTTGCTAATAGTTGCAAAAAAGTTGATTTTCCAGCGCCATTTCTTCCTACAATAAGTGTCATTCCTTTATTCAACACTAACTCGTCGATTCTCAAATGAAACTCTTTTCTCTTTTTTTCTAATCGTTGCACTTCAATCACGTTAGTCGTCAACTCCTATTGTACGCTCGCACATCCGTATTATCATATTGCTTTCCTTTTAAATAACTCCCTGCGAGCATCACTACGCCACACCCTAATATAATGAGCAGTGCACCGTAATAATTCATTTCAGATTCGCTTGTTGCCATACTGATCAACGAATGAAAATTGGTCATTAGCAGCATGAGACATGCGCTTCCTATAATCACGCCCTTAATCGACCCTAACCATGCCACAAAAACAACAAACGCTCCTGTAATAAAAACGAGTGGGGCGAGCCAGCTTAACATAAACGGAACAAACATAAGATGTTCTAATGTCAGCCATAAATAGATGGACCCTCCCAGGGCAAACATCAATTGTATGCTTAGCAAGACAAACAGTTTACTAAATAGTAATAATGTAGGAGGAAAAGGCGTTATCATCTCAACCATTCGCATTTCTTTATTCCATGTTTTAATTGTATAAAAAACCCCTGCTCCTACAAGTAACGGTAAAAATTGCGCTAAAGGATTTAACAAATAATCACTCAACCTATTCACAGGGTCTCTCATCATTAAGGTTAACATGGTAATAAACAGGAAGCTAATAAGCCACATGTACCAACGAGTCATTTTCGCTTGCATCCAAATGTGATGTGTTAACTTCAAGCGTTCTTGAGCATTTTCAAAGGGGACAACATTCAGATCTGGCAAGGCATCTTCCACACTTTGCAATCGTTGAATGAGAGATTCGGTTTCCTCATTTGAGGGCTTTTTTACTTGGTAAGCTTTAAATACCCCTTCCAACTCATTCTCCAGTTCTTCTAACTCCTTATCACATTCATAAGAATTGTTGTTCATGTTCACTTCCTCCTTTCTTTTGTTCAAAAGATTTTTTTAACTCCTTGAGTCCTTTATATAAATGCGTTTTAACTGTGTTGACAGGCAAATCCATGACATCAGCAATTTCTTTTAACTTTAAATCTTGATAAAACCTTAAAATAATTATATTTTTTCTTACATCTGATAGGTGATCTAATTGGGCAATGATATGCTTTCTCGTTTCTTGCTTTTCATATATCTCAACGACCGACGTATCCTGGGCTACTGCATCCGGCATTTCATCTCTACAATACTCTGATCGATAACCAGCACTGCGCCAGTGGTCACGGCATAAATTCAGTGCCACACGATAGACCCACGGCTTTATTTGGGAAGGAATATCCCCACTTTTCACTTGCCACATGAGCTTAATAAACGTTTCCTGTGTCATGTCCTCTGCTTTTGACACATCATTTAGCTTCCTTATTAAAAATCCGAGTAATGGTCCGTGGTACCGATGAACAAAAGCTTCAAAAGCACCAGCATTCCCCTCTTTATACGATAACAATAATTGATCATCTGATACCATCAGCCATCCTCCTTTCTCCACCCTACCATTTAATACACATCCTCACTTGCGACCCATTTAGCTCTTCTTTCAGCCCAAAGAATACTCACGACAACTAATACGACAGCAGCTACTAGTAAACTGACTCGATTCTCAATAAATGGGATCTCTTCAGGAATATAAATACTAAACAATGTCCACCGTCCTAAAAAACCACCATTTGTCAAGACTTCAAGCATCCACAATCCGAACCCTACACCAAGACCTCCATATACTTTTTTTGAAAAAACGAGACCTAGAACTGTCATTGCAGCGACGAAAATATATGAAGGGAAACTTTGAGAAAATAGCTCCAGCCAATTAAGTTTTGTATATATCATCTCATGGTTCGAGTAATCATAGGTCACCGTTTGTAGAAGGCCGAATTTAAGTTTATATATTTCAACCCAAAGAAGGTGCACACCTATCAATAAGACGATGAATTGTGTAAACTTACGAGCGATGACTTCCCACATTTTTAAAGGAAACGTGGCGAAAATCTCTGAGAAATAGCCACCGAATTCCCTTTGAAAAACAAGTACTGTCATTAACGTTACAAGGGGGATCATAAACAGTTCATTTAAATAAAATAAGTCTCTCGGATAATCCCCATCTGCAAACACAAACGAGGATAGAAACAAACCATAACATCCTAGCATAACAAACAACCATGTCCCCCACATGCCCTTTAAGTCTTCCTGCCATTTACTCAGCATCGACCATCACCTCCTCCCAAATCTCTTCCCATACATCATGAGATATTTCTGGGGAAGGGAGTCCCTGTTCAGAACGTGGCTCAATTTCTTTTTCGTAAAGATTATTAAGGAATCGTTTTACTTCGTCTATTCGTCCCTCTTTAAGAGCGTTCATTACTTTTCTTCCTTGTTCTTTTATATAGATTTCCTCTTGAACATATTCTTCCGGTATACTCTCGTCATAATCATCGTCATCACTCATCAAAAATTCATAAATACCTAGCATACTCAACTCTTCGACCAATTCCGCTTCAGTCATCTTATAATGGTCGAGAAGTAAAACCATATAAGCAAATTCAGGCACTAATCCTTCTAAACTTGACCACCCAAATCGCCAATTCATGTTGTAGTCACCATAAAAATGATGATGAATAATGCTTTGAGTTAAATCGCTCACATACCAGCCGTCTAGCTCTGGGTAATTGTTATAATAGCTGTTCATCGTATAGACATCATCATTAACCTCCACCCCATTATATAAGTATCCTCTCATATATTCTCCTGGCAGGAAGAAAACCATCTTTCCTATATGGGTTTCTGTCGGGAAATTCTCGTTCAAATAGCTATTAACAGTATCGAATTTGGCTAAAATTGGTTCATATCGTTTATCCATTGATGGGGGGCCTACCGCCTCCATTTCACCAACTCGCCCGTAGTTCGTGAGATTCCCGCCGTATAACGACACTTCTGTCCCGTTTTCTTTAGAGAAAACTTGTTGTCCTCTGTCAGTTTCCACCTCGGGAGCCGTCGCAAAAATAGTCTCTTGAAAACCGGTCAATGAAAGATGATAATCAGCCCGACCTCTGTGCCGAGATCCTTCAAAATCGTACTCCTCAGATGTTGTCACATTGTCCATCTTTATAAATAACGGTTGATCTCCAGCGAGGGGATACCAGGCAATTGCGGATGGTAAGAATATATTTTCTCCATCTAAAAAACTGAAATACTTTTCTCTACCGCTTCTATGTCCCCACATCGTCAGAGGGCCAGAATAACTAAATTGTAACGTGACCCTATCGCTATTAACCATGCCATTATCTAATGGAATAGTAATTAAACTTCCCTCTTGCTCATAGTCTAACTGATCGTTATCCCATGTGAGCGCATCTAAATTTAAGAGTGGATTTAACCTGAAATAAAGCGTTTCTTCGTCTGAAAACGAATCTGCATTAACTTCTACAAAAGCACTCGCTTCAATGGTATCATCAAGCCGACGATGCATATCGATTTGATAAGACAAAACGTCTATGAGCTGGTAATCTTGTTCCAACTCTTCCAGTTCATAAGCCTCTGACTTGGCAACACCTACTTGCGCTAAATGATCAGCCCACACGAATCCATAAGGCATGAAGGCGAGAAATGCTAAAAGAATAGACACACTGCTTGCCATCCGCCAGCCATTTTTTTGTCGTTTAGATACATGTCCCTTTAAGAGTGTGATCACACCTATTAGCAACATTATTGTAAAACCTAATACAAACAATCGCGAAAACCATATTTCTTTCCAAAGGAAATGAAGCCCCCACACTTCCGTTAACAAGAGTGAATCTAAAAAGAATTGATTTAAATGGAATGTTTTTAAGGGAAAAAGCCCCCCGCGACTAATTATAAATATATCCATAAAAAAGGTGCCGAACATCCATGTGCAAAAGCCGATTAAATAAATAATACGATGCGGTATAATAGCTGTTAAAAACATGGCTAAACTTAATGTCACGGCATAGGATAACTCATATTGAATGATATCGTTGAATAAGTAAAGTGCAAATTGATTAAATGTTTCTTCACGCTGAAACACTCCGACGCTTATATACACAACGGCCATAGCAACCGTAAAAGTTGATAAATACAGCATACCTGCTGTGTATTTTGCTATTATGGTTCCTGCGAGAGATTTCGGAAATGTCTTCATCCACTCAAAGGATGTCAGTTGTAAATCCCGTCTAACTAATAGAGTTCCTAAAAGAAAAGCAACACCGAGCGTCATCGTGTGAGCAAGCTTGTGAAAATCCTGTGTATGAGTCAGTAAGTCAAGCGGCCCATAATCACGAGGCATAGATAACAACCAAAACATCCAACCTGCAAATAAGACAGGCAATACTAAATAAAAAGGGTTTTTAAAAATTAATTTCAACTCTAGAGCTAACGTCGTCCACCACTTAAACATGCCCTTGCCCTCCGATTAGAGCCATATACCCATCTTCTAACGTTGGATTTGTTGGCGTGGCATATTCAGATGGCTTCTCTTCGCTTAAGATTTTGAAAAACAAATCGCTCCCAGCACGTCTTGTAGCAACGATTTGTTCCTCTTTAAACAAATGCTTTTCTCGTTCATGGACCGTCACTTCCCACATTTTCCCTTCTGCAAAATCGATAAGATCCGTTACATTTCCAGTCATCATGAGCTGACCTTTATTTAAGACAGCCAATTGATCGCAACTGCTTTCAATATCAGCTACGATATGTGTGGACAGAATAACAGCTCGTTCTGTACTAATATCTGAGAGAAGATTTCGAAATCGCACTCGCTCCTCTGGATCAAGACCTGCTGTTGGCTCATCCACGATAAGCACTTCCGGATTACCGATTAATGCTTGTGCGATACCGATGCGCTGTTTCATGCCGCCGGAATATGTTTTCAATTTTCTATCCGCTACATTTTCTAAATTAACGGCTTTCAAGAGGGAGCTTACTTCAGTCATTCTCTCCTGTTTATCGTTTATTCCTTTCATCACCGCTACATAGTTCAGAAACTCCCGCCCTTTCAGTTGAGGATAGATATTAAAATACTGCGGTAAGTAACCGATTTTCCCCCTAATAGCATGGGGATTTTCCTTTAAAGAAACACCATCGATCACGACGTTTCCAGATGTTAAGGGAAGTAACGTCGCAATCATGCGCATTAATGTTGTCTTCCCTGCACCATTAGGCCCGAGAAGACCAAATAGCCCCTTTTCAATCGTTAGTGATAGGTCATTTAACACCGTTGCTTTACGGTAACGTTTAGTTAGATTCTCAATTGTAATCATTCATCTTCCATCCTTTATAACGAAGTTCATGCCGGCATGTCTGTAACTAATAACGAGATAACTAACAAAAAAGTTTTAACTAACAAAGGGAGGGCTGAATTTTTTTGGATGGGTGGTGAATTTTACGACAGATCTGCTGAAAATTCCGAGTTGTTGCTTAACTTTCGTGAGTTATTGCTGAATTCAGACGAGACTGCTGAAAAATTTCGAGTTGTTGCTGAACTTTCAGCGTGTGGTGCTTAACTTTCGCGGGTTATTGCTGAATTACCTTAGATCATTGCTGAAATCTAATTTTTTCCGCCTCCGCCTTTACCCAAAGCTCACTTTCCTCTAATAAATACGCAAGTTGTAGTAACTGGTCTTCCCGTCCTTTTTGCGCCATCATTTGAACACCGAGGGGAAGGCCGCTGGCAGTGACATGCAAAGGAAGAGACATAGCCGGCTGTCCCGTCAAATTAGCTAACTGTGTATACGGGGAATATGTTAAGCTCGGTAAAAACATCTCATATATTAGCTTTTGTTTATCCTCAGTCATTAAACGGTCTTTAAACTGGGCTGCTTCTGCTTTCGAATATGTTAACTCACCTACTTTTGGCGCTGGAAAAGCGGTTGTCGGGGTAACGTATATGTCATATTGTTGATGGAAATCAGCCATTACTGCAGCTGCCGTATCCCATGCCTGTAAACTTAGACTAAACTCTGCAGCACTTACGTGGCGTCCAGCTTCACTTAGCATCCATGATTCCAATTCAACATCATCGGAGGTAATGTTTTTTCCTAATTTCATCATGACACCGGCCATTTCACCACTATTCATTAAATAATAATGTCTCATTAACTCCTCCCCATTAATTTTTGGAACAGCTTCTTCAACGTGATACCCTTTTCTTGCAAGCCAGTTCACCGTCTTTTCTACCGCTTGAATAGCATCTTGAGACACTGGCGTTCCAACGGGGGAGGCCGTAGAGAATCCAATCGATAATGGCTCCTTTTGTTTCGTGAAGCAACTCTTGTCCAATAACGGGGTTTGAAAAGCTGCTTCTGGTTGAATGGTTTGGAGAAGCTTAAGCATAGCCGCGCCATCTCTTACCGTGCGAGTTAAGACAAAATCAATGGCGGCCCCTTGCCATTGTCGTCCAACTCCAGGTCCTACTGGTGTCCGTCCCCTCGTTGGCTTTAAGCCAAACAAGCTCGTAAAAGAAGCTGGAATGCGTATGGACCCGCCCCCATCACTAGCACCGGCCACTGGAACGATGCCCGCCGCCACAGCAGCAGCAGAACCGCCACTTGATCCTCCTGGAGAATAACTCGTGTTCCATGGATTTTTCGTCACCCCATGTAGAACAGGTTCTGTAATATTTTTCAGCCCAAATTCCGGGGTATTAGTGTGGCCTATCACGACCATCCCACTTTCACGAAGTTTCTTTACAAAATGAGAATCATAATGAGCCTTATAAGTTGACATGACGCTTGCCCCTGAAGTAAGTGGTTCTCCGGCAACTGCTTGCGAAATATTTTTAAGCAATAAAGGAACCCCTGTAAAAGCACCCGAAACCAGTTTTTCCTTCAAAGCTATATCATATCTAGAATTGACGACTGCATTAATGTGGGATTAACCCTCTCTAGCTGTTCAAAGCTAAGGGCCACCATTTCCTCTGCGGCCACTTCTTTTTTTCTAATTAATTCTGCTATATCAGTAGCATCCAGTTTTATATATGTTTCTCTCTTCATCAATCATCACTCCATTTCATATCACCTTATTCATTAAATTATAACAAAGCCACCATTACATGTTTCAACAGGAATGACGTGTGGAATATGAGACATAACACGTTAATAAAATAAAGGGAGTGATCCAACATGAATCAAGAACAGCTAAAAGGGAAATGGCAACAGCTTACTGGTGAAACCAAGAAAAAGTGGGCAAAGCTCACTGACGATGATTTAAAGCAAGTAGACGGTAGCAAAGATAAACTCATTGGGAAAATTCAGGAACGTTATGGAAAGTCAAAAGAAGAAGCAGAAAAAGAAGTGAACAATTGGAAAACAGAAAATTAAACAGTGACGTATCATGAGGAAGAACGAGCTGGTGGTTGATGGCACCAGCTCATTTCTCACGCTCTTATTTAATAACCATTTTGGGACATGCCATCTGTCCGTCCAGCCCTCTTTAGTCAGCGGCTTCTATGCCCCATTTTTATACTTACAAACAAACTTGCATCAATGGGCTTGTCATCCTTCTACCGCTGATTGTTAGTTGCCTCAATCAGGACATTAACGTCCGTCAACTCACATTTAACTAGATTTAGCTCTTCACTTTATAGTGCTTTACGGACGGTTATCTGTGATAAAATAATAGCTGTAAACATTCTATTTAGAGGGGCTTTTCTTATGGGAATTTTAATCACCTTTTTAGTTATGATAGCAGGCGTTTTTGCTATTTATTTTATAAACATCGCTCTGATCCGGACACAATTAGAAGAACTCACTCACCGTCATAAGCGTGGAGATAGTTTAAGTGGTGATGTGGAAGAATGGGAATATTACTTGAACAAACTATTTTGGAAACCTTTTGGCACTAAAAAAACACTCCTAACTTACGGACCTCATTTTGAAGACTACATGAAACAAAATTATCCTCACACAGATTCTGACGTATTGAAAAAAATCAAAAAGCTTCAACGATAACGGTTGCCACTTTATTATGGCAGCCTTACTTTTTATTTTCACAAAACCGACACTTCCTTAGCTTATAGAATATTTACAATGTTCCCCTAATACGTTATTATACCCTTAAGGGTATAATCGACCAATTATGGAGGAGATAAAGATGACGAAAAAAATCGTGATTGTAGGAGGCGTTGCAGGTGGAGCTACTGCTGCTGCAAGGCTTCGACGACTAGATGAACGTTCTCACATCGTATTAGTTGAAAGAGGAGAACATATTTCGTTCGCTAACTGTGGATTACCTTATTATATTGGCGGGACCATTAAAGACCGAGAAAAATTACTCGTACAAACAGTAGAAGGGATGTCCAAGCGGTTTAGGCTAGATATTCGTAATTTATCAGAAGTGACTCGGATTAATCGGGATGAGAAAACAGTTACCATTCACAATTTATCAAATGATGACGTGTATACGGAATCTTATGACGAGCTCATTCTCTCACCTGGAGCTAAACCAATCGTACCACCTTTCGAGGGATTAGCTGATGCTCATAATATCTTTACATTACGCAATATTCCGGACATGGATAAGATTAAACAGTGGATTGATAATCAGAAGCCCCAAAAAGCCACTGTGATTGGCGGTGGCTTCATCGGTTTGGAAATGGCAGAAAACCTTCACGCGCAAGGGCTTACAGTTACAATTGTAGAAAAATCTAATCAAGTGATGGCACCGCTTGATCCCGAAATGGCTGCTATTGTTCACGAACACATTAGAACAAAAGCATCACTTATTTTAAATAATGGCGTTAAACACTTTTCAGAAAAAGGTCAGATTATCACACTTGAAAATGGCGAGGAGCTAACAAGTGATATCACCATTTTAGCTATTGGTGTTCGCCCTGAAAACGAGTTAGCGGTCCAAGCTAGACTATTAACTGGTGAAAGGGGAGGGATTATAGTGAATGACTATTTGCAAACTGACGACCCTCATATTTACGCAATAGGGGATGCCATCGAAGTCGTCGATTTTAATCACCAAACACCGACGATGGTTCCCCTTGCTTGGCCAGCTAATCGTCAAGGACGCCTTGTTGCCGATGCTATTTATGGTCATAAAAGACCGTATACTGGTACACTCGGGACTGCCATTGCAAAAGTATTTGACCTTACGGTTGCTGTTACAGGAAACAACGAAAAAACGCTATCATCATTAGATATCCCTTATCGATTCGTTCACCTTCATCCAGTATCACATGCTGGTTATTATCCAGGAGGATCACCGATCTCAATGAAAATGACCTTCGATCCAAACACTGGTGTTATTTATGGGGTCCAAGGTGTTGGAAGAGATGGCGTTGACAAGCGCATCGATGTGATCGCCACGGCTATTAAAGGTGGGTTAACCGTTTATGACTTACCTGATTTGGAATTGGCTTATGCACCCCCTTACTCGTCAGCAAAAGATCCTGTCAATATGCTCGGATACGTAGCTTCACATATCGTTGATGGCGAACTAGAGGTGGTCTCCGCCTATGACATTGACTCAATTGTCGCTGAGGGCGGTTTCCTCATTGATGTGAGACATCCACAGGAAATTAAACTAGGCGGTATTCCAGGTGCTGTCAACATTCCGTTAGATGAGCTGCGTGACCGTCTAGATACATTACCAAAGGACAAACCGATCTATGTAACATGTCAAGTAGGTTTACGCGGCTACCTTGCCACGCGTATCTTAAATGAAAATGGCTTCTCTAGCATCAATATAAGTGGTGGCTATAAAACGTATCGCTTTATCAAAAATGAAAATATTCAAGATGATAGCGATAAAAAAAGCAACATCTCGATTCAATCACGAGAGAATGTACCGGTTCATGATACTTTCATTGACGCTGTAGGGCTTGCTTGCCCAGGACCGATTGTGAAGCTCCATAAAGCGATTAACGACCTCTCGTCTGAGCAAACGGTAAACATAACTGTCTCTGATCCTGGATTTACAAACGACGTTACCGCATGGTGTAAAAATACCGGAAATGAGTTAGTGTCACTAAATGAGCACAAAGATAAGCGAACTTTTTCCGCTGTGATTAAAAAGAAGTAACGGTAAAGAAAAGGCTGTCCTCACATCATCATGTGATCGACAGCCTTTGTTTGTTAGGTACCTTGAGTGCCAGATTTCCTTCGATTAAGTGACTTACACCTCTTTTTACCACTATGTTTACATAGTACGATACTCAGGCATTCCCACTGAAACATTCAAGCAGAAAACAACGTGTTTTCAATTTCTTTCATACCGTAAAAATAACCTTGCTTTTCTATCAACTCATCATATGTTCCTGCTTCTACAACCTGTGCTTCATTCATCACGATAATCTGATCCATCTTCTCTAACCCTGCCAGTCGATGGCTCACCAGTAGGACGGTATCTTCTTTGGCTTGAGCTAATAAATTATCATAAATGAGCCGTTCTGTAACAGCGTCTACTGACGATGTCGGTTCATCGAGCAACCAAAGTTTACTTCCTTTTAGTAATGCTCTCGCAATGGCAAAACGCTGCCTTTCACCTCCAGACAGGTTTCCCCCTTTCTCAAGCACGCGATCCTCAAGTGAAAATGTGTCTAATCCTACGTTTTTTAAGGCGTTAAACATATCTGTATCTGATAAGTCATCTTTAGCAAGTTGTAAGTTATCTCGAACCGTACCGTAAAATAAGTGGTGATCCTGCAATAACGTATTAGTTCCTTTCCAAATACTTTCTTTTTCTAAACGTGTAATGTCTTTTCCATTGAGATAGACGTCACCCTTTTCAGCCTGATAGATCTTTAAAATAAGCTGTAATAAGGTAGATTTACCTGAACCACTCGGGCCCACAATAGCTGTCTTTGACCCTGGTGGTATGTTAATAGACACCTCTTTTAAGGCTTCTCTTTCTTCTTCTGGATAAGTGAAGGTCACGTTATCCATTGAAATACCCCACGTTTCTTTATGATTCAGTGTCTCTACCTCGTGCTCTTCCACCCTCTCCATATCTTCTTCATGAATGATCAGGTTTAATCGACTCGCCGCCCGTCGGTTATCTTCAAAGTGGTAAGGAAATGCCGCCATAGGAGAGACATTTTCAAATACTGTTAATGAAATCATCACTAACATCGCTAGGAAAACCCCTTCCAATATTCCCTCAGATACTAAATAAACTCCCACAATAAGAACCGCCCAAGAGACAAGCATCGTCAACGCCTGATTCACAGATTGACTGATTAATGCTCGATCACTTTGATGTTCCTGCTCTTTAATATAAGTCGCTGAAGCCTCATTAAGTTCTCTTTCCTGAGCCGCCAGTTTTCTATGAATTTTTAAATCTTTAAAGCCATATAAAAATTCAGTCGCTTCAGTTGAGACACTGCCACGTTTTTCTCTCACATTATTTTCGATTTTCGTCTGCATAGAAGCGAATACTAACGGTACGATTAAACCGGTTAAGATCATCCCTGCCATTAACGTAAACGCCACGTGAACAGAAAAGAAAAGGGTCAATGTCACCGTTGCTAAGAAGACGACAATCATAATGAGCGGCGGATAGAATACTCTTAGAAAATAATTTTGTAAACTTTCCACATCACCTACAATACGAGACAGTAAATCACCACTCCGATACTTATGAAAAATTCTCGGAGCAAGTGGTTCAATTTTTTCATAAAAATGAACACGTAAGTTGCTTAGTATCGTAAACGTCGCGCGATGAGAGTAATAGCGTTCTGCATACCGGCTGATCGCCCGAGTAACACTGAACAGTTTGAGCAACGCGATCGTCACGGTTAGGACATAGAAAGGCGGTAGCAGGGCAGCTCTGGAAATGAGATAACCACTGTTAGCGAATAGTAAAACACCACCCATACCAGCGAGAAAGCCAAACAGAACGGAAAGAAATATATCTTTCTTTTCACTGACCATAAATTTAAACATGATCGCTGTATCCTTCATTCCGCTCTTCCCCCTTGCTGTGTCATCACCATGTTTTGATAATCTACAGACTCTCTTAACAGCTGTTCATGAGTCCCTGATGCTTTCACCTGACCATGACTCAGTAATAAAATTGAATCGGCTTCTTTTATCGTATGAAGCCTGTGCGCCACTGTAATAACAGTTGCTTTCTGTCCGAGTTCTTTCATACTTTGTTGTAAGATTTGTTCGGTTTTCAAATCAAGGCCTACGGTCGGCTCATCAAATAAAATAATCGTAGGCTTCTTAAGAAAGGCTCGTGCTAATGCAACGCGCTGTTTTTCCCCACCAGACAGTCCTCGACCACCTTCACCAACTGCAGTATCATACCCTTTTTCAAGACGCTCAATCATGTGAGAGATACCAGCTTTTTCTGCAGCCATTCTCACCTCTAAATCGGAGACATTCTCTGATACACCGAGAATAATATTATCTTTTATCGTACCGGAGAAAATATAAGGATTTTGTGAAATATAGCTTATCTGAGTAAACCAAGCCTCTTCGCTGTATGTAGCCATTGATTTATGATCCAACAATACGTTTCCACTTTCAGGACGAATTAACCCAGAAAGAATGTTTAACAGTGTGGACTTCCCAGCCCCACTCGGCCCGATAATGGCTACATGGCTCATTGGTGGGATAACGGTGCTGACATTATCTAAGGCGGTCCGTTCTCCCCCGTATGAGAAGCTTAAATTTTGTAACTCAATTGTCGGTGGCATTGAGGGGTTTTTAAACGTCTCCTTCCCCCAACCTACTGGTAATTCGTCTTCTTCAAGCTCCTCCTGCACTCGTTTTGCAGCAGCAACACTTCCTCGTCCTGTATGAAAGGCAGAGCCCAACTCTTTTAAGGAAGCAAAAAATTCAGGAACGAGAATAAGGACGAAAAAGGCTGTGAAAAATGATAATTGCTGATACACCACTAATCGAAGACCCACTTCTAACGCCACTAGAGCCGTGCTGAGCATTGAAATGAATTCCAGCATCAACGACGATAAAAAAGCAATCTTAAGCACTTTCATTGTCGCTTCTCGGTAATCTAAACTACTTTGCCGCAAATCTTCTTTTTTTTCTTTTGCACGTCCAAAAAATTTCAACGTGGCCAACCCTTGCAGAAGGTCTAGAAAGCGCCCAGAGAAAATGGACAGTTTCTCCATTTGTTCTTCTGATTTCTGTTGCGTATTTTTCCCAACGATCGCCATCGTAATAGGAATAAAAGGTGCCGTAATAAGGAGAATAAGACCTGAAACCCAATTGTATGAAAATATCGCTATAAGCATCATTAACGGAATAATCGTCGCTTGAATTCTAATGGGGTAATAATGACTGAAATAACTGTCTACTTCATCCACAGAATCCATGAGGACACTGACTTTTTCACCTGACTGTCCTTTTAAAGAGGCTTGTAATGGATTTCTCGAATATTTCTTTAATAACACTTGCCTTAACTGTTTTTTTACAGAGGCCGCCATATGAATACCAGTTCGCCCATTCACATAACTAAAGAGCGCCCTCATAATAAGTGCAAGGGCCAATAAACCAAATTGTGGTATAACATCTTGAAAGGACCCATTATTAAGAAATATATGGTCAACAATGGCCACAATAAGGTAAGCTTGAGCAATAATTGAGGCGCCGATAATAAGGGATCCTACCATTAGCACTAATGTGTGTCGACGCTTTGATTTGGCCATTTTTTTTAAATCTGCCATATGTGTCACGTTCTCCTTGTAAATATAATATATTTTCACTGCGGTTATAGTGTTTATGTCTTTATTCTAAATGATTACACGGTGATGTTCATCTTTCAACCCTTAATATTATTATGACACTTTTGTGACAAAGCAATCGAATGAGAGTTAAACGTCCACTCGACGACTAAGTCATTGTTGTATTTAGAACTCGCCTCTCAGTAAACTATCCCGTCTCATCCCAAATCCCTTACTTTAATAAAGAAAGAACAATTTATGTATATCCCATCACGAAAGTGCTATTATGATCGTCAATCATATTTTTGCATAGAACCAGTTGTATCATACAAACTGTATCTGCAAAAATGACTCTTGCATGGTTCTTCCACTACAGGCGAACGACTTTCTTCCTCGCATAACATAGGTCCACTGCGAGCCTACATAAGACAAGGTAGAGAGCCGATGTCAAGGGGGGGACCGATAGATGAAAGGGAGTAAATGGCTAACATAACAACAGCTATTTTCGGATTTAGGTAGCATTAAAGTTCACTATAACTTGAATCAAATGATGGCAAAAAAAAGAGTAAACCCCGACATCACAGTCGGTGTTTCTCTTGATGAAAGCTATCCCTATTCTGGCGACCGCTGTGGTGATTGCTGTTTCTTTATGAGCTTAACCTGACAATGACCTAATTCAAATAACCCAGTGGCTGCAAGTCCAGCAATCCCTCCAGCCCATAATCTTAAAGCCAGGTCTAATTCTGACAATGGATAAGTGACTCCTCCTATTAGAAGACCGATAATAACTGAGAGAATCGGAAAGAATTGCTTTGGAAAGGACGTCGTTTTTTTAACGAGTTCTATAATAGCAACGACAAGGGGGGAAATAAGTGAGGCTAAGACAAGAACTGTTTCCATCACCCAACGCCTCCTTTTTAATAATGCCGAGAGTTTATCTTAACCATTTGGTTCCTTAGTCTAACAAATATAATAAGGTAGAGGACCGATTATCTAAATAACGCTGTAAAGGTTTGCCGCCCCGCAATGCCGTCGACACGTAGTCTAAGTCTGTGTTGGTACGTCCTCACTGCATTTTCCGTAAGCGGGCCAAAAATACCATCCACTGGACCTGGAGAAACACCTGAACCGTATAACATTGCTTGCAAAATCCACGTTATATTACCTCTCGCTCCTCGACCAACATTGACAACTGCTTGACGTGTTTCAGGTCCCCAAATGCCATCCACCTGAATATTTCTATTAAACTGAACATTTAACTCCGTTTGGAAGCCTCGTAATAGTGCCCCTTTTGTCTCTGGACCGAAAATATTATCTACGGCAATGGCTAAACCGTAACGCTCATTTAATGTCGCTTGCACTGACGCAATCGTGTCATTTGTCGGTTGATCACCATCAGATCCATCTGATCCGTTTTCTTCTATATTTAATGCGTTCACAATCCCGGTTGCATGACCTTGTGCAATACGGTCTAAAAAGGCATCATCTCGCAATTTCTCGGCATCACTTTCATTATCAACAAACAAGTTTTCCGTTAAAAGAGCCGACATTGTTGTTTCTCTCAGTACTGCATAGTTAGCGCTTAACATACCTCTGTCAACTACATCAATTTCATTGATAATAGCTTCGTGAATAACCTGTTGATACCTTATCGTTTGATCAGGCACCTCACCGTTCCAAATGTACGATTCAAATCCTTCACCACCACTTGCATTGGTATGAATAGAAACAAAAAAGTCAGCATTCCAGCTATTCGCCATATCGGCCCTTTCTGATAGTGAAACGAAGCTGTCATCCTCTCGACTCATATTAATTTGAACACCTTGATACATGTTCAGTAATTCTCTTAACCTCATCGCAATATCAAGCACAATTTCCTTTTCTACTAAGCCATTCCCTGTTGCTCCACTGTCAGAACCACCATGACCGGGATCGATAAATATCCTTACCATGTGGTGAGCCTCCTTAAATGTCATTTTGTCGCTCACTATAGTTAATGCACCGTCATTAAAAATGACAGGACAAGTGTCTTTAAGTAGAAACAAATAGGCGTGATCAA
This sequence comes from Salipaludibacillus agaradhaerens, assembly GCF_002019735.1. Classification (NCBI taxonomy): domain Bacteria; kingdom Bacillati; phylum Bacillota; class Bacilli; order Caryophanales; family Bacillaceae; genus Salipaludibacillus; species Salipaludibacillus agaradhaerens. The sequence goes on from NZ_KV917378.1 coordinate 1,897,027, forward strand.
GTTGTTAGCATATTAAAAAACGCTTATCATAACGATAAACGTTTAAAATAAAGCTTTAGATACAACTTCTAACTCTCATATAGTCTTTTACGAGTTACCACCACTCACTTGTTTAATATCATATACATTTTTTTCTCGCTGTTTCTCTGCTAAAAAACAACGGACATCATGAGGTGTTAATCCTCTTTGACGTGCTTCTCTTATTAGCCTCTCCCATTCTCTATCCAAGGTAGAGTGTAACTTCTTTTCCATCTCTTCCTTAGACCTCCTTTCCCACGTTTGCCTAATAGGCGGTCCGGCGATCATAGATCATACAAGCAAATGACCCTTAGACCCGTAACTTTGCGTCCCTATCTTTAAACAGGTTTGCCTTTAACTAGTAGGAAGGTTTAATTTTAAAATATTGTCACAGCATTTGAGAATCAGCATGATGTGTAACTGTAATTTGAAGTATACCTAGTCAAGGTTAAATACAAGTTAAAAAACAGAAAAAAAGTAGTTCTTTTATCTATTTTTTTAGTGTCTATTCCCTTTTATAGTAATTTCGACAATAAAAGATAAAGTATTACATTGCGTTTTTTTTCCGGAAGCCATGGTAACATAATTTCTATTTGTATAAGTCCTGAATGAATTTCACAATTCAAAATTCGAATCATGAAAGTGACCTTCACTTCAAACGGACGCTTTCCCGAGGGCTTGTCTTCAGCTAACTTTTGCTCGGTAAATCCTCGCAAAAGTGGATCTTTAGACTGCACTTAATCCTCTGGGAGTCGCCGTCTTACATTTCAGTCACTTTTACCGTCCGTGAAGCTCCCAGCTCAAAATAGAGAAGAGAGGTAAATCAATTTAGGCGGGAACTAACGGAGGCTAATGTCCTGATTGATTCATTTACCAATCAGTGGGAGAAGAACAAAAAACCCACTGATTGAAGGTTCGTTTTATCATCCGCATATTAAATATTCGTGTTATTGCTTTAAAAACATCATTATGAAATCGACTCCGCTAAAAAATCTTGTAATTAAACTTGTAAAAGTAACTGCTTAAATCCATTACTATCAGGCAGTCTATAAAAGAAGTTCATATGACAGGAATATGGAAGAGTCCCTGTAGGAAAAGCAGTAGATGAATGGCATTTCAGTATCTACTATCACGGATTTAAATTTTTAGCGTATTCGGATAATCGTGTAGAAGACCTTAAAATATTTTCTTTTTAAATTAAAATATAGGAACCTGACTGTTCATAATCAACAGGTTCCTTATGCCTCAGGCTGATAAAATTGCTTAAAGTGAAGGTTGATTGTTTAGTTTGCGAAATTCGCTAAAATAATGATACACAAAATCTTGAAATTTACGTGCCGCAATGGACAAGTAGCGATCTTCGAGCCATGCTATTTGGTAGGTACGCTGACAAAATGGCTTATCAATATGCAAAAGGCGAAAAGGTACATTTTTATCTTCTATTAAAGTTTCTGGCAAAAAAGCAACACCAATACCGGTGCGAACGAAATGACTTATTGCAGAAAGTTCGTCAACTTCACAAACTACATTTGGAGTAAAACCTTCTTTTTTACAAAAATCATCCGTCATTGCCCGAAACGGATTCCCATCTTTTATACTTATAAAAGCATCGTCAGATAACTCGCTCAGGTCAACACTATTCCGGTTAGCGAATCGGTGCGTGAAAGGAACAGCTAGTAATATTTCTTCAGTGAGAAAGGATTGCCCGCTTATTCCCTCCACTTCAAGTGGTGGAAAAGTAATGCAAAAATCGATATCGCCATTTCTTAGTTGTTTCACCTTTTCGTATGTTGAAGCTTGGCTGATTTGGAGTTTAATATCAGGATGCTCCGATATGAAAGAGCCTATGAGGTCAGAAAAGCATTTATGAGTGGTTGTTGATAAATAAACACGCCCTCGTTCCATCCCCGCAAGATCCTCGACTTCTTGTCTCCCTTCATCAAGTGCTGAAAGTGCAATCTCCACTTTTTTCAAAAATACCTTTCCAAACGAATTGAGTCGGATATTCCTTCCCTTACGGTCAAATAATGGTACACCCAAATCCTCTTCCAATCGGGCAATGGTTTTACTAAGAGCGGGTTGCGCAATGTGAATTTCTTGCGCCGCTTTTGTCATATGTTCTAACCTGGCAACAATTCGAAAATATTGTAGTTGCAACAGTTCCATTTGTGCTCCTCCTATTAATATACTCAAGGTTATATATTTATATAAATATATATATTTTAATTTATTTATTGTTTATCATAAGATAATTATTACAAGATAACAACAGATTTTACTTGCAAGAAGGAGGTGTAATCGATGAAACTAAACCACATGAATCTTACTGTCACTGACGTTAATGCTACTCGTAAATTTTTCGAAAAATATTTTAACGTTCAGACCAAAGGTAATCATAGCGATTCATTCGCTATAATGGTCGATGAAGATGGATTTTTGCTCGCCTTAATGAAAGGTTCCAATGACAACTACCCCAAGTCTTTTCATATAGGTTTTGAACAGGAGAGCCAAGAGCATGTAAATGAAATCAATCAACGGTTAAAGGATGATGGTTATAATGTAAAACCGCCAAGAAGGACTCATCGTTGGACTTTCTATGTTAAAGCACCTGGTGGATTTACTGTTGAGGTTTTCAGCTGACACAACAAACATTCAATAACTTTTTATAAGTTTGAAAAGGAGAGATGTTATATGCGAGCAGCAGCATTTTCTAGTTATGGGCCTCCGGAAGTGTTGCGAGTAATGGAATTTGATGACCCACAAGTTGGAGCAGGTCAAGTTCGAGTTCGGGTCAAAACTGCTGGCGTCCAACCGTTTGATTGTGCTGTACGCAGTAGTGGTTGGACACCACCGGGACTAAAGATCATTTTCCCACAGATTCTTGGCAACGAGTTCTCTGGAATTATCGATCATGTCGGGGAAGATGTCACAGGCTTTAATATCGGCGATGAGGTGTTAGGCTGGGCGTTAATGACTTGTTATGCCGAATATGTAGTCGTAAGTATCGATCAGATTGTACAAAAGCCACAGGGTATGTCTTGGGAGCATGCTGGTGTTATAACAGCCTCTGGCCAAACCGCTCACACGGCATTACGTGAGCTAGAGGTTGGCAAAGGGGACACCGTATTGATTCACGCTGCAGCTGGTGGAGTTGGTACCTTCGCAATACAACTGGCACAAGCATGGGGAGCAGCAACAGTCATCGGCACCGCCAGCGAACGCAATCACGATTACCTTCGTTCACTAGGTGCAATCCCTGTTACCTATGGAGAAGGACTTGTCGACAGAGTACGTTCACTCTCCCCGAAAGGTGTAGACGTTGCCTTTGATGCCGCTGGGGGTGATGCTTTGGAAGCCTCAGTGAAGCTTGTCGAAAACAAGAAGCGTATTGGCACAATTGTTGCGTTCGATCTCGTAGAGGAACTTGGTGTTCGCCCTATACGAAGCGAACGTTCAACTGAACGCCTTTCTGAACTCGTTAACCTTTACATTCAAGGGAAGATAAACATACACATTAGAAATACATTCCCACTTGATGACGTTGTAAAGGCACATCGAGAAGTCGAAACTGGTCACGGTTACGGAAAAATTGTACTGACAATCGACTAGATATGTTGTTAAACCGTATTTTTAGAGACTGATAACTGGAGGCTGTCCCCAAAAATTTACTTTTGGTGACAACCTCTTTTTCATTTCTCTTTAATCCTTAACAACTAAAGGTAAGGCGGATTAATTCAACTATCATGAAAGGAAAAAAATAAATGATAACCAATATGCTCCACCTGCCAAACTTTATTATTCTTGATATGACAGAGAGTGAGAGTGATTACCGATTCTTAGTAGAGCAAGTCCTACACCACCCTCACACTGTCTGAAATGCGGTACCATTCCTAACTTGTATAAGCATGGTAAGAAAGAACAGTTATTCGTTGACTTACCAATGCACGCAAAACGTGTGGGTATTTATGTCAAACGACAACGTTATAAGTGTCGAGAGTGCAATGGGACGTTCTTTGAGGATTTGCCAATACGAAAGACTAATCGTCAAAATGTGTCAGCCAAAGAGCGCAGGCAACTCATGAGGGTCCTATATGTGCTTCTTACAAGGCGTAAAGACCTTAACGACTTCGATGATCAAATAAAACTACAAATATGGACTGATGTTTCCATTGCTGGGTCAAGCATACGAGTTAAAAGAGCAATTCTTTGAAATTTATGAGGCTGAATCAATCAATGATGCCTATAAACTTTACCAAAACTGGCTTTCAAATGTACCTAAAGAATTAATGGCTTATTTTGAGGATCTGATTAAGGCAATGAATAATTGGGAAGAGGAGATATTCAACTATTTCAATTCACCCATTACAAACGCCTATACAGAATCCCTGAATCGTTTAATTAAGACAATGAACCATGTTGGTCGTGGTTATTCTTTCGAAGCCCTTAGAGCAAAAATTTTATTTACACGAGGCTATCGTAAAGTAAAAAAGAAAAAGAAATTCAAAGAAGTTGAAGTTACTTTCGGAAAAATGTTACCTGATCAATTCCCTAATTGGGGACAAACTGGCTATGAATGGGTGTTTGAAGAAATTTATGGTGCTGATTTTTCCACATTGATCAAGGCTATGGAAGAGGGCATCTTTTAACCCTCTTTCCACACTATTTTCCGATTACCCAATTTTTATTAAATTTATACCCAAACCCTCTGACCGTTTGAATATAGTCTGGTTTAGCAGGATTAGCTTCTATTTTTTTTCTTAAATTTCTAATATGAACTGTTACCGTTTTTAGATCCCCATGGTGTTCAACTCCCCAAATGTGATTATAAATTTGTTCCGTACTAAAAACTTGGTTAGGATGCTTCATAAAAAATATTAATAGTTGAATTTCCTTAGCATAGAGTGCTATTTTTTCACCTTCCAAAAAAACTTGAAAACTTTTCATATCAATAGTTATCCTGCCTGCCTTAAGATACGCAATTTCACTATTCTCTAAGGCCCTTCTTCGTAGGTTTGCATTTATTCGTGCCTCTAGCTCCTCAAGGTCGTATGGCATTGTCAAATAATCATCGGCACCAGCGTTTAAACCTTCAATTTTATTCACGGATGTCTTTAAATGGCTAACCATTATGATCGATACGTCTGAGCTTTCCCTAATCTTTTTGCATAAGTGTATACCTTCATGATGTGGTGAACGATCTTCTAATATAATAAGATGTGGGCTCTCATTAGCTATATAGCTAATGACTTCCCCCACATTTTCCAGCATGTTAACATGGTATCCGTTATTTCGTAAATAAGTAAATGTTTCCTCTCTTATGTAAATATCATTTTCCACGATCAATAGTTTCTCTCTCGTCACCTCTGCCACCCTTTCTATGAAAGTCACCGATCTATATAGTGAACATCCGTGCGTCAATTATCCCTATTCATGCACTAGCTAGACGTCATACTTTCCGGCCGATATTTCAGAATATCTAGCTCCTATTTATTTCGGTAAAATACTTAGAAAATTTGAAAAGAAGCTTCTTCCTCTAATATCTGTTTACCCAATATGAAAAAAACAAGTGACTGTCCCAGTCACTAAATAAAAAAGTGATTCTACCTATGGATAAATGAACCCCATATATAAAAAGAATGTGCTCATCAAGAGGCACATTCTTGTCTTACGTCATCCATTTTGGCGGTGTATTTTTGTCCCAATAGATGTCGCCTAGATTATGATGTTTTTCAAAATTATCTTCTCTCAAATGGTAATGAAAGTTAAACCAGTAGCCGTCTTTAGGCCGTAAATCTCTTCTAACATGGAACCTGACTACGTCTTCTTTTGACTGATTATCGTATATATTAAAAATTTTTTCCCCGTAGTATGAGGAAGTTTGCTCATCTATTTCTAAATAAGGATATTCTTCATCATCCAACTCATCTAATAGACTAGTAATCACTTCTTCCATAGATGGGAATACTTCTAGTAAAATATCGTCCTCCACTTTGTGACTAATACGTGGCCCTAATTTATGTAACGTTTGCTCTTTGGCCAGTTCGGTAAATAGATGAACATAATTGTCACTCTTTTCAAGCTCGGAGAAGTCCACGTCTGAAAGACTTTCCTCATGGTCATTCTCCTGACCAATATCCGTTAAGAGCGACTCTTCTTTTTCAGCCGAACTATTCGTAGAAGAAAGGAGATCATCTGTTTCCTTCTCAGCATCGTTGCTCAGGTCAACTGGTGGGATATAAAATCCCAAGGTAAAAATAGTCACTAAAACGGCAAATATTTTTTTTAGTCCTAGTTTCATAGGATACCCCTTCTTTGACATCAGACCTATGGGCATTTCTCATGATCATCACTACAATGCTATTAACTATTATTTTATCATGTTTGTTTAAAAAGTCTATAAAAGGAACCATTAATTAGTGGGATTTTTTATTTTTTATCCCGATTATTGGTAGTTAAGTCGACCAGGAATTGACCGCCCGTTAGCTCCCACGTCCAAATGCATTTACCTCTCTGGTTATCTCACTTAAACTACTTACAAAAATAGAGATTGATGCTAGTGGCGTTCATCCACATAACTATCAATCTCTAAACATCTGAAAAATTATCGTTATAGTGATTAAGACCTTATTTTAGGATCAAACGCATCTCTTAGTCCATCCCCTACGAAATTAATCGATAATACAGTAATGAATATCATTAAACCAGGGAATACAGGGTACCACCAAGCATCCCTCATAATCGTATAGTTCTGGGCTGATTGCAACATGTTTCCCCAACTTGGTGTTGGCGGCTGTACCCCTAGCCCTAAAAAGCTAAGAACAGACTCAACGATAATTAAGTTACCCACACTCAATGTTGAAGCAACGATAATCGGACCAAGTGCATTAGGCAAAATGTGGTTAAAAATAATACGATTCGTTCTCATACCTAACGTTTTGGCAGCCAATACATACTCTCTTTCACGCAAACTTAGAAATTCGCCTCGGACGAGTCTAGCTGTACTCATCCACCCTAATGAAGCTAAAAATATGATTAATAAGCTTACACTTGGACTGAAAAAAGCAATTAATAAAATAAGAAGAAAAATATTAGGGAATGAAATAAGAATATCAACGAGTCGCATAATCAAATTATCTATCCGACCACCGAAATAACCGGCTAATGATCCCATAACAGTACCAATTATAGCGCCGCCAAGCATCGCTAAAAATCCAACAAGTAAGGAAACTCTCGCTCCGTATAATACACGGCTGAAAATATCTCGACCGAAGTCATCCGTCCCCATAATAAATTCCGTACTAGGAGGTGCCAGTCTGTTCAGCAAGTCCATTTCTACGTTACGAGGGTCTTGCGGTGCAATTAAAGGAGCGAAAACGGCCATCGTTACAATAATCAACAGCACGATCCCACCTACAACGGCTAATTTATTCTTAAAGAACTTTTTCAAAATAATACGTGTCATTGTTTCTGGTTTTTTCTTTAATTTATGTTCTGCCGGGCCTTCCGGTGGTGTCATTGATGGCATTTTAACTGGTTCTTGTTGCATATGACCGTTCCTCCTTAATACTCAATTCTCGGGTCAAAAATGGCATAAGCAATGTCTGCCAACAGATTCCCAACCACCACTAACACTGCGGAAATCATAGTGATCCCCATAATGACAGGATAGTCACGTTGAAAAACTGATCCGATAAGTAAGTCTCCTATCCCCGGCCAAGAAAAAATTCTTTCCACTACAACAGACCCCGCAAAGAAGGACGGCAACATTAACCCGAAAATTGTAATAATCGGAATTAAACCGTTTCGCAGCCCATGTTTGTAAATGACTGTGTTCTCTTTAAACCCTTTCGCTCTAGCGGTCCGCATGTAATCCTGTTGAATGACCTCAAGCATACTGGACCGACTGTAACGAGTGAGTCCGGCCATATCAGCTGTAGCCAATACTAGGGCAGGCATCAATAAATGATGAAGCCTGTCTAAAATACTAAACGGCTCATTAAGCGTAGCTATTCCCCCGGATGGCATCCAGCCTAAATTAACAGAGAAAAACATAATTAATAATAGCCCTATCCAAAAGTTAGGTGTCGCCACTCCTACAAATGCCGCAACAGTCACCGAGTAATCAGTTAATGAATACTGTCTACGAGCAGATACGATCCCTAATGGAATTGAAATAAGGATGGCTAGAATCGTAGAAGCTCCCATGAGAATCAGTGTGTTTGGCAATCGGTTCATAATCATTTCACTCACAGGCATCCCAACTCTAACGAGTGAATACCCCATATCACCTTGAAGCATCGCTCCCATCCACTTCACATATTGAACTGGAATCGGATCATTTAACCCATACCTCTCTTCAAATGCTTCCCTCACTTCAGGGCTAATGTCAGGTGACATCATCATAGACGAGGGACTTCCTGGAGCCAAATGCATCACCGAAAACGTAAGAATTGAAATACCAATTAATATAGGGATAGCCATAATAACACGTCGTATAATATACGAAAGCATGATCTGCCTCCTTTTCTTGTTTAAAATGAGTTTATGTAGCTACATGTCCCGTTCTAAAAGAAGGGCGTTGATGGCGTAACTTTACTTATACTATCACTTATTAAGACTTCTATTTTTTTTGATAGGATAAAGAAAATCTGCCAACAACACATTTATCCCCTGCATGTTCACTTATCTTATAGACCCTATACACATTCTTAAATAAGAACAGGAAGGCTCTAAAGTAGTCAGCATTCCAAATACAATAGAAGCCCTTCCCGTCTTAAAATCATGTCACACAACTCACTTTTTCAAATGACTGGAACGTTATAAATTGATTTATTTACTCTGAATAATACCAATCTTGTGGTCGATAAAAATTCAGACGTGGGTGATGAACGAACCCTTCAAGGTTTGGCGGAATGGCTTTTAAATCATTCGGATAGTAAAGGAACGTGTATGGTTGATCCTCTGCAATCGTTTCAAAGATCTCATGAAGCGCTTCCGCACGCTCATCCCGATCTACGATTGAGACGTTTTGATCGATCAACTCATCCACATCATCACGAGCGTATGCAATGTTATTTAATCCCGCTTCAATTTCTTTTGAATGCCAGATCGCTCCTGGGTCAGGGTCAGTTCCTAAAGCCCAACCTAGGATAACTGCATCAAAGTCAAAGTTCGGTGGATTGATTTGGTCAAGGAATGCTCCCCACTCTACGTACTCCACTTCTACTTCAACACCAACCTCATTTAACATCGACTGGATGACAACAGAGATGTCTTCCCGAATTTGGTTACCTGAATTAGTTTTTAGCGTGAAAGAGAAGCGTTCGCCGTCACGCTCAAGAATACCATCTGCGCCTTCTTCCCAACCGGCTTCTGCTAGTAACTCGCGCGCTTTTTCTGGATCATATTCAAATTCTGGCATCTCATCTGGATAAGCCCAGCTAAGTGGACTCACAGGACCATGAGCCACCTCACCTTGCCCTTGTCCCACTTGTTCGATAATTGTTTGCCGATCAATCGCATGGGTTAACGCTTGACGTGTTTCTTTATCAGAGAACATATCTAAACGAAGGTTGTAACCCATGTAGTTATAGCTGTAACCTAACGTCGACTGTAAATTAATTAATCCTTGCTCCTCCCAGCCTTCTGCCGTTGAATAATCAGTAGCTGGAATAATTCCTAAGTCCACATCGCCGCCTTCAATTTGGGCCATTAGGGCGTTTTGATCACCGACGATACTTATCGTTATGCGATCTAAATTAGGAGCACCTTCCCAATAATCTTCATAGGCTGTCAGCTGAACGTATTGACCATCCTCCCAAGAATCAAATTGGTAGGGACCAGAGCCGATTGGATTGCGCCCAAACTCGTGTTCTTCAAGGTCTGCCGCACTGACACCTTCTAGGATATGCTTAGGTAAAATACCAAATCCAATATTGGAAATAAATCGAGCATCTGGTTCACTTAAACGGAACTCAACAGTTGTCTCGTCAAGTGCTTCGACCTCTTCAAGTGCACTGAAATAACCGGCACGTGGACCAGTATAATCTTCATCAATGAAAATATTAAACGTAAATTCTACATCTTCAGCAGTTAACGGTTCCCCGTCATGGAACGTCACATCTTCATGAATATCAAAGGTATAGGTTAAACCATCATCTGATTCTTCCCAATCAATGGCTAATTCAGGCTGCATTTCAATATTTTCATCAACACGGACGAGTTGACTGTAAATCATATCTTCAATATCTCCACTAGACGTATCTTGCGAGTGGGTCGTCATGAACGATACCGGATCACTGATAACACCAATCGTAATATCACCGCCTTCTTGCGGTTCTCCTTCAGTGGCGTCATTATTAGCATTGTCTTCTGCATTGTTAGCCTCTTCATTGTTTCGCTCGTCTTGCATCGCATCTTCTAAATTGTTGTCTCCACCACATGCAGCTAGAATAGCCGACATAGCAAGCGTGGTTGCCGCTAAACTCCAAATATGTTTCTTTCTTTTCAACATAACCCCTCCTTGTTTTTTAAAAAATAAGTAAGAATTCGCAAAATATTGGACCATTCAAAGGTGCTGGGACACCTCCTTTCAATAGTTAAGCTTTCTTATATAAATGGCACGCAACAAAATGGTCTTGTCGCTTTTCTTCAAAAGCTGGTACTACTTTTTTACACTCTTCCATCGCCTCTGGACATCTCGTATGAAACACACATCCTGTTGGTGGGTTTGAAGGGCTTGGCAAATCACCTTGTAACACAATCTTTTCTCGCTTCTCTGCCCCTTTTCTTTTCGGTACTGGCACAGCTGATAATAAAGCTCTCGTATAAGGGTGAAGAGGCTCAGCATAAAGGTCTTCCTTTGAAGCAAGTTCCATCATATTCCCTAAATACATTACGCCAACTCTGTCTGCAATATGACGAACTACACTTAAATCGTGCGAAATAAAAACATACGTCAGTCCTAAATCATCTTGTAAATCTTCAAGTAAATTAATGATTTGCGCCTGAATTGACACATCAAGAGCAGAAACTGGCTCATCGGCAATAATTAAATCCGGCTGAGTAGTTAAAGCTCTTGCAATCCCGATTCTTTGCCGCTGTCCTCCTGAAAATTCATGAGGATATCTACTTTTAAAGGAAGCATCTAAGCCCACCGTTTCAAGAAGATCCCCTATTCGTTCTTCTCGTTCTTTGTGGCTATACATCTTATGTACTTTAAATGGCTCATATAAAATACTTCCTAGTGTTTTCCGAGGATTTAAAGAAGCAAACGGATCTTGAAAAATCATTTGGATATCTCGCCGTATCGTGCTTCGCATTTCTTTTTCTTTTAGATGAGCAATATCTTGTCCTTTGTATATGATCTGGCCTTCCGTAGGCTCGTACAGTCTGATAATCGTTCGACCTGTTGTGGACTTGCCACAACCTGATTCGCCAACAATCCCGATTGTTTCACCTTTTTTAACTGAAAAATGGGCACCATCAACAGCTTTCACAACTCCTGTTTCACGTTGAAGGACCCCTGTTTTAATTGGGAAGTGCTTTTTTAAGTCGTTTACTTCTAAAATGGTCTCTGAATGAGTCACGTTGCGGTTCTCTTGTGGGTGAGTGTCTATGATGTGATTATGATTTTGAGTCATGTGGATTCCTCTCCTTTTTGATCGTACAAAAAGCATCGTACCTTTTGTCCAGGCGCCGCTTTTAGCAGCTCAGGATTGGCCGTCAAGCATTTGTCAAATACCTTAGGACATCTCGGGGCAAAACGGCATCCCTTAGGCATCTCATCTGGAAGAGGAACATTTCCTTTTATTGATTTAAGTCGTTCAATCTTGCCTTCTATAGCTGGTATGGAATCTAGTAATCCTTGCGTATAGGGATGTAGTGGTTCATCAAACAATTTGTCTACAGGCGCATTCTCAACAACTTGACCTGCGTACATCACGACGACATGGTCTGCGATTTCTGACACTACGCCTAAATCATGAGTAATCAGTAAAATAGACGTATCAAATTGCTTTGTTAAATCTTTCATTAATTCAAGGATTTGAGCCTGGATAGTCACATCGAGGGCTGTAGTCGGCTCGTCAGCGATCAGAAGCTTCGGATCACAACTCATGGCCATGGCAATCATGACACGCTGTCTCATACCACCTGAAAGTCGATGAGGATAATCTTTTATTATGTCTTCGGCACGGGAAAACCCAACGATCTTTAACAATTCTACTGCTTTTTTTCTCGCTTGCCCTTTAGTCATCTTTTTATGGTAGAGAAGCACTTCCATCACTTGCTCACCAATCGTTAAAACAGGGTTAAGGGAAGTCATCGGTTCCTGAAAGATCATGGATATATCATTTCCGCGAACCTTTCTCATCTCTTTTTCTTTTAAAGCGAGTAAATTTTTACCATTGAAATTCACCTCACCGCCAACTATCTTTCCACCCGGAGAGGGCACAAGTTGCATAAGCGAAAGAGAGGTCATACTTTTACCGGAACCAGATTCACCTACCAAGGCTACTGTTTCGCCGCGATTTATTGTAATATCAATGCCATCCACTGCTTTAACGACTTGCTTTTTACTAATAAAGTGAGTTTGTAAGTCTTTCACCTCTAATAATACGGACATGATATCACCACCTTTTATGTTAAATTACACCAGGGAGTGTTTTCGCTTACATATCAATATTATCCATGTATATGTATAGAAGCTCGCCAATCCCAAAACTTTTTGAGTTTTTGTAAAATATTATGTGTAATTGTTGCTAATCTTTAGATAATTTATCATATAAATTACGAGAAGTAAATATTTTTTCTGAATATTTCAGATTTTAGAATACTACGTAAAACTAATAAAAAAACTTCTTGTCACGATAATTTTATTATGTCAATATATTGATACTTTTTCAGATTAACGTGTTAATTTGGTTAAATCACTATATTGAAGGTCTTATGTATAATTAATAAATTATACTAGTAGTTTAAAATTTTTTAATTAAATTTGTATTTTTCTTACATACCCTCATTACCTTTACTATTCTATAAAACTATCAATCTCGTTTACACCTGTTTTATGCTTAGAAATAAAGTATGTTAAATTTTCTACCCACAAATGATTATTTTGTTTATTATGGAATAATTAAGGAAAAATAACATTGTGACGGAATAAGTTAGTCGGCTTCATCAAATTTAGCAAGAAATGAGGAATGACAATGGGTACCTATTCATCTTTAGAAAAGAAAGTGGCTGTTATTACAGGGGGCGGTTCAGGTATTGGGAAAGCATCTGCCTTAGGATTGGCAAAACAGGGGGCAGCGGTCTGTCTCATTGACTTAAATAAAACGGATGCTCAAGAGACACAAAAAGAAATTGAAATGTTAGGTGGTAAAGCACTATTATGTGAAGCAGATGTTTCCCAGCCTGAGGAAGTGAAACAATCTCTCGATAACGCGGTTAACACCTTTGGAAAAATAGATATTGTCTTAGCTAATGCAGGCGTTAACGGTGTCATAACACCTATTGAAGATATGCCTCATGAAGAATGGGATCATACCTTATCAACTAATTTAAAAAGTACGTTCCTGACTGTTAAATATGCTGTCCCATTTTTGAAGGAGAGAGGTGGCAGTATCATTATTACAAGTTCGATAAATGGAAATAGGGTATTTTCTGGATTCGGTATGTCGGCTTACAGTAGTTCAAAGGCTGGCCAAGTTGCTTTTGCAAAAATGGCTGCCCTTGAACTAGCTGGTTATCACATTAGAGTGAATGTGATCTGCCCCGGAGCTACCAAAACCAATATTGGTGAAAATACCCACCATGAACGTCAAAAATTATCTAAAGTAAAAATACCTGTGGAATATCCTGAAGGTAATTTGCCCCTTGAGCATAAACCAGGCTCCTCCCAGCAAATTGCTGATCTCGTCACTTTTCTTGCTTCCGACGCATCCAGCCATATTACCGGAACGGAAGTGTATATTGATGGGGCTCAATCTCTTTTATAACGACCGTACTGCTATTGGTTCCGGTCCTTACGCCAAAATGACACGAGTAAAGGACCGGATATATTATGCCAAACGGAAAATAAGGCACTTGGTAGCGCTGCTAATGGGCTAAAGTGGGCTGTAGCTAGAGCTGCCCCTAAGCCGGAGTTTTGCATACCTACTTCTATGGAAATAGCCCGTCGCTTCGTTTCATCCAACTTCGCCCACTTGGCTATCACATAGCCAAAGATTAAACCGAAACCATTATGTAATATGACAGCCGTTAAAACCATAAAACCTGAGGTTAAAATATTATGTGCATTAGCTGCTACAACAGCCGTCACAATAAGCATAATCGCTATAACAGAAACAAGTGGCAAAACCTTTTGCCCATTTTCAACTGCTCTAGGCACTAACTTTCGCACGATAATCCCCAAACTGATAGGAATCATAATGACTTGTACAATCGACATCAACATATCTCCAAAACCGACTGGGAGCCATTGACCTGCTAACACAAGGACGATAAGAGGTGTCAATAATGGCGATAACATCGTTGAGACAGAAGTCATTGCTACTGATGTTGGTACATCTCCCCTTGATAAATATACCATAACATTAGACGCGGTCCCTCCAGGACAAGCTCCTACTAGGACGAGGCCCGCTGCCAGCTCAGGTGGCAAATTCAACACATATGCAAGGGTAAAGGCCGTTAGCGGCATCACGAGAAACTGAGCTAATAACCCAATGATGACGGGCGCAGGCTTTTGCGCGATCACTTTAAAATCAGCTAATGTCATCGTCGTTCCCATGCCGAACATAATGACACCTAACAAAATTGGAATATACCTTCCGATCCATACGAATGTATCAGGGGTGAAAAAGGCGATAATAGCCACTAGTATAACGATAAAAGCAAAGTACTTACTCACGGTGAGACTTATTTGTTCTAATAACTTCAACATAGATGCAAGCTCCTTCGTTAAATTATCTGACATTTTTATGTATTTAGTCATTTTATCGTTAACGTTGGTGCTTTGCAATAGTAACGTAGAATACCACCGCACATACGAAAAATAATCGTTTAATGGTCACGAAAGAGGAGGGTTGATCCGTCACTTTTCTAGTCAGTACATGTCACGTTCGACCGACAGGCTTTGTCATCTCCATTTCTTTGTAGACATCCATCGCAGCTTGAACAGCTTCACCTTTTGAAATATGAGCCTCTTGCCGGATTAATACCGCTTCTAACGCCGCTAATGTCATTAATACATTTCTTTTTTGACAACTGTAGCCCATTGTGCCAATACGCCAAATTTTACCGTGCAATACGCCAAAGGAACTGGCAATTTCGATACCAAACTCTTCTAATAACATGGCGCGGACATGCTCACCATTTACATTCGACGGTATGACGACACAGGTCACCATCGGTAGTTTACAAGACATATCACCAAACAATTCAAGTTTCATCGCTTGTAAACCTGCTACTAAAGCCATCTCGTTAAGTTTATGCCGCTTAAAACGTGCATTAAGTCCTTCAGTTAAAATCATCCGCAATCCTTCATATAAACCATATAACATAGATGTCGCTTCAGTATGGTGGTTTAACCTCGCTGGGCTCCAGTAATCTTGTAACTGGCTTAAGTCTAAATAATTACTTCTGATTCGACGATTGGAAACCACAGCATTGGCTGTTGAGAGGCCTTTTTCAATCGATTTTCGTTGGCGTAAGACAGCTTCAATGCGATCGTTATAGGTTAAGGGAGCCATACCAGGTGGAACAGACAGACACTTTTGTGTCCCAGTAATTAAGCCATCAATCATCCATTCATCTGTTTTCACCTCTGTACCAGCCACTGTAGCAACAGCATCAACGATAAGCAAAACACCTCGTTCACGACATGCTTCACCAATTTTTTTTAATGGTTGCATGCGTCCGGTTGACGTATCCCCATGCACGATGGCAATCACTTTCGGTTCCAACTCATCAATTTTAGCAACGATATGGTCTGGATCAAATACTGTGCCCCATTCACATTCCATAATATGGACGTCACCCCCGCACCGTTCAGCAATTTCAGTGAGTAAATATCCAAATCTACCGAAACAAGGTACTAATACAGTATCCCCTTCTTCAATCACACTACAAAGCATGGCCTCAATTCCCGCTCTTGAAGTGGCATCAACGGGAAAGGCCCAATGGTTATCTGTTTGCAACACGTGTCTAAGCAAGGCCATCGTCTCATTCATAATGGAAGTGAAATTAGGGTCAAATTGCCCTAATATTGTAGATGACATGGCACGCAATACACTTGGCTCTGCTTCCACTGGCCCTGGTGTCATGATCGTCCGTGGTGGAACCATTAATTCATGCGTCTGTTTCATCTTCTTTCCCTCCTTATTGTGCTAGCTTAACTAATGTATGAAATAAGAGTTCTGTCCCAATAGCACAATCTGATTGACTGCTCCATTCCTTGGGATTGTGACTAATGCCGCCCTTTGAACGCACAAAAATCATCCCTATGTCTGTCACTTTAGACATAATTAACGAATCATGTCCTGCACCACACGGAAGCTTTTTAACAGGATAACGTAATGCGTGACACGTTTCCTCTAAAAGAGTAACGATCTTTGGGGAACAGACAGCAGGATCAACCTTTTTTTTCACATCTATTCGTGACGTTAAACGGCGTTTTTTGCAAACAACTTCTATTTTTTTATAAATGTCATTAACCATCTGTTGACGAATCCCTTTATCGCTATGGCGTACATCAATAGAGAAGAGCGTTCTCCCAGGAATAACATTCACGGCCCCTGGTTCAAGCTTGATAATACCTACGGTCCCTACACCATGATAGGTCAATGCAATATTCTCAATAGCAAGGACGATTTCTGCTACTCCTACAGCCACATCCTTTCTCATCATCATGGGTGTGGCACCAGCATGATCTGTTGCCCCTTCTAACGTTACATCTAGCCATACTGGCCCTTGAATCTCGGTTACAATCCCTATTGGCAAATCTAATTCTTCTAGTACTTTCCCTTGCTCAATATGCATTTCAATATAAGCTTTAATATCCCCAGGCTGACGGATCACGTCTTTATAATTTTCTGGATTAAACTCCGCATCAATAAAGGCTTGACGATAACTCAGACCATCTTTATCTTTTAAGTCAAAGATCGTTTCTTTTAACATTCCTGCCATAGCCTTACTCCCTATATAACCAGTTCCAAATCGACACCCTTCTTCATCTGTAAAGGAGACAATTTCAATGGCATGAGTAAGAGGGATATTGGCTTCTTTTATTGTCCTAACGGCTTCAATTGCCCCTAATACACCTAATGCGCCATCAAATCGTCCACCATGGAAGACTGTATCCGTGTGGGATCCTACCATCACAACAGGAGCTTGAGGTTCAGACCCTTGTAATGTGCCTATGACATTTCCTACTGCGTCCATGTGAGCATCCAATCCAATCTCTTTCATGAGCTGATAAATGTAGTGCTTAGCCTCTAGCTCTTCCCGACTTAATGAGAGACGAGTTACCCCTTCTCCTTCATCACAACTTGCCCCGATTTTCCCTAATTCCATTAAAGTCCGCCATAATCGATCGCTATTTATATTAGAAGTGATCACCATCCACCTTACCTCCTTCATATATCACTACTCTGTTGTTATATAAAAAAATTGTATGTAAAAAGCGGCATAATAGCATTAGACATGTCAACTGAAAAATGGATGCCTATTGGTTATAGTCACTAAATTCAGAAAGAACTGTGTCAGTAAGACATGTGAACGGTTGTTGTTTAAGAGGCAACTATTTTAATGAAAGAAGTGAGATTATAAGACATGACCTATGAGGGATGACACTTAACTTTCAATCAGTGGGTGTTTTCGTTCTTCTCTCACTGATTAGTAGTTGCGTTAATCAAGACTTTAGCTGTAATAAAAAGCATCAGTGGCTGTATGAAGCGAGCCACTGATGCTTTCTTAACTACCACGGTAGGTACTATAACCGCCAGGGGCAATGAGCAGTGGCACATGATAATCGTCATGATTATTCGATATTCCAAAGCTCACTGGTATGACATTTAAAAAAGGGGGATCGTCTGTCACGACCTCCATTGTTGCAAAATAAGCTCCTACATGGAAAAGTAGCTCATAACGTCCAGCCGTGAGTGCCTCCCCTTCGAGAAGTGGTTGTTCAAGCCTTCCATCATTCATTGTCACTGCTTCTTGAAGCTTTTCATAGTCTCCTAGATTGTCATTGTACTTCCAAAGTTCAATAGTGAGACCGGCTGCTGGCCTACCAATACTCGTATCAAGAACATGGGTAGTAAGTTTCCCAGACATATTATTCTTCACCTACTATATCTTCGTGATACATTGTGAACCCTTGAAACCCATAAGGGGGACGAGGGTCAGTAAAGACTTTCCCATTAGTGGGTGATGGGATTTCTTCTCGAACCGTTTCCCATGTACGGTTGTTTGACTCAAACGACACTTCAGCTAGTTGTGGAAATCGCTGAAGGATTCGCTTTCCAATATCAAAAATTAACTTTTGAATAGACGGTGAATCAACACTGTGAAAGACTGTTTGAGCGATATGTTTCACATGTTCAGCTGCCACATAGTTTTGCGGATCTTCCCCTTCTCCGTCAACCGAGTTTTTATAGCGCCAATAAATATTTAAATAAATAAACAATGGCCGATCATATGTTTCTGGCAGTGTTGTAAATTCATCCTTTATATAGCCTGCAAAGGAACTACCTTTCACTTTAATCAGATGGAGACCGAAGACACCGCTTTGGTGATCCTTCACGCCATATCCCTTTTCTTTTCGTTCTATTTCTATGGATGCCAAAGGCTTTTCAAGTGTCCCTTCGCGGAACACGATCTCACTAGCTGTTATTTCTCCATTTACTAGAACTGTAGCTTCTGTAAATGGGAATTGCTTGCCTTTTATATCTACAGCGCTTATATGTGGATACGTATCAAGAAACTTCCTACCTACAAATGTAAGAAATCCTTCCATCGTATTGCCTTGATACTCCCCTGCATAGTGAAGAATAAAATTCTTCATTGAATCTGTAGCCACGACGAATGAATTATCTCCTTCAGTAAAAGAAGTGAGAAACGCATCTCCTTTTAGGGCCACTTGAACGTCCATCCCTAAAATAATATTACTGCGTCCGCTAAACGAAGACTCTGGGATTTTGGTCACATCTGTTAACGGTTTAGCATAAGTACGATATACGAACACATCCCCTTTACCATAATACATCATGCGTGTCGTCGTTTTTGATTCCATCCTGTCACTCCCTCAACTCAGTTTCAACTTACACATCATTCTCTTTATGGATAAGCTCATTTAGTCTAAAACCAGCAATTTTGCTCACTTCCTCCAAAGCTGTTTCCATCTCCTTTTCATAAGAATGATGGCGTCGTTTTTTCATTTTGTGAAGGATTTGCTCTTTCTTTTTCCCTTTTACAGCTACAATGAATGGAAAGCCAAATTGTTTAACATACGCATCGTTAAGGTCAGCAAACTGATTATATTCTTTCTCTGTGAGCCTATTTAAGCCGGCCTCCCGCTGTTCTTTTCCAGACGTTTCAGAGATTGTAAGCTTTGTCCCAAGGTCTGGATGAGCACGCAACAAGGATAACTTTAACGCAGTATTCGCTTGATACATTTCCTTTGTCATCCTGTTATGAAGCTGAGTAACACATGTAAATGGACGATGTGGCCACGTTTTCTCTGCTACCCATGGAGAATGTTCAAAGACAGGCCCTATGGTCGTTATAAATTCAGACGCCTGCATTGAATTGACTTCCGTTATCGTATACATCCTACGTTCAACACCCACCTTTCAAAAAATTGTCGCATGCACACCTTAAGTCAGTACCACCTTTTCTTCTGTATGTGTCTACATTAGGCCAGTGACGTGTACGCGTCATTAGTTACATTAACTAAACTTTTCCGCCATCATTGTAAATCATGCCTAAACAGCCGTTAAGAAATATGAGGTAGTCGTTGAATAAGTCGCTTAATTGAATGGTTTGCCTCTTTTAGGGTCACGTCTTTATCTATCGTTTTCATACAACGTTCTTCCATCACCACATCACCATGAATAATGGTCGTCTCCACATCAGCACGCGTTGTGGAGTAGACGATACGTGAAATGGTATCAACATCATATGACGGGTACATATGAAAATCATGTAAGTTCAAAATAATGAGATCCGCTTTCTTTCCTATTTCTAGGCTCCCAATCTCATGATCCAAGCCCATTGCTTTCGCCCCGTCAATCGTAGCCATTTTAAAGACTGTTTTAGCATCCATAGCAGTAGGCCCATGGGCAGGCTTTTGAATAAGAGCTGCTAATCTCATTTCATTAAACATATCTAAGTTATTGTTACATGGAGCGCCGTCTGCTCCTAAACTGACACATATATGGGCATCAAGTAAACTTGGGATATTTGCTACTCCCGATGCTAATTTTAAATTAGATCCTGGACAATGGCTGACATTTACCTTTCTTTGTTGAATAATTCGCTTTTCAGTCTCATTTAGCCACACACAATGAGCCAAAATAAGGCGTTCATTTGCAAGACCAAGATAATCAAGATATTCGATATTACGCATGCCAGTTTCCGCTTCAACAATTTCTATCTCACCTTTGTTTTCGGAAGCATGAGTATGCACATAGGTGTCATGTTTACGCGAAAGGTTCGCCACTTCTTTTAATAAAGTTTCTGTACATGAAACGACGAATCGAGGTGAGAAAGCATAATGAATACGTCCGTTCTTTTTGTGCCATTTCTCCATTAAGTCCACACTTTGCTGTATGGCTTCTGCCGTATTTTCTTGAAGGCGCTTTGGTACTTCGTCACCTTTATCCATCATCACTTTTCCTGACAAAGCTCTTATACCAGATTTTTCAATCGCTTGAAAGGCATAATCGGTGTGATGAACGGTTTCCATGTCCACAATTGACGTTGTACCACTTTGTATAAGCTCCCCAGTACCTAGCAGCGCAGAATAATAGATCGATTCCTCATCATGAGCAGCTTCCAGTG
The DNA here is from genome assembly GCF_002019735.1 of Salipaludibacillus agaradhaerens. Classification (NCBI taxonomy): domain Bacteria; kingdom Bacillati; phylum Bacillota; class Bacilli; order Caryophanales; family Bacillaceae; genus Salipaludibacillus; species Salipaludibacillus agaradhaerens. Next base: position 1,918,108 of record NZ_KV917378.1, read on the forward strand.
GCCATATACGCTTTTTTAACCAATCCATCAGTTCTAAGTCGTCACCTTTCCCTCTGAATATCGTTTGACAAAGATGTATATGTGTCTGGATAAACCCCGGTGTCACAACGCGATCCGTAGCATCAATCACCTTATCAGCTTCAGGATAGTCTAAACTTTTGCCAATATCCTTAATGGTGTCGTGTTCAATATAAATATCACCAATAAATTGGTCATCTTGCTGATTCATTGTAATAAGTTCTGCATTTTTTATTAACAATGTACTCATTCATTACCTCCAGCTCATTTGACTTTTGTAATCTGGTAGGAGATGTGAATCCTGAAACACTGACATTTCAAGAGAAGACCCATCCCCCTTTTGTGTAAAGCTAAACTTCAACCAGTGGACGTTTTCCTTCATCTCCCACTTAAACTTTTCGATCTTCTTAAAGATCGGGGTTTTACTGCCCCTTAAAAGTGGGATAAAACACTGCCATAGGTAATCACTTTAATATAAATAAAAAAACTACGAAAAAAGGCATGTTTCACCTTTATTCGTAGTTAGGAATTTACGGTTCCTAATAGAGACCCTCAAACCTTATTTTTGAGGTTATACGAATTCTCCCATCATATGGTGCCATTATCGTTAACACGTTCAAATGTAATTTTGTTATGCTACTAGTTTAGCAAATACATCGATTTTGTTTATGTTGATGTCAGATCATATGCCCCTTTTTTTGCTTGTTTATAGTCTGCAGGCGTATCGATATCAATAACTACGAATGGATCGGTCACTTGTATACAATACTGCTCGATATGCTGCATCATTCTTAGACCTCCTTTATCTCCTTTACATGCTGCATGGTATGGCATATCAGGTGAGTGTATATGCCCCCAATAGACTGGATGACCTGGCATTCCTCGATAGTATGGTCGCATTGTAAAAGGGGACGTGAGCTCCATTCCTTTGATTTCTCCTTCATCAATCACCGTTTTTATTGTCTCTGACTTAATAAATGGTTGATCCGCTAGAAATATCATGACTGAATCCACATCTTCAGGGATGACACTAAAACCTTTCATCAACGATGATGTCTGTCCTTCTTCATATCGTGTGTGACGCAACCACTCTAACCTCGGTGTCTCAATTGTAATGGCCGTTCTAATCGCAGCTTCTTCATGACCTAAAATGACGATAACTTTTTCAAAAGGTTCTTTCAATCGTTGTTGGACCACATGTTCCAACATTGGGACACCTTGTAGTGTGAGCAATTGCTTCGCTGTTCCCATCCTTGAAGACAAACCAGCTGCCAAAATAACCGCATATATTCTAGACGCTGTCATTTAAATAGCCGCCAATGTGGCGTTAGATTGTTTTGACGTTCCATTTCTTACTTTAATCAACTCAGCAATGATACTAACACTAATCTCTTCTGCTCCTTCAGCATGAATGTCTACGCCAACAGGTGAATGGAGCCATTCTGGGATTTCTTTCGATCCTAATAAACGACGGGTTCGTCTTCTAGGACCAAGGATCCCTGCATACCTTAACAAATTTTTACAGTCCAAGACATGTTGGAGAAATATCTGGTCCCATTCAAAACGATGAGTCATGATAAGAACATAGCTATTTTTTTTAAAAGAGTGGGTAGTGATAAATTCCTCTGCATGCATGCACAAATAGTCACTAGCTTGTGGAAAGTTAATTGAGTTACACCTTTCCTCTCTCGGATCAATCAGTGTCACATTAAAATGAAATTCCACCGCTTTTTTGACAACCGGCTCAACGTCCCGCCCACCACCGAAAATATATAAGTTATCTTTCGGCTCGAACCGTTCTACAAAATAGTCATCATCCAGAGGCAAAAAAACGGTTCCTTTTTCACTACTTATGAGGTCGTTACAAGCTAATTGAACTTCTTTAGGTAATGCCATATCTCTTTCAGATAACTGCTCCCCTTCTTCAGTAAAAAAACTTGTTTTCACTCTATTGTCCAACAAACATTTAACAGAGATAACGTTCCTCCCTTCTTCTAAATACTGTAATGCTTTTGCTTTTGATGTATCCCACTGGATAATCTCCAAATAAATGTACACAGTGCCGTTACAACCTGCTCCTTGTCCCCATCCTGTGTCATCTTCACTTTGCAAATTGTACGTTATCCACTGATTTTGATTGGAAATAAGCGCTTCTTTAGCACGATAGGCTAAATCGTCTTCTAAACACCCGCCACTAATTAAGCCATACTGCTCTCCATTCGGGGAAAACAACATTTTAGCACCTTCGTGACGATAGGCTGATCCTTCAATATGCGTAATCGTGGCTAATACAAAAGATTGTCTTGGTGTCTGTTTCATTATATGAAGGAACTTGTGATCATCTTTCATTTCAAAACCTCCTTCTAAAATGAAGACATTAGTCGATGTCATCTGAACTGAGTTTTCTTAGCACACGGAGGATTCCCCCATACCCTGTACAGCGACATAAGTTCCCTGCAAGAGCTTCTTTCATCTCATTATAGGTCGGATTTTCTTTGTTATTTAACATACCTTTTAATGCCATCACCATCCCCGGTGTACAATAGCCACACTGTAATGCGCCTTCTTCTAGAAAAGCTTGTTGAACACGGTTCGGTTTCTCATGTTGCAGGCTTTCAATTGTCTCAACTGATTTACCTTCACATTGGTAAATCATAAGTAAACATGAATTATGAGGCACACCGTCTACAAGAACGATACACGCACCACACCGCCCTATTTCGCAGGAGATTTTCGTACCTGTCATAGCTAAATCAGTGCGTAATACGTCTACAAGCCGACGCGATGGTGCCACGTAAAGGGTGGTCTCGTTTCCATTCAAATGAAAGGTCACATTAAGAGCTTCAGGCTTGTCTGTTACTGTAAATTGGGGTTGTTTCGTCATCCTGTTTCCTTCCCTTCTCTTGCCGACGAGTCTTTGAAACAGTGAGAAAAGAAGCCTTCCCCTCCATCAAGAACCTCTTCTGGACTAATTGGGAGTTTCGTTATCCATTTACCTGTTGCCTGTTTAACAGCCGAAACGATAGCCGGTGCTAGAGCAACTGATCCTACTTCTCCTACCCCTCTTGGACCAAATGTATCTCCTTCTGGTAGTTCCTCGATTGCGTCCACATTTTGAATGTCTGGGACATCGAAAATAGTTGGTACTAGATACGTATCAAGATTTCTTGTCATATACTGACTGTTACACATAATGGCATCTTCTGTCATGGTGAAACCGAGAGCCATTATGCTACCACCTTCTATTTGACCGAGGTAACCTAAAGGATTTACAACTTCTCCCGCGGCTACAGCATGATCAGCTCTAGTTACTCTAACCCTCCCTGTGAGCATGTTAACTTCTACTTCCACAATGACAGCCGTAGAGCTATAAAGAAAATGCCCGCCAAGAACGGGATCAGGGGTCACAGGATAATGAAACTCTGTCGTACACACAATCGGGTCTGCACAGGCTCCTGCCAGTTTTTTATAGCTCATAAGAAAGCGGTGGCTTTTGTCCCTTTCCCGCTTCCACACCCCTTTTTTCCCAGTCATCAACTGAGATCGGTCCTCTCCCGTTAGTTCATGAACTTTTGAAAACAGTTCAGTTAAAAACGGCTTTTTCATATTTTGCAACGCTCGCCATACCATATTTGTTGTTCTAGATGCTGTGGATGAACCGCTTTCTGGCACATTGTCCGTGTCACCAATCATTATGTGAAGATCATCTGTATCACAATTGAAGTGATCGAGTAACATTAATTCTAACGTGCTTAACAAGCCTTGCCCGAACTCTTCATGTCCAAAAGCAACTTCAATTTTCCCTTCATCATTCAATCTAATTTTTCCACCAGCAGGATCTGGAATACCATAGCCAAGACCTGAACCATGCATAGCTAAAGCCATACCTTTTCCTCTACGCATCCATGGCAGATTATCGCTGAGTGTTTCTTTTTCTGATTGATATAAAGGGGACTCTTTAATAGATTTCCAAACGTGTAATGGTCCGTCATTTGCCGCTATTTGTTGTCCTAATGGTCCAGGATCATGAAGCTCTCTTAAGTTTCGCCGTCTTAATTCCCACGGATCAAGTGCTATTTTCTCTGCCAGTCGATCGAGCTGCCCTTCCAATGCAAATGTAACCTGATTCCCGCCAAATCCTCGAAATTCTCCTGACACACCATTATTTGTATACACGGCTTTGCCAGAAATCTCAACGTTCGGAATAACATAGCCACCAACAGAATGCTCTACAGCAAAATTTAAAACCGGTCCACCAAGTGTGGCATAAGCGCCTGTATCTGACATAATTGAGACTCGGTGAGCTAATAGTTTTCCTTCATGATCTATCCCCGTTTTCATCGTTATTTTCATAGGGTGACGCTTCAAGCCTGCTATAACGGATTCCATTCTAGAATAATGCATTTTAATAGGTTTCCCACATCGGAGAGCAAGCAATGCCCCATATGGTTGAACATTTAACTCGTCTTTTCCACCAAAGGATCCACCAATTGGGCTTGAAACGACTCTTATATGATCAACAGGCATATTTAGAATACGTGCTAATTGCATCCGATCTTTATATCCGTGCTGTGTGGGAGCATAAACCGTTAACCGCCCGTTTTTTTCTGGAATAAACAAGCCCCCTTCAGTCTCCATATACACGTGCATTTGACGGGGAGTTTCATAGGTTTCTTCCACAGTGTGAGCACATCTATTAAAAGCACCTTCTACATTGCCTCTTTTATAATCTCTTTCGTGTAAAATGTTGCCTTCTTTATGCAATGATGGCGCATCTGGCTCTAATGCTTTTTCCGGTGAATCTAAAATGGGGAGTTCATTATAATCCACGTGAATAAGAGCCAATGCTTCTTCGGCAATTTCAAGGGTTTCTGCTGCCACTACAGCAATAGCATCACCTTCATACCTAATCAGGCGATCACAGAAAACAGGTTGATTCGGCTCAGCGATTCCAAAGCCATTAAGACCTGGGACATCTTTGTGCGTGAGAATCGCTTTGACACCCGGAAGCTTTTCCGCTTCACCTGTTTTAACATCGACTAACTTAGCATGAGCCACCCCGCTTCTAAGTACTTTGCCGTAGAGCATGTTCTCTCGCGTCATATCAGTCAAATAATGAAGCTCACCGCTTACTTTAGCTTTTCCATCAGGCCTTATCTTCCATGGATATTGCTCCGTGGGCTTATTTAACCTCATTATAAACACCTCCTAAGCGATACAACTCGCTTACAATCAAATTGGCAACTACCTGACGTTTATAATAAGCTGATGCAAATGGATCTCCACTAGGCTTAAAATCGTCTTGAATGACTGTTAACACATCTAATAAAATTGAGTTAGAACAACGTTTTTCCGTCAGGAATTTTTCTGTCTCTATTAATCTCATAGCAGATGTGTTGCCACCACCAGCTGCCAAAGAAACGGTGGTTATCTCACATGTTTCTTCACTATAGTTCCCCCTCCCAGCAACCGTCACCAACGACGGGATAAACGTCTCACGCCGTCCCATTTTCATAAAAAATGAAAAGTCGTCCTCTCTCTTCAATGGCACTCTCACACAAACAAGAATGCCCCACGCATCAACTGATGTTTCCATCCACTTCTGAACAGACACATTGACCATTTCGTCTCCCCTGCACCATGTTAATGTGGCTTCCAGCACGAGTAATACCGGTAAGGTGTCACCAACACGCGAGATAACGTTACCACCTAAAGTGGCTTGATTCCTTACAGAAGGTGACGCAATATTCTGACACGCTTTCGCTAGTAAAGGCGCCCTCTCTTCTATTAACGTATTACCAATGATATCAGCCAGTACTGTCATCGCCCCAATAACGAGTTCATCCTTTTCTATATGAATACAGGTAGTCACCTCTGGCACGCTATCAAGACTTATTAAATGTGGTGCAATAGGGAGTGCTCCTCCCTCCCATTGCGTTCGCAACCATGTGCCTCCTGATACAATTTGAGTTGGTTCCATAAGTTGTTGAGAAAGAGCCCACGCATCGTTTAAGTTATTCGGTCTCCAAACCTTTCCTTCTGTTACCATGCTCGTTCTCCTCTCTGACTTATTTTTGTCAGTCTAATGGAAAGCAGAACATTTTGTCATTGGCTAGGTTGACTAAAAAAGCTAAAACTTCTTGTGTATGTCACCTAACTAGCAGAGCAGGGCCTCGATGTAAAATCAAATAATAGAGCGAATCATGAGCGCCGTACGTATTTTGTGAATATCATCCGCATTTTTTAAATCAATGTTTAACCGCTCTTCGCATTTTTTTATCCGATAAATGACAGTATTACGGTGAATGTATAATGCCTTTGCTGTTTCAGCAATTTGACCGTTCTTTTCAATATACACCCTTAACGTCTCAATTAAGTCCTGTTCATCTTTCCGAGTCGATCCTGCCAATGTTTTTAAGGATGACTGGTAAAATTCCTTAAGCTTTTGTGGCGCCACAGCTCGAAGTAATTCTGCCACTCCTTTTGCATCACAGTTTTGTACGAAGCGTCGCTTTTCTGAACGATAACCCGAACGTAAAGCATCAAGCGCCTCTCGATAAGACTCTGGTACGTGCAATAACGTGTCAGCGATGTGCCCGATACCGAAAGACATAGATAAATATAGATGCTCAAATACCTCCGCCTGAATGTGCGTAATATTTTTCATAACCTCTTGTTCTGGATCATTTGAAAATTCTTCTGTCCCAATTAAAAAAAGGTAAATATCCCCTTTCGTAAAAATAATATAATCATTGAAATAATAACGAAGCCATAAGCTAAGTTGCTCATAAATAGCATCTTTGTACATCTGCATATGGGTCTCTTTATCAATAGATAAACTACCATTAAGGTCTTCTTCGTCATCTAATTTGCTTGCTACACATATATAATGTTGATCTCGTTTTAAATTATAAATATTTCCTCGTTTGGCTATATCTTTTTCCGAAGAGTAATGGCCTTCAACAAAATCTGTTAAAAACTCATTTTTAAGCATACGTCCTTGCTGTTCAACCGCATGCCTTTTCATTAGCTCAAATGAAGCGACATTAGCTGCCTGCTCAATAGCTAACAGCGTTGTCGGCGGCTCATTGACGATTTCTTTAAAAACAATTAAAAAGCCTTTTTGATAAACATTTGTATGAACTGAGAAAAGTGAAGCCACTTGTTTTCTATTTAAATAGGGATATGTGATGTGTAAGGTCAGCATGTCTTTGGAGGAGATATCGCGCTTAGCTAATTCGTCGTTGATTTGGCTTGCGATTTCAAAATAGAATTCGTCACTGTACTTTTTCGATGCCGCTAATGTTTCAAGTCGGTGATTCATAAGTAAAACAGGTGAATGAATCATGTTAGCCAGTCGATCTATAACGTCATATAAGCCTTTACCAGAAATAATGATATCTGAAAATTGGCGGTGGACTTTTAACGCATAATCAAGTTCTTCTGTCCGTTCTTGTAAAATAAGCTTCAAAACATGCGTCATAATGTCACCTAATGATCGTTGCCGTGGTAGTTTTATAATCGGAAAATGGAGTCGGTTAGCCGTATCTATTACCTCCTCAGGAATATCCTTTAAAAACCGTTCAACTTTCAGACCTAATCCAGCACATCCTTGGGCAGCCATTTGCTCAACAAGTTGTAATAACGCCCCAGCCTTATTTTTAATGGAATAGCCGGTAGTTAGTAACAACTGCTCTTTTTCTAAATAATCAATAATATCTGGGGCATCCATCATATTGACAGAATGTACTTCTTTAGTGAGTCCTTCTTGTCCCGCCAAAACGACGGTTTCTTTAAAAAAAGGAGTGTTAAGAAGGTTTTCCATCTTCACGCCGCCCACCTCCACTCTGGACTGTTTATCATACAATATAATGAATGTCTTAGAAGATAAAGATTTCCGTTATAAAACCTAACATTAAAAACACATTATTTAGTATTTGCGTCCAAAATAAGAAAGCAAGGGAAGTGGGAATACATACACCCTCTTACAACATGATCATCACGGGGATAGGGTATAGCTTAACCACGAAAAAACAAGCATCATATATTATATGGAACTTACATTTAAAGAAGGAGGAGAAACTTTTTATGTTGCAAGCTATTATTAACGGAAGAGTGTTTGACGGGGATGATTTTACCTATAAAGCACTCCTTGTTAAAAACGATACTATTCATGCCATCGTAACACCAGATAATCCTGAAGTAGCGGAAGCAGCCGTCCTTTATGATGCAAAAGGGGCTTTTGTTTTGCCTGGCTTTATTGATGTTCATGTTCATTTTAATGAACCAGGCCGAACAACGTGGGAAGGGTTTAGAACAGGAAGTGCTGGTGCGGCAGCAGGAGGGATCACAACCGTTTGTGATATGCCCCTAAATAGTCATCCATCTGCCAATAATGCTGGCACTTTACAACTAAAAGAGCAATCGCTACAGAATCAATCTTTCATAGATTTTGCTCTTTGGGGTGGCATGACTGCTGATATGTCTCATAATGATAAGGCCTTACAGGCCATGCAAGATATCGGAATAATCGGCTTTAAAGGATTTTTATCAGAAAGTGGCATTACTGATTTTAAACGATTAGATCATGATTCCCTTCCAAAAGCGATGAAATTTTGTGGGGAAACGGATACGATTCTTGGTTTACATGCCGAGTGGGGGGACACATTAACTTATTATGGACTGAAACAAACCAGCCAAAAAGATGCAGCGGCTTTTCTTGAGAGCAGACCAGTAGAAGCTGAATTAGAAGCGGTTGATATTGCCCTAGATTACGCTGCAAAATATAATACACCGCTTCACATTGTCCACGTCAGTCACCCAGAGGTCGCAGAACGCCTATACAGCGCCAAAAATACAGGGGTCAATGTTTCCAGTGAAACGTGTCCCCATTACCTCTTATTTACTGACAAAGACTTCCTTCGTGAGGGCCCAATTCTCAAATGTGCGCCACCATTACGCGATAAAGAAAGTGTCGAAGGTCTTTGGGAAAAAATTCACGAAGGAAAGATCGACATCATCAGTTCAGATCATTCGCCTTGTCCACCAGCTATGAAACAGCGTGGAACAAATAATATATGGCAAGCATGGGGCGGTATTCAAAGTATTCAATTTGGCATACCTGCTTTTATAAGTCACGCATTAACACGAGGATTTTCATTGGCAGATATTTTACCTCTTCTGACCCATCATGCTGCAGACCGTTTCCCATATCTTCACGAGCAAGGTAGAATTCAGCCAGGGAATAAAGCTAATTTGACCATCTATGACCCTGCTGTTGACACTCACATCACTGCCGATGACATCCTTTTTCGCCATAAATACTCTCCTTATGTAGGTAGAGACATTAAAGGGGCTATCAAAGCGACTATTGTCAGTGGTCGTTGTGTTTACAAAGCTGAAGAGGGAATCGTTGTCAACCAACCTTTTGGTCAAAACTTAGCTACCCTCTAACTATCTGATAAAATAGTCATATACACTAACAGGAACGCCACATTCTAGTTATCATTAACAAAGACACCTATGATGGCTATAGGTAAAATAAAAGCACATAGGTGTTAAATGGTTTTTAGGAGGGATCATATGACCGATGCTGTTCACGCATTTATCAATGACACATTCACCAAATATCCGTTATCCTCAGGTCCCCTTTCAGGTCTGACATTTGCAGTCAAGGATGTATTTCATATTGAAGGAGTGAGAAACACAGCTGGGAATCCTCAATGGCATGAGACACATCCAGCTTCTGAAATAACTGCCCCCACCATCATCCACTTACTAGAATCAGGTGCAACACTGAGAGGTCTGACAATGACGGATGAATTAATGTATAGTTTAAATGGTGAAAATTATTATTATGGAACACCACTAAACCCACGAGACCCAGCACGTATCCCCGGTGGTTCTTCTAGTGGCTCTGCATCGGCTGTGGCTAGTCACAGTGTCGATTTCGCATTAGGAACAGATACAGGCGGTTCCATCAGAGTTCCTGCATCTTACTGCGGTCTTTTTGGCTATCGTCCCACTCATGGCAGGATTTTAATGGATGGTGTCATCCCACTAGCCCCTTCGTTTGATACAGTAGGTGTGTTGAGTCGAGATGCCTACACGTTGAAAAATGTAGCGCAAGCTTTATTGAACAAAACCGAGACAACAACAAGCTTTACAAACTGTTTTATCCCAGAAGATGCATGGACTATTTCAGACACAGCAACCCGGGCAATCCTTGAACCCCTTGTTACACAATTAAAAGACAAAACATCCCTTTATTTTGACACTTTAACTCTAGCAGAAGCCGGTCTTTCTGAATGGGCAACAACTTTTCGTATTTTACAAGGGAAAGAAATTTGGCAGACGCATAGAAAATGGATTGAAGACGTAAATCCAACGTTTGGACCAGGGGTGAAAGAACGCTTTCTGATGGCAAAAAACATAACAGAAGCCAAAGCCCAGCCTGAAACTGTTAAACGTCAGCATATCCGATCACAGCTGAGAACGCTCTTAATGGGAAATGGGCTGTTGATTCTTCCCACAGTGCCTGGCGCTGCACCATTACGTGGACTTCAAGATGAAGCAGTGGAAAACACACGACAACAAACATTACAATTAGCTTGTATCGCCGGACTATCTGGCTGCCCACAAGTGACTATTCCAGTCATCCCCAATACCGGTATTCCTGTGGGATTGTCCATAATTGCAGGAATCGGCCATGATCTCGCTTTATTACAATGGGTTTGCGACTTTACACATATGTGGAAGAAGTATCAAACTTAAATGTTATGTTAAGGGAAGTGCTACGATGAAACTGGCTATGATCTATACGGAAAATAATGCAGAAGCCGCTATTGCCTCATGCAACGGCTACGTCCTCCTTGAAACATTAAATCATTTCGAAAAAAGCCAGTGGCAAACGACTGTCATAGACCTTGTTACTGGAAATAATCTTGACGAATTAAGAACTTGGTATAGAAATGGCGGAGTTGATAAATTAGAAACGATGCCTTTCCTGTTAGAACAAGAAACAGACTTTGCCCCCGTCATTGAAAAGCCAAACAGCATTTGGGGAATTGGCTTAAATTATGCGGAAAATAAATGTGCCATAACAGCCCCTTCCCACCCCGTCACCTTTTTAAAGCCTGCTTCAGCCTTAATCGGTCCAAAAGACACGATTGAGCTACCACCTCTTTCTACACGCACGACTGGAGAAAGTGAACTGGCTCTTATCATCGGGAAAACATGTAAAAATGTACCCGTGCATGAGGTCCCCCATGTCATTGCAGGTATTACCACAAGTTTAGATATGACCGAATCTGACATTCACGCAGCGAATCCTAGGTTTCTTACCCGCGCAAAAAGTTTCGATACATATATTAGTATAGGGTCTGATCTCATAACTTTTGATGACATTCATGACATCAACAACATAAAGGTCTCAACAATTTTAAATGGTGAGACGGTACATGAAATGGCGACAGATCATATGCTGTATACACCATGGGAGATCGTATCCTACCTGTCGCAAAGCACAACCCTATTCCCCGGTGATATCATATTAACTGGCACACCCGGTCCTGTCGTGATTACCCACGGTGACCTACTCGAATGCCGTCTCAGTATCAAAGGGTTAAACCCGCTTCGCAACCGTGTTGTAAGACTGAGGTAGTTACTAACACAGTCAAACCATTTGCTTTATAGCTGAAGAATTCATCAGACATCTGTAGCTTTCAATAACCAACAAATAAGGGAACAGGATGTCCCATAAGTGATGAGATAAAACGCAGATATATTGAAGTTGAGTGACCAATATTTGTCACTATATCTGTCTTATGTCATTATTCAAATAACTCAATATTGGCTAGAGAAGGCGTCCTGTATAGATAGAAACTTAAATGTTGTTTAAGTAGACACACGCCAAAATCTTTATTACTAAAATCTTATCGGCTCTCTTAAAATAGCTTCAACTGTTCGACTACACAAGAAATGATTAGTCACTTGTTTCACTAGCAAGAGCTGGTGAACCCTTTCGTACTTCATGCGAGTAGCAACCATCTGCAAACAGTATGGCAATGACAAAGAGGTGGAGATGAAAGATTAATTCAACCGGTCCTATGAAAACTGCTAACACCGCAACAATTAACCCTACAACACTTCCGAAATATACCTTTTTATCTCTTAATGCCGCCAATAATGTTAATAGATGAAAAATAGCTAAAATAACGAATGGGAATTTAAACTGCCCTACCCCTATTATAAAAACAAACACAGGATAACAGATTGCTAATGACACACAAAATGATAGAAACTTTAGGACCGTTGTTATTGTCATGTGTAAACACCTTTCTCGCAACTGATAAACTTATCCATTTTATAGCCCCTCTACTCGTTATGATGAGAAGCAAAGCTATTTAGAATTAAAATATAAAACGAACCCCCAATCAGTAGATGTTTTCATTCCTCTCCCACTGATTGGCGGTTGCGTGAATCATGACATTCGCGGGCGTTTTACGGACGGTTATCTGTGATAAACTCTTTGTGGATAGTGATTCGTTACACGTCAATCAAACAATATTAGCTTATAGTTCTACCAAACAGCCCCACAAAGTGAAAAAATGAGTTTGTTGTCGATTAAATTTCAACTTCCTTATCATCTTTACGTGACTTAAATCCATCTACAATAAGTAATGTAGTAGCTATCACATGCATAAAGAACCCTAGCACAGGAATCCACCCCATAAATGCAGCTGTCATCCCCACAACACTTCCGTGGAACCTTCTTTTATCTATTAATGAAAAAATGAATGTCACTAAGTGCAATATAAATAATAGAAATAATGGCATAGCAGACAGTCCAACAACAAATACCCAACTTATCACTGGAATACAAAAGAAAAGATTAAATCCACCTGATACAAACTTCATCACCGTTGAATTAGACATATGTAGCTCCCTTCTCCTTATAAAACCACTATCAGCTTATAGAAGTATTGATTAGATCTTTTACATTTTATCACTTTATATGACGTTCGTTAATCATAGCTCAAAAACTCACTCTTCTTACCTAATATCAGCACCATCCCCCCATGTAAAAGACAGGAGAAAAATAGCTTAATTGTTATATATAACCATAAAAAACTGCCTCTCCTATTGTAAAATGGTGTCTAACAATTGGAGGCAGTTTAGCCTTAGTTCGTTTATTGTCACTTAATGAAAGAAGCTCAAAGCTTTGACCAGGCGTTTACAAGGAACTGTCCTTGTAGGTAGTAACACAAAAAACAAACGAAGTAAGCTCGTGAATTGTATCCTCATTTAGGCCGTTTTTTCTAATCCTTGTTTCTTCTTTTCCATCCTCTTGAACGCCAGTAGTGCACACCACATGATGATGCTTGCCATTGCGCTTGCAAAAAAGAAGAGTATAAGTCCAGGTATGATTGTGAATAATCTATAAGTAACGGCAATTAACAAGCCCATAAAAATCACAATATGTGGATTGATTAACGAAATAATAAAGGCATAGTTAAAGTATTTAAAAAATGGCAAGTCATAATGAACATAGACAGGAATAATGAACATGGTCATCGCTGTAAACCAGAGCGTTACCAATACGAGAGCTGAGGCTAGAAATGTATGCACATATCCATGAACAACGCTTAAATATAGAAAATCTATATATAACACATAACCTGCAACGGCAAGAATGACGCCTATGAGATTTGCTTTGAAAAACTCTCGCTTGAACACTGAGAAAAAGGTTTTAAACAGTGGAAGCTCTCCTTCCTTCTCCAGCCACTGTCTTACAACTGTAAAAAGAGCAACCGTAGCAGGCATTATTCCAAAGACAACAATACCGATAAATGTGAATAGTAGCCATAATAAGTTTATATAGGCCAGTTTCATGATCCAATCGGTCACAGTATATAACCGCGTATCGGTCCAGCTTCTTTCCATGTTCATCCCCCATTTTAAAGCTAACGTCACATCTTATTCCTGATTTATTTCATACAATTGACTAACTAATTGTAATCCTCCCTCTTCGTCGGAGCGCTCTTTCATTAAAGCTATCAGCTAGTGATCGGTGGTTATTCAGAAAAGACGTTTTCCCTAAGTGGTAAAGCATAAATATGGGTCTCCCCTGTCATTTCATTTATCTGTTATGTTAGAGTGGTACCCATCGTACACAACCTCTTCTAGTCAGTCATCATCGTGTAATGAAAATCATGGGGGAGACTTGAAAACATCGTAATGGTTAACGCACCGTCGTTTTTATCGCCACAAGCGGCAATCACCCCTATTCCGGATAAAGCGGTAAATAGCAACCCCCATTTGCTACTTTCCATGCCGTACTCCCCCTGTTCTTTTATTTAGTAACGTATCTTAAACGAGCTGTATCGTACTAAGAGAGAGATCACCTTGAAGCTCAATAACAAGTGTGTAGAGACCAGGTTTAAGATTTACTGGGATAGTGATTGTTTGCCAATTAGGTAACGGGGACACGTTAGCTTCCCCGATGTGTTCATCCTCTGCCTTCAGTAGCAATTTTCCTGTGAACCCATGGCTAAAAACCGTTATGTTCAGTAACGCGTTTTCCGACGGGACGTCTGTCTCTTTAAAGGCAATCCAGCCTTTATCACCTTGCGTTCTTACACAGTAATGTCCAATGCCATCTCCCTCTGTTAAATACATATTTTCATAATCATCATAATGATAAGCGTGCACACGTGTGATGAACTGCCGGGATGGCATCACTTCACCGACTACATTTAGTGTGGCAATCAATGGCATCTCCGCAGATGATGGGCCTATCATAATGGCGTATGTGCCAGTTTCTACACAATATCTTTCTCTCGTCACATCCCAGATAGCTAAATCATCCACTTTCACTTCGAAGGTAATCTGTTCCTTTTCACCTGGTTTCACATGTACACGCTTGAAGTGTTTAAGGGTTTTTAATGGACGAACGACACGGGATTCATCTGCTTTTCTCACATATAATTGAATCACTTCATCGCCATCCACATCCCCTATATTTCCTATCGTCGCTTTAATCGTCACACGCTCATCACTTTCAACATGAACATAGGATTTATCAAGCTTTATGTCATCATAACTAAACTTGCTATAACTTAAACCGTGGCCGAAAGGATAGAGTACATCTCCATCAAAATATTGGTACGTGCGTTTTCCTTTAATGATATCGTAATTCATCATGTCTGGTAGTTGATGAATTGAGCGATACCATGTCATGCTTAATCTTCCTGCTGGGTTATAGTCACCGGATAACACATCTCCCAAAGCGTCACCTAAATCGGGACCAGCGTGAGAAGTATGAACGATGGCAGGAAGATGGTCTTGTGCCCAAATGATGGCGTAAGGATAACTGCTTACAAGGACCAGCACTGTTCTTGAATTAACCTCACTCACTGCTTGAAGGAGTTTCTCTTGAGCCGGTGGGAGACAAATATCTTGACGGTCAATGCATTCTTTTCCATTAATATATGGATTATTTCCGAGGATGACCACAGCCGTATCTGCATGTTTGGCAGCCTCCACAGCAACAGTGATCCCATCCTCAACCACTTCCAATTGGAATTCCTCCATACCTTTAGGTACTGTCGTCGTAGGAACAGTCAAACTATCGTTATGGGCGAGTGCGATGATCTGTCCATCCCATGCTTTCATTTTCCATACGTCTTCACGATCGCTAGTTTCAAATGTCACCTGTTCTTTCACAAACCATCCTTTTGCTTCATTCGCAGTAGCCGTAAGTCCCTTTTCTCCTACTGTGACATACTTTCCAGTAGATGTGGATTTTAATGTATAGTTCCCCCAACCCCAGTCCATTAATTCAAACACTTCCGCTTTATGAGGCTGATCCTCACTAGCAGTCAGCATGTAGTTGTCTTCCTGATTGAGGTAAATATAACGATTGGTTTCACTTGCTTTTAAACGAATAAGGGAGTGTCCATGATGGTACGTCACGTCATTTTTTTTAAACGTCTTCTTCAATCCTTCTAGCGGTGTCGTTTTATAAGCTGGTGTCCCACTGTACCAATCGATATGATTATCGTTTGCAAGCGGTCCAATCACTGCCAATGTCTCAGACACCTTTTTATCTAAAGGTAAAATGCCATCATTTTTTAATAAGACAATTTGTTTTTGTGCTGCCTGATATGCCAACTGCTTATGTTCAGGAGCAAGTAGTTTAGATGCTGGAATAGTGGTATAAGGATGATAATCATCAAATTCGCCTAATCGAAAACGAATGCGAAACGCATTTTTTAACGCATGGTCCATATCTGCTTCATTAAGAAGACCTAATCTAATCGCTTCATGAATTGCTTCTTTTGTTTGTTCGGTATCGTCTGTGATACTATCAATGCCGCTTTTAATCGATGCTGCCACTGCCTCAGCATATGTGGCAAAATAACCATGATCATGTACAAGACCTAAAACATCTCCTGCATCACTGACAATAAAACCATCGAGCCCCCACTTTCCTTTTACAACTTCTTTTAATAATGGATGGAGCGGAGCAGGTGACCCATTAATAGCGTTATAGGCTGTCATAAGCGATCCTGCTTTCCCCTCTACAAATGCCGGTTTAAATGCTTGCAAGTAATATTCGAACAAATTACGTGGATCTATACTTGCCGAACATCTTTCACGATCTTTTTCATTGTTATTGGCTAGAAAATGTTTAAGGGTCGCCACTGTTTTCAAATAAACTGGGTGATCACCTTGCATGCCTTTAACGAGTGCAGTCGTTAGTTGGCCTGTCAACATCGGATCTTCTCCATATGCTTCTTCCGTCCTTCCCCATCTCGGGTCTCTTGCCATATCTACGGTAGGGGCCCACAATGTTAGACCATGTAGCTCGGGGTTTTTCTCATAGTAAACCCTTGCTTCATCACTAATGACTTCCCCTATTTGCTTTAACAAGCGACAATCCCACGTATGAGACAAACCAATACTTTGTGGAAAAACGGTTGCTTCACCAAGCCATGCCACCCCATGAGCAGCTTCTGTCCCTTGTTTCCATGCTCTAATACCAAGGCGGGGAATTGCCGGCTGATATTGGATCATAGAAGCTACTTTTTCGTCTATCGTTAATCGCTGGACGAGATCCTCAACCCGTTCTACAAGTGACAACTCTGTTTGCTGAAACGGATACGTTACACGGTTCGTCATATTGAGTTACCTCCTCTTATCGCACTCAAATGTAATGTTTACGGCTGTACTAGTATCTTCTGGAACGATAGAAACACCGTTTTCAACCAAGTCAACTTCCCCATTTTCTACAGAAGGGAGAGTGGTCATGCCTCTTAAAACGAGCTGCCATTGTTTATTCATAGGGTTATCAGGGATAACGTCATAAGAGCCATCTATATTGACATTAACAGCTAACGTGAGTGCTATCTTTCCATGAGTATCTCTGATAGTAACCTTTTTATTTGTTTGCAGCCCGAATACATGGCATGTCACACTATCAGCGTAGTCATAATCTGGTTTAGCAATGTTGTCTCCGATCGGTATGATAGAGTCAGGTCTTACGAAAAGTGGCAGACTAAAATAATCATAGTGCCCTTCCTTCCACGTTCCTCCTTCCACTTTTTCATTTGTGAGGAGATGTGTCCACGCCCCTTTCGGTAAATAGTAGCTAATGCGGCCTTCTTCATTAAAAATAGGTGCCACGAGTAGAGCATCACCGAGCATATATTGACGGTCTACATAATCACATGCTGGATCTTCAGGAAATTCCAACATCATCGCCCTCATCATCGGTACGCCTGTTTTCGTCGTTTCATAAGCCTGTTGATACAAGTACGGCATAAGCGAATGTTTTAAGGACGTGAAAAATCTTAAAACATCAACCGCTTCTTCATCATATATCCACGGGACACGGTATGACTTACTCCCATGTAGTCTGCTATGGCTGGACAACAAACCAAACGCAATCCATCGTTTGTAAAGATCGGATGGAGCTGTACTTTCAAACCCACCGATATCATGACTCCAAAAACCGAATCCAGACAAGCCTAATGACAAGCCTCCCCGAAGACTTTCGGCCATGGAAACGTAACTAGCATCACAGTCACCCCCCCAATGAACTGGAAACTTTTGTCCTCCTGCTGTTGATGAACGCGCAAAAAGGACTGCGTCATTTTTACCTCGTGCCTTTTCCAACCATTGAAACACCACTTGATTGTATAAGTACGCATAATAATTATGCATTTTCATAGGGTCTGACCCATCATAGAAGACGACATCGGTAGGAATTCTTTCACCAAAGTCTGTTTTAAAGCTATCTACTCCCATGTTGAGCAAATTATCTAAATGACCTGTGTACCATCGACATGCCTGGTCATTTGTAAAATCAACGATGCCCATTCCTGGTTGCCATTTATCCCATTGCCAGACGTCGCCATTTTTCTTTTTTATTAAATAGCCTTTTTCTACTGCTTCATCGAATAACGGAGAAGCTTGTGCAATATAAGGATTAATCCAAATAGATATTTTTAATCCTTTATCTTTCAAGCGTCTCAGCATGCCTCTCGGATCAGGGAAAACGTCCTTATCCCATTGAAAATCGCACCACTGAAGGGCTTTCATCCAAAAACAATCAAAGTGAAACACGCGTAATGGGAGGTGTCGTTCAGCCATCCCATCCACAAAGGTATTAACCGTTTGCTCATCATAATCTGTCGTAAAAGAGGTCGTTAACCATAATCCGAAAGACCAAGCTGGCGGTAACGCAGGTTTACCTGTCAAAGTGGTATAGTTTTCGAGCACTTTTTTAGGTGCTCCGCCACCGATGATGTAGTACTCAAGCGTCTCTCCTGTTACGCTAAATTGCATTTTGGACACTTTTTCTGAGCCGGCTTCAAAGGAGACGTTTTCTGGATGATTCACGAACACACCATATCCTTTATTCGATAAGTAGAAAGGGACATTCTTGTAAGATTGCTCCGAACTCGTGCCACCGTCTTTATTCCACGTGTCCACAACTTGCCCATTTCTTACTAACGGTGTAAATCGTTCACCTAGCCCATAAATTGTTTCACCGACAGATAAATCCAACTCTTCTCTCATAAACGTCTCTTTTGTGGCTGTTCTCGTTACATGCGCTTTACCTTTAAACCCACTGCTCGTTATATGCTGACCATTATAGACGTATTCACTCGTCCATCTGGGGCCTTTTATTGCTTTTACTTGTAACGAACCACTCGTTAGTGTGACATCTGTTTTCGTATTTTTTATCACGGTTGCCTCATCTTCTTGTTCGGCAACCGTAAATTCTGGTCCTCGTTTAACCCCACCTTTATGTCTGACACAAGTTACTTTAATGACATCTGGGAGTGGCGCTGAATACGTAACAGTCAGCATCGACACGTCTAGCTGATTAGCACGTTCAGATAAATCGATAGGTGCTAATAAAAGCGTCAGTTGCTTCTCGTTAACAGTTTCCCGAAAAAGTTGAACAGGTGTGATGAGCTCTAATCCCTCTCTAATCAGCCAGTTACCATCTGTAAATTTCATATTATTTCCCCTTTTCATCAACAAGTTGAGACCTATTAATCTCATTCTACCGATTTGTTTCTATGAGTCTCTTCAGTTAGAAGTTTGGTTAAAGGTGGCTTGAACGTTAAATGATGATGAGACCATCCAAGCTTCCGAATCAGCTTTTTTATTGATCCGGAAGCTAGCTAATGGAAAAGAAATTAGAAAGTGTTTATTAATATTGGTAATTAATCTTCTCCCCACAGTTCAACACGTTGTCGAACAAGCTCTGTGAACTCAGCCTCCATATCTTCAACCCCGATGTCATCCAATTCATCCATAAACCGGTCATACACGTGGTCGAAATCTTCCGGATCAGCTAATATGGCTTCTGGAATTCTTGTCATCATAATATCTTGCGCCCGTTGAAACGGTATCGCAATTGGAGAATCTGAAGGCCAATTAATTTCCCAACCAGCGCCCCATGGTTTTACAGGAAATTCGTCAGCCGCTGGATACAAATCAGCCCATATATTCGCACCATAGGCTTCTAACACTTCCTTCTCTTTTTCGGTATAATCCTCAATTAACGTTTCTTGTGTATTAATGGTAAATGGCTGGCCAGTAGAATCTAACACACCGTCCCCATAATGCGGACCGTAAGCAAGATATACACCAATACCTGTGCGTTCATTAAAAGAGCTGTCACTCAGCCGTTCTTCACGTTGATCATCAGTAAGATATCTGTTGCCATCCTCATCTACTTCATAATGCTCCCCTTCAATCCCCCAGTTGTTTAAAATTTGAGCTTCCTCTGACGCCATCCAATCGAGAAATTTAATGGCTCTTACTGGGTCAGGATTATCAATCGTGATACCGATTCCCCACTCGGATAAATAACCTGTACTCTGAAAATTACGGTGTTCGTATGAGTAATCTAATGTCACTGGATAAACACCATGCATACGTTCATATTTTCCGTCTTCACGTAATGCCGTTTGCGCATCTGCGATCGACCAATCAGCGTCAATCATCCCTAACACGCGACCAGATGAAATTTTCGACATGTATTGATCCTCTTGTTGAACAAACGTTTCTGGATCAAGTAGTCCTTCTGCATTCATGTGATTTAGCCAGCGAAAATACTCTCGCTCTTCTGGCCGACGATAATGAAGGATTGCTTCCCGTGTTTCATCATCAATATACCACTCGCCATCATCTGAGGCCCCGGTTGCCCAAAAAGCAGGATTTGTCACAGAAATCAGCATTCGCCAATCATCAGCTAGTAACGACAGTGGAATGGTCGGTTGGCCGTCGATCTCTGGATACATCTCGTAGTATTCTTTGATAGCGTTCTCAAAATCTTCTACTGTATTGATTTCTGGATACCCTAATTCTTCTACTACTGCATGTTGAAGCCAAAAGCCGCTACCAGGTGTCCAATGCTGCTGATCGACTGGATTAGTCCCAATAAAGTAAATCGCATCATCTTCATCGCTCCACGTCATTCTGTCTAAGTAATCGCCATAAACCTCTTGTATATTCGGAGCATGCTCTTCAATTAATGGTCTTAAATCTATCATTGCCCCAGCATCTACTAAAATCCCGCTATCTCCTTTTGGGAGAATAAAGTCTGGATACTCACCACCAGCTGCAAAGAGTGCAATCCGTTCAGCCGGGTCATTAATCGCAAAACTTGCATTTAATGAGACGCCTGTTTCTTCTAAAATCACTTGCCCCACATCGCTATCCATGCCATTCCAGCTTGGATTGTTGTCTGCTGCAAACAACGTGAATTCGATGTCACCCTCGCTTTCACCGTCTATATTATTCGTATTGATGACTTCTTCGTCATTGCTGCAGGCTGATAATACAGCTAATACACCAACCGTCCCTAAAACAACACTTGTCATTTTCCTCTTGTTCATAGATAAATCCCCCTTGTCTTTTTATACAAGTAAGATATGACTTATCACCTTACCTATTGCTTTATTGACTCTATTCTACTTGATGGCACCAAGCGTCATTCCTTTGACAAAATACCGTTGTAGAAATGGATAAACGAGCAGAATTGGTACGATCGTGACAATCGTAATGGCCATTCTAATAGATTCCGGTGACACGCGTGTAGCCGCCTCAGCCCCAGAACCACGAACTGAATCAATCCCTGCTCCTGTAGAGGCAGTTGTATTCTGTAAAATTTTCATCAACTCATACTGAAGCGTCGTTAATGCTGGATTAGCACTATTGTAAATATACGTATCAAACCACATGTTCCATTGCATAACTGCGATAAACAACGCGATTGTAGCTAAAACGGGCTTACAAATTGGCAATATGATTTTCCAATAAATTGTAAAGTCATTCGCTCCATCTACTTTCGCTGACTCTTGTAAAGCAAGGGGCAAGCCATCCATAAAAGAACGGATAATGATTATATTCCAGGCACTTGCTAGAAGTGGTAAAATATAGATTGCAAATGTATTAATCAAGCCTAAATCACGCATTAACATATAGGTTGGTACGAGGCCACCGCTGAAAAACATCGTTAAAACGATAATCACAGATATGACATTTCTAGCTTGAAAATCTTGTCGACTTAACGTATAAGCTACCATTGAGCAAACAAATAAACCGAGGACTGTCCCTATCACTGTTCTTAAGACAGAGTTGCGAAAGCCGATAAGCAAGCTGTCATATTCC
This sequence comes from Salipaludibacillus agaradhaerens, assembly GCF_002019735.1. Classification (NCBI taxonomy): domain Bacteria; kingdom Bacillati; phylum Bacillota; class Bacilli; order Caryophanales; family Bacillaceae; genus Salipaludibacillus; species Salipaludibacillus agaradhaerens. The sequence continues at coordinate 1,940,323 of NZ_KV917378.1, forward strand.
ATAATCACCCGATAATTTTCTAGTGTGAACTCACGAGGAAAGATATAAATTCCTCCTCTTACAGTGTCCGTAGAATCATTTAATGAGATGGCCAGCACATTTAAAAACGGATAAAGCATAATCACAATGATAAAAGCCATAAGAACGTAATTAGTGATATCAAACAGCTTCTCTGTGGTGGACGTCTGAAATAACGTGGATTTCTTTCTATTTAATTTAAACATCGCTTCCTCCTTACATAACACTTGTTTTCGTCAGACGTTTAAACAGACCATTGGCAAGTAAAAGGAGGATAATGCTCACGATCGAATTAAAGATGCTGATAGCTGTCCCATACGAATATCGCCCCATGCCAATCCCATAATTTAACGCATAGAGTTCCAGTACCTCAGAATATTCCCTGACTAAGGAATTGCCTAAAAGTAACTGTCTTTCAAATCCAATGCTTATCATATTTCCGATAGACAATATGAGAATAACCATGATTGTTGGCCTAATACCAGGTAACGTCACATGCCAAATTCTCCGCCATCTGCCTGCGCCATCAACTCTTGCTGCTTCATATAACTGAGGATCAATGCCAGCCATAGCTGCTAAAAAGATAATTGAATTCCATCCCATCTCCTTCCATACATCTGCTACAGTGACAATCAGCCAAAATAAATGCCCTTGTGCCATAAATTGAACAGGTTTATCAAGGATATTCAATGAGACAAGTACCTCATTGACGATTCCACCATCCGTGGAAAGCATTTTAGTGACGATACTCGCCACCACTACCCATGAAACAAAGTGAGGTAAATATGAAATGGTTTGTACCGATCTTTTAAACAATGAATCTTTCAATTCATTTAATAAAACAGCAAAAATAATTGGAATAATAAAGCCCGCAATCAGTAGCATGACACTCATAACTAACGTGTTCCTTAACACGAGATAGAAATGATTATCTTGAAACAACGCAATGAAATGCTCAAATCCCACCCATTCCTGTTCAGAAAAGCTTCTCCCTGGACGATAATTTTGAAAAGCCATCGTCCACCCCCACACAGGTAAATAGTTAAAAATAAAGACGTAAATAACGACAGGAACAGACATCAAGTAGAGGATTTTTTGATTTTTCATCGTTCTCCAGAAATTCCTCTTCGGTTTATAATGGTCTATTTTTGTATACGCTTTCTTTTTTGCTATTTCCACGTGATCCCCTCCTGTTCACATCTCTATCATAGCGCACGTTTTCGCAAGGAAATACCTCAATAATTACGGAGAAAATCATATGAAAAATGGATCTGAATGTGGAATAACATTGTGAAGCTTGACATCCCAATAAGGTCACAAGTAACTATCAATAGCAGGAGGAAAAAATACCTCTCTTCTAAGGGAAAATCACGCATTTCCTCTCGCTCACTTAGAATAATCGACTATATCAATCAGTCTGCAGTTAGGTTTAGCCATTTTGACGCCTGACTAAGCGTAGGGCAAATAAAACGAATCTTTAATCAGTGAGCGTTTTCGCTCTGTTTCTACTGATTGGTAGTTGAGGTAATCAGGATTTTACAAGCCATTGCCGTTAGTTATCCACTCTATTTTGAGGCGGGAGCTAGCGCTTTACAGACGGTTATCTGTGTTTAAAAAAGCTGACTGAAATAACATTCAGCCAGCAGGTCATCATAGATTGTGATGCTATAAGACATTCTTTTAAGTATTGTTTTTCCGATATTTTGACGGGGAAATACCAACGTATTTCTTAAACTTACTATGAAAATAATCAACATGAGAATAGCCTACCATTTCAGCTACTTGATACACTTTATAGCCCTGTAATAAATATTCCTTTGCGTGACGAATACGGACGTGATCTAAATAAGTATTAAAATAGTCACCAGTATAACGTTTAAATAATTTACCTAAATAGGCACTATTATAATTAAAAACCTCCGCTAACTTTTCAAGCTTTAAATTTTCATTGTAGTGTGTTTCCATCATGAATAGTAGCTTCTTTAACTGGCCATCAGCCTGTGAATAATCCAGCTGATTAAACAAACATGAAATAAGTTCTTCGGTAAATTGTAAGAGATCCTCTATATGAGCGATACTGTGAATTCGTGTCACTTTATCTAGAGCGTGTTTGATCGGTTTGGACCTGTCAGATTTGGATGCTAGCAACTTGTTTAGAACCGTTGTAAGAACCGTTATATATCGCTGCTTTACTATTCGTTCACATGTGTTAAAGTCCCCTGCAAAGCGAATATTCTCAACGAGTGAAGGGATGGACTGATAAACGCCTACCTCTAACGCAGCATATAATTGATGTACTAGCGTGTCACAATCACATGTCACTTCAGGTGTTAAACGGCCTTCCTTTTCTGCATACAGGAGCTCCCCCCGTGGATAGAAGAACTTTTTCCGAATAAGATTACGAGCTGTTTCAAACGATGTATGCAAGGTTTCTAACCGCTCAACACTTCCCCCGAGTGCTGCGGTGATATCATAATGCTCTTCTGCCATAGCCGATTTAATTTTCTTATACAAGTCATGCTTTTCCTTAAATCCCATGGCACCATTTAGCAAGATGCCTACATAAGGCTCATGAAAAAAAACGATCTTGTCCGATGAATGTTGTACTAAAGCTTTCACCCTTTCTTTTGCTGTACGTAATACTACCTCTCCTGTTTGTTGGTGTTCAACAGACATAACGAGCAGGTCATACATCTCCCAATCTAATTCAGACGCCACTGCATGCTGGATGAGTTGTTCTTTCTCTCGTTTTAACATTGGAGGTGTCATGATGACAGAGGTTAAAACGTCCTCTTGTCTTTTCTCCTGTCCATGCTTTGTTAGTAGTAGTCGCTCTTCTTCTTTTATAAGCTCGGATTTAATACGAGCTAAATAGCCTATCAATTCTTCTTCATCAACAGGCTTTAATAAATAGCCGGCTACATCGTGTTGGATAGCCTGTCTCGCATAATCAAAGTCAGCATAGCCACTTAACAATAGACATCTTACTCGTTGATCATTCTCCCTAATTGTTTCAATAAACTTTAGACCATTCATCCCTGTCATACGAATGTCAGAAATAATCAAATCAGGTGATACATCTTCATATTTTTCTAAGGCAGCTTCTCCATCTTCCGCTGTCCCAGTTACATGAAATCCATAATGTTCCCACGAAATGATCGTTTTAAGGCCTTCGCGTACGATCGGCTCATCATCTACAATTAAAACATTGTACATTCTTTTCACCCCGCTTAATTGATGTCACCAGTGACCCTAGCGATCGCTGTCCGTTATAACTGGTATTGAAAACGATACAGACATTCCTTCATCAAGTAGACTATCAATTTGCAAACCTGGCGATTGTTTATACACGAGCCGTAGTCTTTCGTGAACATTTTTTAACCCGATGCGCTGTCCCGGCTCCTCTTCCTCCTTAGTGATAAAGGAGCTTATTTTTCTCAGCTGTTCATCTGTCATCCCTGGACCATTATCTCGAATTTCCACGTTAATCTCTTCCTGAAAAAGATGAACGTTAACGAAAACTTGTCCTCCTTCTCGACGATGCTGAATCCCATGAATAACAGCATTTTCTACAAGCGGCTGTATAACTAACGGCGGGATCTCTACCATTGCCACTCGCTCATCTAAAGTCACGTTATACGTTAAGCGATCTTTAAAACGGAACTTTTGAATGTCTAAATAGGCCTTAACCATTTCAATTTCTTGTTTAATAGGAATGAGTTCACCCGTCATTTCAATGCTATGCCTCAATAACTTTCCTAGCTTTTTCACCACATGAGCCAGATCCTTTTCTCCTTTTATACTCGCCTCCATGCGAATTGTCTCTAATGTGTTAAATAGAAAATGAGGGTGAATTTGGCTTGCTAACATTTTAAATTTCATCGTACTTTGTTTTGTTTCCAGCTCTCGCTTTTCATGATTGTGCTGTTCAATTTCTTCTAGTAAAGCTTGTATACTCAGTGTCATGAGGTTAAATTGGTGCGAAAGCTCACCGATTTCATCCTGCCCTTGAATCTCATGATTGACGGTTAAGTTGCCTTCGGTGACTTGATGAATATGTTTACTGAGTTCAGCAATTCGTGTTGAAATAAGGTGGGCAAAGCCATAGATTAAGACGAGCGCGACACTCATACTAATCAGCATAATGACAAAGCCCGTTCTGCTAAGCCTGTCAGCATCCTCTACAATGTCGGAATCTGATATGACTGCAACGAGCCTAAGATCATTTGCACTATTTTCAAGCAGAATTGGGTCTACGATCACATGAGATGGTTCATCAAAAACAGTCTCTCTCAATGTGCCTTCTTTCTCTTCTACTAACACCGGTATGATCATCGTTTCGGATAACTGTGTACCGATAAGTTCTTGTTGGTTGCCGGCAACGACATGATGATCAGCATCAATAATCATTAATGGCACGACCTCTTGAGCTAATATCCAATTTAAGTAATTCGTATTTAGCTCAACATCAATAATCCCATAGGTGTCATCATTCGGATAATGAACGATACGTGTCAATGTTAACTGGTTCCCTTCCCCCTTTTCCATTGCGGCCTCTTTATAATGCCACAACAGCAGTCCTCTACTATTATGGGCGGCTTTATACCAAGCTGATCTTCTCATTTCCTCAGACAAAGGGATGAATTGCCAATTATTTAACATCGTTTCATTTTCTACAAAAAAGCGAATAGTCGAGATGCCTGTGTATAACCGTTCACTATTATCAAATGTATTATAATGGCTATACGCTTGCACCACCTCATAAATAGATGTATATTCTGTCGTGACTAAATCCTTCAACCTTTGATCAACTAACGCATAATTTACCACATTAATCGCTGGCGTAATCACTTCACTTACACGTGTCTTAATCCTAGCCATATCAGCAGTCGTTTGCTCAATCGTATTATTTAAAGCTGTTTTTCTAAGCTCTGCCGTTAACACCCCTCCTACAATTAAGAGGGGAACGAAGACGACAACAAAAAAGGATATTATTAACTTCTGTCTTATTTTAATATGATTAAATTGTCTCCATATCGCCTTTATCATCTCGCAAGCCTCGTTCACTAAATTAGCAAAAGTTAGTCTTCTTCACTCTTTCTATAAACCGTATGCAGACACGTCACTAAACCATTCATAAAACGAACCTTCAATCAGTTGGTGTTTTTACTGATTGGTCAGACATAAGCATCCGTTGTCTCCCACCTAAATAGCTTTTTGAGGAGGGCCTTTTACGGACGGTTCTCTCGCAAACAAATTAAGATAGCGCTTTCATTTTACAATGAACCTACAGACAATTATACAGGGATTTTTTCGCATGAAATCATGCACTTTTTAGAGGTTTGCTCAGTCACTTAACAGTTAACATTAATTCCTTACGTTCATTCGCTTTAAAAAATAAGGGGACCTCTGTTTGATCAGGGTGAATCGTTTCCTCTTTTCCGTTAATGGCGATTTGTTCAATACCATGTCTATATACGAGCTGAACATGCTGTACTTTGTGAGAGGTGATGGTGACGTTGATGGTTTTACTTTCTAAATGCCACGTTATTTTGTTAAGCGTTAGCTGACCTTTACAGAGCATACCAGTTAGGGAGCCGCTCGATAATGCTTTTGGTAAAGCCGGTAGTAATTCCAGAAACCCATGACGGCTACAGACTAGCATCTCCATTATTAACGAAGGGAGACTGCAATTTGCGTCCACATTATAAATTCTTCTCCCTGGATTATGAGCAGTCACAAGACTAGTGTATATATAATCACTTGAAAGGAACCAACGAAGATTTTCTTCAACTAAATCTACCCTCTTTAGTCGTGCTGCCACGAGTCCAGAGTGCATCACACCATGAGCAGAACCATTGCCCCGTTCCTTTTTCTCTAATGCTATCGCAGCCGCCCGAAACCATTCTGGTGTCTCTTCAGGTGTCACTTCATCACCTGGCCATACTGGATACAAATGAGATAGATGCCGATGATCATAACGGTCGTGTAACGCCTCATGGATCCACTCTTTAAGTGCCCCATCTTCGTTGGTCATATAGTCAGGAAGTTGTGCCAAAAGAGCTTCCCACACAGGAATTTCCTCTTCTTCTATTTGAAGCTCTTTACATGTTTTAATGAGGTGTGTCATGATTTCTTTCGTCACAGCAATATCCATCGTGGCATTAATCGTTGCCTGATGTTCCTGCCAGCCTGCTGCTATTTTCTCTGCGGAAATAATCGGTGTGTTTTCTGGTGAATAAGAAGGAATGAACAGCCATTTCCCGTTCTCATCAGTTTCAGTTAAAAAATCTTCATAGAAAAGAGCAATTTTTTTCATTAGCGGTAGCACACGATTTTTAAAAAAGGTAGTGTCTTCTGTAATTTCATACCATTCATAAAATGGAAGAGCAAGCCATCCAGCTGCTGCGGTCCAGAAACCTAATGGCCAATCCTCATTAAAATGGGTATGAATATTATGATTGCCATCTGTCCGACTTCCTGCTAAATAGCCACGGCACCCGTACAAAGTTTTAGCATTGTCTTCCCAATCAGGGGCAATTTTTTCAATTAAGTAGAAATAACTCTCCAATGCTTCGCTCATATTACCGATAGCCGCCCCCGAAATTGCCAAGTTAAGGTTAGCATCCACCGTAAAATCACCGCTCCATGGTGGCCGCCAATCCCCTGTCCACAAGCCGACCAAATTCGGTGGATAATCCCCTGACGAACATAACAAAACATATCGCCCCATCTCAAACATTTTCTGTAACAGATGCGGATCAAGCTCACCTGTTTGCTCAGCTAATAACTGTTCTGTCATAACACGTCGTTCTGTGTTTTCACCCAGTGTGAGAGTCATTCTATTGTAGATCTCTTCATGTACTAGGCGATGGGCGTTCATGAGTTCCTCATAGGAAATAGAAGCAAGAGTCTTAAGTTCCATCTTCATTCTTGATAATGTGGCATCTTTTTGTTTCGCATAATCGGTAAGGGGGACAATTCGCGTCACAATGGTGATTTCCTTCGTTCCTTTTATATGAAGACTCTCTTTTTCTGCCGTGATTGTTCCCTCACCCGTGGAGACAATAGACATCCCAGCATACCCTTTTTTCGTTTTTTCATAGGAACAAGTAAAAGATAGATCATGCCCTGATGCGCTTATTTCTGTCAATTCCACCCCTTCTTCAGGCATTAAATCATCAATGGAAAGCTCTGCATGAATGAAAGCACCATCAGCGGAAGAAAGACGTATAATGATGGCATTGTGAGTACGGGAGCTAAAATGTTGCTTAAAGAACCTTCCTCTTATATCCTGCCAATGGACTGAAACCTCACCTGACGTAAAGTCAACCGTACGAAAATAATGTGATACCTCTCCTACTTGATTCGTTTGGAGATTTAACGCATATGCAGGGTGATAAGCGTCCGTAAAATAAAGAGGATGGCCCGATTTTTTTGAAAATAATGCAGCCGCGTCTTTAAATTTCCCTCGCTTCATTAATGCTTTAACTTCATTGACATATGGAAACAAGTCATTGTTGTGAATAATGCTGTCATGAAAAGGCTCGTACAGCTTTTCATGATTTAAAATGATCGTCTCATTTAAAGGATCTCCATAAATAAGGGCACCTATCGTGCCATTACCTGTGACAAGTGCTTCCTCCCAACGTTGTGCCGGCTTACCGCTTGTCAGTCCCTTCTTAGGAAATTTAGTTATGGCGTATTCCTCACGCATGCTATCCCCTCCTGGATAAATGATTAGTTAGTGGGCATTTATCATGAAAGCACTTACATAATATCATATGTTTTTCTGAAAAGAACTAGAGGAATCATTGATTTTAACCATGACTAATTAGTGTTAGGTGGCTGGATTTCAGCAACAGGATTCCAAGTTTCAGCACTAACCTCTGGTTTTTCAGCATTAAAGCCTCTTATTTGCGCAACTCTATCCTGATTTTCAGCAACCCCTATTGAGTTCAGCATTAACCTCTAGTTTTTCAGCAACAAATCTTCTTTTTTACGCAGCTACTCCTGGGTTTTCAGCAACCCCATCCTAATTTTCAGCAACTCTCCGCCTTTTCCGAGACAATGTAACCCCCCTGTACCATTTCGATACAAGGGGGGGCTTACGATCCTATTTCAAAATCATCACATCACGGGGGGCTATGGTCACCTCGCCCTTCACTATCTGGCCTGTTAGTAAATTAAGCTTTTCTTTTCCTATTTGAAAGTTAGCTGGAGAGCTATTATGGTTCAGAATAAATAAATAAGTTTGGTCGCCTTTCACGCGTTCGGTCACTTCCACACCATCAGGAGTGTTTAGTAGAGGGTTAATCTGTTTTTGGTCACATAGAGAAGCTACCAAATCTGTCACAAAGCGTTGTTCTGCACTTGATCCTACATAGATTGCTTGGCCGTTCCCAAATGAATTGGATGTAACCACTGGGGTGTTGGCATAAAAGTCCGTTCCATAATGGGCGAGAACCTCCGCCCCTTCGCTGTGAATAATGTCAAACAATAATCGACACTCATAGCGGCCTGATAAGCGGCCCCAGTCATCCGCTACTACAATCTCATTCGCATGCTTTGGATCGAGGGCATCAATCTCTTCCACCCAGATTCCCAGTAAGTCACGTAATTCACCAGGGTAGCCTCCAACTGTTACGAGATCATGTTCATTGACTATACCGCTAAAATAAGTGGTAATGAACGTACCACCATTTTTGACAAACGCTTTCAATTTATCAGCATAGCCGCTTTTAACCATATATAAGACAGGGGCAATGACGATGTCGTATTGGTTTAAATCCTCATCAACACCGATTAGGTCAATAGGAATATTTCTGTCATACAAGGCTTTATAATATTTATGAACTTCATCTACATAATCAAGGGAGACAGATGGGCCACTTGATAAATTGATAGCCCAGCGATTTTCCCAATCAAACACGATAGCTACTTTCGCATTCACTCTTGCATCTAACAATCTATCAGATAAGTTCTCCAACTCCTTACCTAATTCTGCCGTTTCACGGAAAACACGTGTATGCTCATGGCCGACATGCTCGATCACGGCCCCATGATATTTCTCACAAGCACCGATAGACCGACGTAGTTGGAAAAACATAATTGTATCCGCGCCATGGGCGATAGCTTGATAACTCCATAACCGCATAACACCTGGTCGTTTAAGGGCATTATAAGGCTGCCAATTTTGTTGACTCGGTGTCTGCTCCATGAGCATAAACGGCTGTCCACTTCTTAACCCACGCATTAAATCATGATTCATGGCCGTCAAGCTTACGGGGGTGTCGATTCCAGGGTAACTATCCCAAGACACAACGTCCATTTCTTTCCCCCATTTAAAATAGTCTAGTTCTGGGTATGTCCCCATTAGGTTTGTTGTAATAGGGACGTCTGGTGTATGCTTTTTAAGCGCATTATACTCGATTTTATAACATTCTAATAAACTTTCAGATTGAAAAATACGATAGTCCAGTGAAATACCTTGAAAAGCAGAGACATTTCCTTCTCCCTCTTCACTTAGCGCATTCGGAGGAACAATTTCTTCCCAATCGTAGAATGTATGGCCCCAAAACCTTGTATTCCATGTCTTGTTAAGCCGGGTAAGGGATCCATATTTCTTTTTTAACCATTCTCTAAAAGCAGAAGCACAATTTTCACAATAACAATACCCACCATATTCATTCGACACGTGCCATATTAAAACACCTGGGTGATTTTTATATCTTTCTCCAAGCTTATCAGCCATTCGTTCTGAATACTTACGATAGGTTGGGCTGTTCGGACATGAATTATGCCGCCCGCCAAAAGCCCGTTTTCTCCCTTGAAAATCAACTCTTAAGACATCAGGATACTTGCGGGCCATCCATGCTGGATGAGCGCCTGTACTTGTTGCCAAACATGTGTATATCCCATTGTCATAAAGCCTGTTAATATGCGCATCAAGGCCACTGAAGTCATACGTTGTTTCGTCGGGCTGGTTAAGTGCCCAAGAAAACACATTCAACGTAGCTACATCGATGCCAGCTAATTTAAACATGCGCACATCGTCATCCCATACATCCTTATCCCACTGTTCAGGATTGTAATCACCACCATACCAAATTTTAGGTAGTTGTTTACTAATCATATGATTTCCTCCTTTTTTGACCGAATACCTGTTTAAAAAAGTCCCGATCTACTAGTGGCAACAGGGATTAGATCAGTATCATTATAAATAGATTGTAACCCCTTACAAATATGGGTGAAATATAATATTATAGATATGGATATAAGAATAAGGAAATATTTATCCCAGATAACGGACGCTCATGTCCTAATTTACGCAACGACCAACCAGTGGGAGCATTCCACTGATTGAAGGTTCGTTTTATTCGAATGATTTCTTTAGAGGGGCCACTTTCATATGGAACTGAGAAAAGAGTTTGTCATCCCATTAAATGAGAAAAAATTGCCGCTGTTTGCTGAAACAATTGGCTATAACCCAGATCAAGAGGCGATTACACGTCATAATGGCTACCCGTATTTTCATTGGCTACAATCAATCAATGGAACCGGGACAGTCCATTATGCGCATCAAATCATTACCCTTCCTCCAGCACATGGTGTTCTGTTCATGCCAAATGTCCCCCACTCATATATTAAACAGTCACATGAAAGGTGGGAAACGTGCTATTTAACGTTTGATGGCCCATTTGTTAAAGAGCTTCTAGCTAATCTTAACCTTTATAAAACAACTTTTTTTACGTGGGATAAGAAGGCACCCCTTACTGTTTTTATTGAAAGAGCTCTTAAACAGGAAGAGACAAAGCGCGATACTTTTAATATTAAAACATCCAGTCTTGTGTATGAGTTTTTGTTGACAATGGGCCGTTATGCTCAGCTGAAGGAAAACCGTTTGTTAAGAGCTGAACGAGATTTGAATGATGTCATCGTTTGGATGCAACACAATATTTCTAACCCAGAAGCAGGTTTAGAAGATATGGCAAGCCTTCTAAATCTTTCTAAACGGCACTTCAATGATCTATTTTACAAAACGTATCATATTACACCTTACGCTTTTTTTATTAGTTTACGCATAAAGGAAGCAAAGAACCTCCTGCTAAACTCTGATACTCGTACGATAAAGCACATTTCCGAGATGACTGGGTTTCGCTCTCCGAGTCATTTCATTGCTACTTTTCGAAAATTGACAGGTATGTCCCCTGGCCGCTATCGCGAGCTTCATTAATATTTTCTGACCATGTCTATATTTACATCAAAAAAGCGAGACCGCCCTTGAGACGCGATCCCGCTAAAATTAATGTGATTTTAATTATAAAGCTAAACATCAATCAGTGGGGGTTTACTTCATCCTCCACTGATTGTTAGTTTAACTTATCGAACCTTTAGGGGCAGTTTATCCCCCTCTAAATTTTTCGATCTTCTGAAGTTTTGAGGGTGGAGCTTTTATTGCCCTTTAAGGAGTGTTATAAATATCGTCTTCACTTAAATAACCATCTTGAATAATCGTCTGATCTATATTATCCTCTGTCACCGTAATTGGTTCTAGTAATATGGATGGTACGTCAATTTGGCCGTTATTAACCGTTGTTTCTGTAGGGATATCGTCTCCTGCCGCTACTTTAAAAGCCATTTCTGCTGCTTGGACAGCCAATGTGTTAATGGATTTATAGACAGTCATCGTTTGTGTGCCGTCGACAATGCGCCTTACAGCGTTCAACTCAGCATCCTGTCCTGAAACAGGAATTTCGCCATCTAAGCCAACTGTTGACAAGGCGTTAATGACTCCGCCAGCTGTCCCATCATTTGCAGCCACAACAGCGTCAATATCATCCCCTTGCTCATCCAAAGCTGAGAGCATGTTTTCTTCTGCTACATCGGGGTTCCATCCTTCAGTGTATTGATCATAGACTAACTCAATATCTCCATTATCGATGAGTGGTTGCAGAATATTCATTGCCCCTTGGCGAAACAGAATTGCATTATTATCTGATTCCGCTCCACCAATATAAGCAAAGTTACCTGTGTCTACATTGTTAACAATTTCTTGGGCTTGAAGCTCTCCCACTCGTTCATTGTCAAAAGAAATATAGTAATCAAGATCAGAGTTGGTAATTAATCGGTCATATGAAATAACCTTAACATCTGCTTCGTGCGCTAATTCTACAATGGCAGCAGATGCCGCTGCATCACGAGGAACGACGACTAAAACATCTACACCTTCTTCAATAAGAAGCTCTGCTTGACTAATTTGAACATCATCCAATCCGTTAGCTGCTAAAGTTTTAACTCTACCGCCTAGGTTAGCAACTTCTTCCTCAAACAACTCTTTATCATTATACCAACGTTCATCTTGTAATGTATCGAGTAAGAAACCAATAAAGACTGTGTCTTGTTCCGTAATTAATTTGGCTTCTGCCGCACTTTTTTCAGAAGTAGGCTCTGAACAAGCCACTAATGTAAGTAGGAGAATAAAGGTAGCGCCTCCTACTAAATAATTCTTAAATGTTTTCATAGGCTTCCTCCTTCCTTTCGTCGCATTATAATTCAAACCTTTTAATCATATTGTTCATTTCTTCTACTTTGGAAGTGAGTTGTTTTGCGCTGGCCGCAATCGTTTCAACTGCCTGACTTTGCTCTACTACCGTGGCCGATATTTCTTCTGATCCTGCAGCCGACTCTTCTGAAACAGCCGCAATATTTTCAACGGACTCATTAATCTCTTTGCTTGATTGCGCTACTTTTTTAAATATCGTGGATATTCCCGTTACTCTATCAGACATTTCCTCTACTTTATTCTTTATGTCTCCAAATTGAATACCAGTTCGTTCAATCACTTCAGTTCCTTTACTCACTTCTGTGTAGCCTACGTTTAGCTCCTCAGCAATTGAAGTGGTTTCGGTTTTAATGGATAACACAATACCCGTTATATTCTCCACCGAATGTGTCACTTCTTCTGCTAATTTTCGGACTTCCGTTGCCACAACCGCAAACCCTTTCCCCGCTTCTCCAGCTCTTGCTGCTTCAATAGAAGCGTTCAATGCTAGAAGGTTTGTCTGCTCTGCAATCGATTTAATCACGTCCACAATCTCAGTGATTGAGTGTGTTTTAGACTCAAGACTTTTCACTTTTGCCACAGATGATTTCACGACTGTATTCACACGATTCATTTGGGTCAACGATTCTTCCATGTCTTGATTCCCTTTAATGGACACGTCAAGAACCTGTTTTGAGAAATCAACCAATTCATTACTATGTGCAGTAGCTTCATCAATATCTTGGCTAAAATCTTTTGTATTTTCCGAAATTACTGTGGCATTGTCCGCTTGAGATGTGGCGCCGTTTGCCAGCTCTTCAATTGTAACTGCCACCTGGTCACTTCCTTCTCTCACTTCTTCCGATGAATGAAGAAGCTGTACACTTTGTTTATCTACAAGCGCTGATACTTCAGACACTTGCGAAATCATGTCTCGTAGACTTTCTCCCATATGATTCATAGACAAAGATAGCTGACCGATTTCATCTTTACCGTCATACTCAAGTGCCTCGTTATTCAAATGGCCGTCGGCAATTTCTTGACTTCGGACGACAATTTTATTTAAATTCTTCTTAATACTGCGGCTCATAATAAACAGGAACACGAACGAAATGGCGATCGCTGCGACTGTCGAAAAAATAAGGATAAAAATAACGTTTCGTAAATCTCTTTGTGCGGCACTCATCGCGTCTTGATTGAACGCCACAGCAGAGCTTTTTAATTCCTCACCGATGCGTGTTGTATCCTCCTTTAATTCTTGAACAGACGCTTGTATATCTGTAAACTCATTGGTATTAATTTGCTGAACATTCGGGACGACGACACTAAAGAAATATTGATCTAACTCATGGTTGTTCTCTATCATTTGATAAAACATATCCAACTGTTCGTCGGGCAAATTGGGCATTAATTCTTTTGCTGTTTCCGCAAACGACTGACTGAATGCTAGATACTCTGTGAGCTTTTCGTCTTCAGCCATTAACAGATATTCAGGGATAAGAATATATTTTTCATGAAATAGGGTGACTAAGTCCGCCGAGTGAATCGTCACCTCATTTTTCACAACGGTCTCATCCATCGTGTCTCCTGTATGATTTAAAAATAAAAATGTGACGAAAATAGCTATAATAAACGCACTAGCCATTAAAGAAAAAATAATGGTATACTTTCTGCCTAAATTTATATTTTTCCAATTTAGATAATTCGTCAATTAATCTCCCCCCCAGACTTTTTTTGTAAATAGGGTGTAAATTTATCTAACATAACCCTTCTTTAGTTAATATCGGCGGATAACATTCAACAGTTTAATGTTAAGTACAGGGACTTTTGATTTTCCTAATAGTTTAATTTAGGACTAATTCATTTATTTATCTGAAATTAGCTAAAATGAAGGGGCTAATTAATATTTTAATATAACACTTATCTATAAATTATCAGGTTGCCTGTTAACTATTCGCGGCGAATTAAATACTATTTTTAGGATTTTTTACCTCTTTTTATCTTTAAATCTCCTTTGTTAGCTGGAAACGACAGTAAAAAAACAGCCTTACATTTTTTAAAAATAATATATAATCTACTGCTTACGCACCGTTTACACTAAGTGACATAATCTAAATGAAACACAAATAGATTCGATCATCAAAATCGATGATCGAATCTATTTAAAAAGCTCTTTACGGCTAGTTCTGATTTACTCTTTATTCTAATTGTCGATGTAACAAATTCAATGTTTGGCGTAATTCATTAACGGCTATTTGTCCTGGTGCTGAAGCCGTCTTAGCTGCTCCAAATGTAACAGCTGATCCGAAAATCTCACCAGATAACCGACTAACAACTCCTTTACCTGCCATTGCCATCGTAATGATCGGTCGATCCGCATACTTTTCGTGCATCGTTATCGTAGCATCAAGTAATGTGAGCACATCTTCAGAACAGTTTGGCATTACCGCGATTTTTGGCAGATCCCCACCTAACTCTTGTGCTCGGCGTAAACGGTTAATAATTTCCTCTTTAGACGGTGTTTTATCAAAATCATGATTTGACATAATGACACGTACATTTTGAGCATGAGCAGCCCCAATAAGTGTAACCACATCTTTCTCGTCGTTAAATAACTCGACATCAATGAAATCAACGTGTTTCGTTTCTGCCACCGCTTTGTTTAATGCCACATAATAGTCCATGCTAATTTCTTTTTCGCCACCTTCTTTTAAACTACGGAAGGTGAATATAAGCGGTTTTTCATTTAATATAGATTGCAATTCAGTCAACGTGTCTTTAACGCTTTGTATATTTTCTACATGTTCATAAAAATCCACACGCCACTCGACAATATCGGGATTTAATTCTTGTAAGAAGGACGCTTCTTCAACAAGTTCTTCTGTTGTTTTTCCGACCATTGACACACAAATTTTCGGAGTGCCTTCACCGATTTTAATATTTTTCACTTTAATGATGTTTTTCAAAATGGCCTCCTCAATATGCAATTCTACCTGCAGTTTTTTTTTAATATGACATCACTTGATGCCAGAATGCAGAAGTTAGATTTTTTAACGTTCACTCTGTTCCCACGTATGCTTTAACGACTCGACGATATAATTGGCAACACCTTCAATTTCCCGGTTATCTGTTTCTATTCGCCAATGGTGGTGTGAATAAATGTCCCGTCTCGTATAAAACAGCTCCTCTATGTCTTCGATAGATCGATCTTTTAATACAGGGCGACTATCAATAAGCATATGGATTCTTTCCTTCCAAACATCCCAAGAGACATCTAAGTAAAAAACAAGACAATTTTTTAAACAAGCTTCTCTCACATCTTCTTGTAAAAACGCGCCACCACCTAATGAAAGAACGTTTAGCTTTTTCTCTGAAAAATTAATGATCACTTCTTTTTCTTTTTCACGAAAGACCTTCTCACCCATTTTTTGAAAAATATCTGTAGTAGGCATACCAAATTCTTTTTCAATTTCTTTATCTATATCTATAAAAGGACGAGACAGTTTTTCAGCTACTAACTGTCCAATTGTCGTTTTTCCCACTCCCATAAAACCAATGAGCACGATGCTTTTGTCTCTTAATCCAGCCTCCACTCTTTCCATTCAACTTCCCCCTAAAAATCTCTTCCCTATTAGTTTAAATAATAGCTTAACTTTATTTTTAATACTAGCATATCTTGTGATTTCAGGTACACCGTCAGAATAGGATTCCTCTAGGATCTGCTGAACAACTTCATCTTCGACCGGAGAGGTATTGCTTGTATAGCTTTTATCCGTAGGTATCACCACGACATCGGTTCGACGTAACCTTGTCATGTCTTACTAGTCCAGAGACCTCCTCACCTTTACTTTGCGGGAGCTCATTCGTTTCCTTTTCCGCTCTGCGACACCTCTTAAGTTAGAACCTTTCAACGAGTATGAGGGGCAAGGATTTTCACCGTTATAGTTGAATGTTTTTTCCTCTGATTTTAGTCATTGTGACCATATCAAGGCCTACAGGTTCAGTAAGCCCACTCTAAGATCTTTATTTTTAAATATAAAAAAGGAGCTGCCTGGAAAGACAGCTCCCTCTTTAAATTGGATTGGTTTAAAACGGGATGTTTAAAACCGTTGCAATATTTTTAGCCAAATCAGTATTATCAATTAATCCTTGAAAATGGTCACTCCCTTTTCCGTAAGCATAGACTGGCACTTCAATCCCTGTATGATTGGTTGTTGTCCAGCCAACGCCTGCATAGTGACTAATGGTATGGTTAATAGCTAGTTCTAGGTCATCAGCTTCCTCAATGGTCTCTATTTCTTCATCTGATAATGTGAGAGACGTATAAGCTTCTATTACCTCTTCCACATTACTTCGATCCTCGTTCAGTTGCGTTGCCATATGTTCACCTGTAGCTGTTACTTCGCGTAAAATCTCTACATCTGTCCCGTGACTATGATAGCCTCCCAGAGTCATACCACCAGTGTCATGGTCACTTGTGACAATGACTAATGTCTGTTCATCTTCTTCAGCAAACTTTAACGCTTGCATCACAGCTTCTTCAAAAGCTGCAGTATCACTCATTGCCCACGCTGCGTCATTGGCATGGCCAGCCCAGTCAATCTGACTTCCTTCTACCATGAGGAAGAAGCCGTCATCATCTTGACTTAATGCCTCGATCGCGCTTGATGTCATGTCTGCCAGGCTCGGTTGTTCTGTTCCCTCTCGATGCAATTCCGGTTCCAAACTATCGTTGGCAAAAAGACCAAGTATTTGATTGCTATTCGCATTTAATAACTCGTCCTTATTTTCCACAAATTCGTAACCGTCATCCTTTGCTTCATTTAAAAGATGACGTGTTTCCTGATGACCACCTTCACTTTCAGGTAAAAAATAGTCCTTTCCTCCGCCAAGAAGGACATCTACCGTTCCATTGTCCACGTATTGGCGCGCAATCTCAGTTTGATTATTTCGCGAATCTACATGGGATGCGAAAGCAGCAGGTGTCGCATGGGTAATCGTAGACGTGGCTACAAGGCCGGTGGCTTTCTCGGATTCGTGAGCCGCTTCAAGAATGGTTTGCACTTTTTCGCCTTCTTCGTTTAAACCAATGAAGCCATTCTTTGTCTTCATACCTGTAGACATCGCTGTTCCAGCTGCTGCGGAATCTGTAATTCGATTGTTCGCAGAGTGTGTTGTCATCATCCCTGTTAAAAAGCTATCCCACACCGGGTCACCATCTTCTTTATAATAACGATAGTTAACGTTATACCCTGCAGAATAACCGTCAGCAATAAACAAGATGACATTATCAACCTCATTTTTAGATGGGGGATCTGGCTTTTCTCCTTCTGCCATCGCCCCTGTCCCTACGAGAAGTGTCATAACTGAAAGGCCACTAACAAAGAGTTTTTTCAACATACGCCTTCCTCCTTCAAAATGATTTTTTAATAACTCTTGTTAAAGTGTAACACCTCTTTTTTACCATTCAGTTAACTGATTATTTAACTCATGTAAACGAATTGAAGGTTATAAATACTTAGGACTTATACGGCACATAGAATATCAAATTTACATAAATATTTTAAATGACTAAAACTTTATAGTGACATCAATAAGACATTTTCATATAAATGACAGAGTTAAATATTAAAAACGAGACATTTATCTAATAGGATGGAGAGATCATATTAAGTTTGTGTTAAAAATGTGAACGCTTAATATTGCTATTTCCATTCGTATACGTATAGGGGTTGGGATTTTATGCGGCTCATCTTGGTTTCAGTAATAATCTCCCCAGTTTCAGCAATGACTCTCATTTTTTCAGCATTAAACTTGATTTTTCACGCAACCGACCCGTGATTTTACGCGACACATCTCGGTTTTAACAGTAACCTCTCCAGTTTCAGTAGCAGCCTTTCCTTAAGAGGATGTCCATTGACCACCGTTTACGTGAATTGTCTGGCCTGTTATGAAGCGCGCATCATCAGATGCCAGATAGACGTAGGCAGGTGCGATCTCAAATGGCTGAGCGTAACGTTGCATCGGGTTACTGTCACTCCCGACGATTGCCACTTGATCAGCTGGGAAACTGGCTGGGATGAGTGGCGCCCACGTAGCTCCTGGCGCTACCGTATTGACTCGAATACCGTCTTCAATTAAATTGTTCGCCAGTGCTCTCGTAAAGCCGACATTCGCTCCCTTCGTAGCAGTATAATCAATTAACTGATCATAGCCTACATAAGGCACAACAGAGGCCGTATTAATAATTGAAGCACCTCTTTTTAAGTATGGTAAAGCTGCTCGAGTTGTATAAAAATATGAGTAGACATTTAATTTAAACGTGTTATCAAACTGTTCATCGGTAATATCGAGCAAGCTTGCTTGTTGTAGCTGCATCCCTACATGATTACAAACGATATCGAGACGGCCAAACTTTGCAATTGTTTTAGCGACAATTTCTTCATTTTGCTCCTTTTCCCTTAAGTCTCCAGGCATCAATAAAGCGTGCTGTCCCAACTCTTCAATCCGCCGTTTTGTTCGTGTGGCATCTTCATGTTCATCATAATAAGCAATCGCCACATCTGCTCCTTCTTTAGCAAACGCAATCGCTACAGCGGCACCGATTCCACTGTCTCCACCAGTAATAAGCGCCACTTTGTTGATTAACTTTTCACTCCCTGTCTCATGTGGATTCTCCACAATCGGGGCCGGTTCCATCAATCGCTCTACTCCTGGTTGCCGTTTCTGGCGCTGTTCAGGTACATTAATTGGCACATCTTCATAACATGTGACCTTACCGTAGTTTGGGTATAATGGATAATCTGAATTTTTCATATGATTCCCTCCTACCCATACATTATGAATGGTAGGCAGTTGCCGTGCATTTTAAATAGAGATACTCCTTTGGTGTACGGACAATAATACAGACGTTAGTATTACTTTAATTATCATTCCATACAAAAAATTAGTAACCAAATAAACTATGAAAGATGAAAGATGTAACATGACAATTATAATAGATAAATGATCCTTACACCGCTATGAAGAATGAACATTCTGTTGTGGTGGACGTGACGTTTTTAAGAACACCTGAACGGGGCGAGAAAAGTGAAGCAGTCGATAAAAATTGACTTGGAGAGGCATTGGCAGAACGCAATATAAGGCTCGACACCTAGTGAGTAGTCGAGCCAGAGGAAACTATTTAAGAGATTGCTTAAACAAAATTAATCCAAACTGAGCGAATAACATAAAAATCAAAAATAGAAGCACATTTTTTGATAGGACATAACCATCAATCGCTAATTCATAACCAGCAGGTATTAAAATGTGGGGTGAATAATAAAAATAAACTAAAATTCCAACTGATAGTATATAAATAATCAGACCCATTATTTTTTGTTTTTTCATCATTTAGTACCTTATCCACTTGTATTCTCCGTAAAACGGAGTTTTAATTTTATATGGCCGGCGATCTCTAACGGCTTTACCTGTCTTAGTGATCCGTGTTCCTTTTTCTACATTGTATTTCACTCTGTAACCTAAATAGACTCTAGAATTTTTTGGGACATTTAATGTATACCCCATACTTCTCTTAGATTTATTTAACGAAAAAACTAAGTTAGCATAGCTCCCACTAGCAACCGTTCCAAAAGTTGTTATTCGATTTGAAGAAATAGAACCACCTGCACTACCAGTACTAATTTTATCTGAAATCCTTCTAAAACTAGACCATTCTGTTGTTTTTTTTGACATTCGATTTTGAATAATTTAAAGTTCGAATCATCCCGCCATTTATTTCAACATGTTGTGATTCCCCCAACACATGTTTTACTACATAACGCTCTTTTTCAATCAAAATATCATTTTCCTCTAAAATTTCTTCTAGCCCTAAAGCATCTATATTTTCTAAATCTGTACTACTTTTGCAATACTCCCACTAGTTGTTACTGGAGAGACAACTAAAAGCATTGCAATTAACAAAAATAAGCATTTCACTTTCCCCTTCAAAACCCTCCTTATTTACATGAGTATAATAAATTCTACATTTATTGGCTAAATCCTGCTTATTTTTTTATTTAATCCAATTTAATCATTTACTCTCAAACTTGCTTACTAGAAAAGCCCTCGTTTTATCATCATCAAACTAGCATTTCCATCTTGAAACGATGTATAATTTAACCACTTCTATCTTAGAAAGGGTTGAATGATGCACAGAAACGATTATTTTTTCCTCATATAATCATTCTATAAATGGAGGTAAAATAATTTGCTAACAGAACGCCAAACTGAACGATTAGTCATGAGACAAGTGAAAGCAGAAGATGCTGAGAGCCTTTTTCCTATCTGGTCTGATCCTCGCGTCACACAGTTTATGAATATCACAACCTTCAGCCACCAGAACGAGGCTGTTGACATGATTAATTACTTAAACGAACTTGCTGAGCAACAACAGGCGCTCCGTTTCTCAATCATTGAGAAAAAATCCGGGCGCATTATTGGGTCATGCGGCTATCATTTACTTGATCTAAAAAACGAAAAAACCGAGATTGGTTATGAACTCGCTTACCCTTACTGGAGAAAAGGTTATGGCACTGAGGTGGTCAAAGATTTAATCGATGCCGCCTTCTTAAAACTCAACCTTCATCGTATTGAAGCAAAAGTTGAACCAAACAACGTGAATTCAATTCGACTTTTAGAAAAGGTGAACTTCCTATACGAGGGAACCTTGAGGGAAAGTGAAAAATCTGGTGACACTTATAGTGATCTCCAACTCTATTCTTTATTGAAAACTGATAGTCGCTAACTGTATCTCCTATTTTAAAAAAGGATGACTCATATGTTTAACGAAGCTGTCATCATATCAAGGGTTTAGCAACCACAAACATCGACTATCAGATGGCGGCTCAAAGCCGCCTGATCAAAAGCCCCTACCTACGCTTAGGTGGGGGCTATAACTTTTAAAATACTTAAGAATCAGGGAGAAGGGCTAAAGCGCTCACTGATTGAAGGTTCGTTCTATTCTATTAATCTTTTTTAAGCTGCTTTACATACTTGGGCTATTTTGGTGTGTAATCGCGAAATATATGCCCATAAAAATATTGTACGTCCAAAACTAAACACGATAAATGCTAGCCACAATCCATGATTTTGCCATGAAGGAAATGTCAGCGCATATACGGCAAAAAATAAAATTAACGATACTATCATTGAGTTTCGAATGGGGGCTCCTTCTGTAGCTCCGGTAAACATCCCATACAATAATAATCCCCAAAACGTTACTAAAGGATATAACAATATCCAAAAATAATACGTTAACGCGAGATCTTTTACACTGTCAATTGTTGTGAAAAGTGCTAGAAATGGCTCTTTAAATACGAACAGTAGGATCACCATCACCACGGACAGACCTAACCCCCAAATAAAAGACAAGGCTTTTGTTCGTTTAAACAACTCATAGTTAGATTGTCCGAACGCCCTTCCTGTTAAAATACTGTTAGCGCCAGCAAGTCCGTCATACATGTATGCCAATAAATAATGAATTTGAATTAAAATAGCATTGGCTGCAAGTATCTCCACACCCAATTCCGAACCTTTTGCAGTGAAAAAGCCCAACATAGATAATAAACATAGTGTCCGAATAAATAAATCTCTGTTCATTTTTAACATAGAAACAAACTTTTCTTTTTGTAAAAAAGCATTGGTACGCCAATTTTCAAATGAGAAGATAGCCAGTTTGTTTAATACGAAAAGACCGATAATGACGGTGCTCACTTCAGCGAATAATGTCGCAAATGCCACCCCTTTAACTCCGAGATTGAGACCAAGAACAAGAAAAACACTAAGAAAAATATTGCTTATATTCATGTAAAGTTGCAGAGCAAGTGATAACTTCACCCTTGCTGAACCAATTAACCAGCCAAGCACACAATAATTTAATAATGCAAATGGTGCGCCCCAAATTCTAATTGAGAAATAGTCTGATGCCAACTGTTTTACAGAAGGTGTTGTGTCAATTAGCAAAAAAGCACTCTTTTCAATTGGAATCTGTAAAATGATAAATAGTAAGCCAAAGCTTACTGCTAAAAGGGCCGGCCGAACAAACGCAGCTATTAACTCCTGAGGTTGTTTCATGCCACTTGCTTGAGCAGTGAATCCAGACGTTCCCACTTTCAAAAATCCAAGTAACCAATAAATCGTATTAAATATTAATGTGCCTATTGCAACGCCACCTATATAAGTAGGATCAGGCATGCGACCTACGACAGCTGTATCAACCGCCCCTAGAAGCGGTGTTGTAACTGCTGATAGTGTGATAGGAATAACTAAAAAAAGATACTGTTTAGTTGTTATACTCGTTTGATCAAGCGCTGGTTTTCTCATAACTTTTACTCATTACCTTTACCTTTCACTTTTATATCATTGTCTTTGATGATGGCAACCGATGTCTAAAACAGAGGTAAGTAACTTTTTAGAATAACGATGTGTCAGATGGGGCAAATTTTCCATTTGATCGATTGATTCCACTACAAGACCATTTTTCATAAACATCACCCGATCACAAATATACGTCACGGCTGTTAAATCATGCGTGATGAATACATATGATAAATGATACTCTTTCTTTAGCTCAATGAGAAGATCCAATATTTGAAGTTGGGTCGTCACATCTAGAGAGCTTATTGCTTCATCTAATAAAATAACTTTTGGATGGGTCGCCCCAGCCCTTGCAATTCAATTCCATTGTAACTGCCCCCCACTCAGTTCGTGTGTGGGGGGTACTAGTCATATGATGTGAGCTTAAACCAACTTCATTAAGCAAATGTGGTTTTTTCTCACATGTCACTTATGGATATTTTTCTGTCGTGTGCAAAAGCCCAGTTATCCATAGGATACACTGTAAATCTAGTATTTACTTGTGACGCAATCTAGAGAGACACCCTACTTCTCCAGCTACAGCTTTACAAACACAATTATTTAAGATCTGTTAAACGTGTTCTTAAAGCCAATATGGCTATGATTAACAAAAACATTGAGGTCATAAGAAAAATGAGATTTACCTCTATTATGTCGGCAAGATAGGTAATGACTAAAAAAGAAAATGGCAGAGCTAGCTTCATGATCATTGAAGATGTCCCAATGACTCTTCCTAAAAGGTGCGATGGGGTGCTTTCTTGTCTCAAAGCAAAATAATGCACATTACAGATAGTCGCACTAAATCCTACAAAAAACATACTCATACAAATAACATACCAATTAGAAGACAGAAAAATAGCAAATTGAGCTAGGCTGACAGTAAAAGTAGCCAGGATAAATATGTACCCTCTATTTACATAATCTTTACTATATTTAGCTATTAGTGTTGCAACAACGCCACCAATAGCTGAAATACTAAAAATCAAGCCTAATTGTCCTTCAGTGATACCAATAACATCAAGTGCATAAAATATTAGAATCGTACTAGTAGACACTGATGCTATATTATTTCCTAAAATTAATAATGTGGCACTGAACAAAGCTTTACTTCCATAAAGTTGTGTCCATCCCTCTATAATATCTTTTTTTAAGTTAAAATGGGATCGCGGCTCATAGGAAGGAAGCTTTACAGGTAATACACAAACTAATAAAACGATTAATCCAAGCAAAGTAATACTCAGGCCTACAACATAAGTCGTATAAAGTATAATTGCCCCAGCCATAGCAGGTCCTATTGAATTAAAAATCGTATTGGTAAACGTAATATAAGCATTAGCGGTAGTCAGCTGGCTCTTATCAACTATAGAAGGGATAATTGATTGATAAGTATTCGCAAAAGCATAAATACACGTGTAAATAAAAAAGCCTAGTAAATATAGATGCCATAGTTGAATAGTTGAGGTAGCAAGAAGTAAGATGATGAATATAACGGAAAAAATTTTAATCAAAATTGATAACAGCATGATTCTCTTTCGATTGAACCAATCAATGAGAACCCCAATAAGAATCCCTAAAACGACATTAGGTATAAACTCGATCGCTTTCATTGTTCCCATGTAAAAAGATGAGGATGTCAAATCATAAATGATCAAAGGGATACTTAAAGCAAATATATGGAATGTAAAATTGTGTGCAGAATGACCAAGCAATAAAAATAAGAAATTCTTATTTTTCCAAACTTGCTTTTCTTTTAATTTTGTTTTTTCTTCTAAGTTTGCTAAACTCACATTTTGCTCCCCCTAAAAAGGCGGTATTCTTCTACCGCCTAAAGTTCATCGTGACGTCTAAAAAACTCATTTAAAGCAAGCCTAAGAATATCAGCTTCCTTATTATTCGTCTTTTCAGCATACATTTTTAAGCGTTTCAGCTGGTAAGGGTAATAGTAATTACTTTTCATTATTTTTTGATCTTTTTCTGGCTGCATAATCATATTTCTACCTTCCTGTTTAGCACGGTAAAGACCCTCTTCAGCACCTGTTAGAACTTGACTTGCATGATCACCATGTTCTGAATTAGAAGCAATTCCTGCACTAAATGTTAGATGAAACGTGTTCTTCTCACTATTTTTCCATGCATGCTTCAAGTCCATTAACAGATTAAGTGCTTTATCACTTTTGCAGCCCTCTAAAATAAGGATAAATTCATCTCTTCCTACATAGTATGCATCGCAAGGGAGCGTATCTTTAACTACCTCTAAAAATGTTCGTGTAATCTCCTCTAAAGCTCCTTTTTCAGGTTTGCATTTGTCTATATCAACAAATGCTAATGTGTAGTGCTTATCTCTGTACTTCTCATCAATACCTTCTAACAACTTATTTAATTTCTGTTCAATATTAATATCCATATGATCATTATATACATAAACATATATATGTCAATTAGGTTTTAGATAGTTGTTTCGCTTGGTAATTATCATATTTCTCTTCATTTAATAACATGTTATTCATCCCTTGCAATTCAAAAATGCTTTCCATTGATTCTAAATCATTATTTATTTGTTCTAAAGATCCTGAACGCCCTAGCTTGAATAGTGTATTATTCATCGCTTTAATAGCAGAGCGTAACCCCTGATTAGCGTAAATTACCATTTTAATCTTTAATTGTTTTATTTGCACTTCTGTTAAAGAGGGATAAGTCGTTGGAACAATGACTATAGGCGTGTTTGATTTCCACCTCCCCCTAAATTCTTCAATTTCATATGAAGTCCTTTTTTTCGAATGGATAAGAATCATATCTGCCCCAGCTTCCTCATATGCTTCCGCTCTTTCAATAGCCTCTTCTATGCTCAAACCTGCAATCAAAGCTTCCACTCTAGCAATGACTACAAAATCATCACATACTTGGGTATTTTTAGCCGCTTTTATTTTCGCCGCAAATTCATGTTTGTCGGCTAATTTTTGTCTCTTATTAATAAAACTATTAACTTTAGGAAATAGTTTATCTTCAAGACATATCCCTGTGATACCAGCCTTCTCGTACTTTTTCACCATCTCTATAACGTTATTAACATTACCAAACCCTGAGTCACAGTCTGCTATAACTGGAATATTTACTGCTTCTACCATCATTTCAGCAGCTCGGAGAAACTCCGTCATCGTTAGTATGTTGGCATCTGGCTTACCATGACTAGCAGATATCTCAAATCCACTAGCCCATATCGCTTCAAATCCATTCTTTTCCGCTATTTTGGCACTGATAGCATCATGAGCACCAATTGTACGAATAAGCTTATCTGGATTATTTAAATAATGTCTAAAAAGGTGTCTAGGTTTCATTTATATCAACTTCTTTCAAATAAAGTTTGATACACTCAGACTGGTCATTTTGTTTACCGATATTTCTTTCAGCACTGAAGAACTGTTGCAAAGCCAATTTTCCTTGTAAAAGTTCCAGATTATTTTTTTCTGCTAATTCATTTGCCAGTTTTAAGTCTTTTACACGCACTTCTAAAGAGGCTGATACTTCTTTGCTAGGGTTCATGAGGCGCTCTAAAAGTATATTCATATAGATAGAGTTCCCACGTGTCTCTGTTAATACTTCCTTTAAAGTGGGCAAACTGAATCCTTCTTTTAACCCTAGGGCAATGACTTCTGAAGCTGCTAATAAATTAATTGCTTCCGCTAAATTGTTAAGTATTTTTAACGTTTGGGAAGAGCCGGAATCACCTACATAATACTTTTTATTCGAAAAAAGAGAAATATACCTTTCTGCTTGAAAATAAGCCTCATTATTTCCAGAAATAATCGCAGTTAATTTACCAGCTAAAGCTCCTTCTGGTCCCCCAGAAACAGGACAATCCAAATAATGGATGTTATATTCACTTAAATAGTGAGCTGTTTCTCGAGTTATTTGTGGGGATAGCGTACTAATATCAACAATGATTAAATTTCTTTTTTGTCCTTGCAATATACCACCTTCTTCATACAAAACATCGTGTAATGCTTGATGTCCTGTCAAGCAGAGAAAGATAATATCACAGTCTAAAGCAAGGTGTGAAGGAGAGTCATATAATATAGCCCCTTCCTTTACTAAAGATACTGCTTTCTCAGCAGTTCTATTAAAAACTCTTACTCTTTCACCTTCACGTAACATTTTCATCACAGCTGCTTTTCCTAAGCTTCCCGTTCCAATCCAGCCAACTTTCATATTAAATTTTTCTCCCTCGTTACTTGTGATATTTTCTCAACCACAAAGTTGGTGATTTTTTCTTTTGGTTCTAAGGATGATATTTTTAGCCACCGATAAGTATCGGCCCAATTTAAAAGCCTATTTCTTAAGTTAGTTTGGTGATTTATAAACTTAGTCTTATTTAAATCCATAGCTAGTCCACACTCATAAGGGGTCAACTCAGGTTTACGTTTTAATGCTATTTCAGGTGGAACATCAAAATAAAAAGTCAAATCTGCCTTAGGAAACTGTTTACACGTTAGCTCTATCCATCTTTCATCACACCCATATTCGATTTCGGAAGCCGCGTGTTTCATCCAATATCCATCGAGTAAATAAATCGTATCCTCATTTTCTAACTGATCCTTTGTTAATGTGATGGTAATACTCCAGAATAAAAATAATGCTCTACTTATTCCTTGCATTTCTGCAATATTAACTCTCAAATCATTAAGTGATGTATCTATAAATTTACATTCAGGAAATTTTTCCGATTTTAAAATATCCCATTTATCGAGAATTTGGACTTTATACCCTTCTTTTAATAGCCTGTTTTTAACTTCTTTTACTTGTGTACTCTTTCCTGATCCATCAGTCCCTGCAAAGGCTATTAGCATTAAATGATGTCTCCTCTCATTATGTTATTTGTGTTACCTCCCTCAATTAAGGTACCAATTTGCTTATCCTCATTGAATGCCTCAATAATATTTTCTGGTTCTCTTCCATCACAAATAACGCTGTCACAACCATATTGCGATAACTTAAAAAGGGACTTTACCTTTGTTTTCATTCCTCCGGTTACATCTTGTTTCAACGATCCGCCCGTTTCTCCAAGTACTGAACGATAATTTTGTTTATTTATCGTCTTTATAATCTCTTTTTTATTATTTTGGAGGTAGACTCCTGGTACATCTGTTAACATGACAACTTTTTTCACATCTAAGTGCTCTGCTATAACTTCTGGTATTTTATCACTTGAGAAAATACCAAAGTCATTTTTCTCGTCAAACACGAGATCTCCTGAAATAATTGGAAGTAACCCCATTTCTAAACACTTTTTAATAGGGTCAATATATGAAGAATAATGCTCCCCTTCATTGGAAACCACAAAAGCACTTGCTTGGAATGGATAACATGGAATATCATATTTTTTAAAAGCATAGTAAAATTCTCTCATCCACTCTTGCATCTTTATCGTCATCATCGCTATATTTTCAGGTTTCCAATGGTTCATACTGTTATCTATGTGATACCTTTTAGGAACGGCATTACCATATGAGCCCCCACCTAAAACGATAATTAGGTTACCTTTCAAAGCAGTCCAATTTTTTTTTATAATTTTGGCATATTGATAGATATTTTCGAATTCAGGCTTACAATAAGCATTTTTATCTGTGATCAAAGAGCCTCCAATTTTAACAACGTACATTGATACATCACTTCCTCTAGTTAATAGATGAAATTAAAGCTATGGAAATCCATAGCTTTAATTCAAAAAATCCTAATAATTAAAAGCCAACAATTCTGAGTCATCTTGAGCTGAAATAAAACTATGAGGAACTCCTGGTTTTATATACACAGAATCACCTTTATTTAAATCAATGCTTTTTTGCTCTTTATTATGTTCCCAGTGCATTCTCACAACACCTTTTGTAATGTAGACCATTTCTTTAGAGCCATGTCCCCCATTTAAAGTAACATGATCTTCATCTTTCACATGTAACTCAACACGTAAAGGCATTAAACTAGGTTCCGTATTTGTCGTAACTAAATGATTATAGGTGTAATATTTATTACCGTTCTTCAGACTCGTTCGTGAAAAGCCTTCTCCATCTCTTAAAATCTTTACGCCACTCTCTAAATCGCTGTTCTCTTCATCAAAAAATGAAGCAAGAGGAATGTTTAAGAATTCAGCTGTTTCTTTCACTTTTTCAAACGAAGGAAAGACTATTTGACCATTCTCTTCTTTAAATTCTTTAACCACTTCATTAATTAACATTTTTCTTCCTTCACTTAGGTCTTGTAAATGGTCTTTACTAATTGTAATCATCATCATCACCTCATATAATTTTTATAGTTGTACAACGATATTCTCAGTTTCATTAACCGACTCAATTAAGTGCTTTTCTAACGTTTCTTCCAGATTCAAATAGAATTCTTCGACTTTTTTGTTGTATGGTAAATGAGAGACTCCTAAATCATGTTCAACTCTTTTTATTGTTTCTTCAGATACTCTTGGTCGCGTAAAGCTAGCTACTCGATTTACCATACCTTTAACTAATTCTTCGGCTGTAAAAGAATAGTTGTCCCAAAATTTCTCTGACACCACTTTATTTCTTACTGAGGGTGCTGTTTCTTGATACCACTTAATACGATAGTTGAAATAATCTACTTTACTCCACATCTCATATTGGCCTGCACAGTAACTTTCATACGGTGCAAATGCTTGAACAGCATTGTTATACGTGTCGAAATATGAATGTGAGATAACAGATAATAGTGCGCCATAGCCATCATCAATTGCCATTTCTTTATCCGTCCCTATTGCCTCATTAAAAGCATCAATAAATTGTTGCTTTTCTTGTTCAAATCTCCTTAATTCAAACGTATCTGTATTAAGAGTAGGTACATGACCCTTTATCGTTCCAAAAACTACTTTTGCACAATCAACCACCACTGGCCCTTTTACTAGTGGATGACTATGCAACCTATGAAGGAAACTTGGCTCACCATCCACTAATGGAAGAATTGACATATAGGCTAATTCTGGCCTCTCTCCAGCTGTCTCTAACAATTTTTTAGCTAATGCGATGTGCGAAAAACGATCCATCTTGTCACCACTCCTTTATATGTTTTATACAACTAATGATTTTGATTTCATTACATTTTTTGCTAGTGATACAGCTAGAGATGGACTTACATGTGTTCCTAAAATAGTAGAGACTTCTCTTATTGCTGGAATTATGTCTTTTGCAATGTCTCTTGATATATCAAGCCCTTCTTGAGCTAAAATATATTGAATGGCTGCTGAACCACTGTGCTTACCTAAAACAAACTCATGTTTACGCCCTAACATTTCAGGATCAAAAGCTTCAAAACTTTCCTTTACCTTTAACATGCCGTCAACATGAATACCGGATTCATGAGTAAACACATGTTCACCTACTATCGGTTCGTTCCCAGCTACAGGAAGTTTGCTATATTCTGAAACTAGTCGAGAAATTTCAGGTATTTTTTTCATATTTATATCTGTTTGATACCCCTTCAAACTTTCTAATGCTGGAATGACTTGATGAAAAGAAGCTAAGCCCGCTCTATCACCAAGTCCATTAATGGTGACATGTACTTGGCTAGCTCCCGCATCAACTCCTGCCAAAACGTTAGCTAGTGCGAGATTAAAATCATTGTGCATGTGAACTTGAAAGTCAAAATCTTCAGGTACTTCTTTCTTAAGCATTTTAACGATATTCTCAACTTGGGAAGGCATTAAACACCCTACTGTATCAGATAATCTCATACGCGAAGCTCCTACTTTAGCCAGGGCTCTTGCATACCTCTTTAAAAACTCACTGTTAGCTCTTCCCATATCTTCAGCACTAACTGAAATAAATTCCGCGCCTTGTTTTTTTGCATATTCCACCAGTTCTATCGCTGTTTCGATAACCCAATCATAACTTTTATTAAATTTTTCCTTGATGTGAATATCTGACGAGGGTAACCCTATGTGTAAAGCTTTTAACCCTGCTTCTAGAGTCTTATCCAGATCTTCCTTTCTCCCTCTGTTCCACCCAATCAGCGTCGGAACATTTGGATCAGATGCGAGATTTTTAATTGTTTGATACTCTAAAGAACCCATTATTGGTATACCAACTTCAATAAACTTCACATTGGCATCTGCTAACTTTTCAACAATTGTTCTTTTTTGCTTTTCATTAAAAGCTACTCCTGGGGTTTGCTCACCTTCTCTTAAAGTTGTATCTTCAATTGTGATAAATCGCTTTTTCATACACACCACCCTTTCGTCAATTTTCTTAATATTATATTAATATCAATTTTCTTGCATTTCTGAAAATAAAGAGTTTAAATTATAATATAAGTAAATAACATCAAAATAGTGCTAAAATCTCTTTTTTTATTCTTTTAGGAATTTTCTAAAAATAGGAGGGTGATTTTGAGGTGAAAGCGACAGATTTAGTGAAAATTGGTGAATCGATCCGATACTATCGTAAGTTCAGAAAGCTCACTCAAAAAGAGCTTGCCGAAGATATCTGTACTCAAGCCCAAATAAGTAAAATGGAAAAAGGAGAAGTGCTTCCCTTATCCTCAACACTATTTCTCATCTCCATTAAATTAGGTATTAAAGTTAATGATCTCTTTTATGAATCTGCTTATACGAGGTATGATTATATGAAAACCCTCACGAGAGTTATTAGAACTAAAATTACCAATCATGAATATGCAGACGTTCTTCAAATAATTGACTTAGAAAAGGACAACTATTTCAACTCAACTGAAATGACACAATTCATTTTATGGCACAAGGGTATTGGCATTGCACACGTACATAAAGATTATCAACATAGTATAGACCTTTTAAAAGAATCATTAAGTATGACTAATAAAAAGAATGGATTTTGCTCAGAAAGAGAGTTAGAAATTATAAATAGCTTAGCAATTGTTTATGATTTGTCTGGAAATAGCAAGGAAGCACATAAATATTACAAAAGAGCTTTAAAAGAAAGCACAATTTTACCAAGTCTAGACCCTAATATTAAGGCTAGAATGTTATATGGATTAGCCAAAATAGAAAAAAGCCTTGGGAATTTAGAAAAGTCAATAGAGGTTAGTGAGGAAGGGAGATTATTTTGTATAAATAATGGTCTATTATATCTCTTAGGTGAATTTCTATACCAAAAAGGGTATTGTATGATTTTACTAGAGGAAAAAACAGGAGATGAATATGTTAACCTTGCTATAATGATTTTTAAATTACAAGGTAATTATCACTTAGCTGAACTTGCTGAAAGGAATTTAAATGAGGCTTTACAGAAAGTAGAACATAAAAAAGAGAAAGGATTAAATAAACGTCTCTCCTGATATCATATAGGAGAGGCAAACCTTTCGCTGATTTAATCCTTTAGGTTAAGTAAGCACTTCAGCACAATCGTCTTTTATTAAAATAGTATGCTCAAAATGAGCTGAATTCTTTCTATCTATTGTTTCATATGTCCAACCATCTTCTTTTAGGACTATCTCTGGTAATCCTATATTTAACATAGGCTCAATTGTTAATACCATGCCTTCTTCAAGGAAAAAATCCCACTCTTCCTCTATTGCCCCTAGATGAGGAAAGAATGGTTTTTCATGAATAGCTTTGCCGATCCCATGCCCTCCTAATTGATAAACAATCGAAAATTGATGCTTTAAAACATAATCTTCTATTTCTTGTCCCACTTCACTTATTTTTCTTCCTTCTTTACATTGAGACACGCCTATTTTCAGAGCAGTATCAGCAACATTTATCAAATGCTTCATTTCACTATCAACTTCACCGACAGAATAAGTGAAACAACGATCAGCATGATAACCTTCCACATTGGCTACAATATCGACTGAAACGATATCACCTTCTTTTAATGTTCGTTTACTGGGAGGTTCATGTGCGACAGACTGATTAACAGAACAACACGTAGCGAAAGGGTAATTGTTAAATCCCTTTAAGGAAGGGTAGGCTTTATTTTTTCGAATAAAAGATTCCACATAGCTGTCTATATCGAGTGTAGTTATCCCTGGCTTAATAAAATGATGCAGTTCTTCATGACACTCTTTTATTATATTCCCAGATTTCTGTATTCTATCAATTTCTTTATGTGTTTTTTTCTGCATTAAATTTCTCCACCTATTTAGTGAACATGAGGCAGATCACTAGCTTTATATTCTGATGCCTCATGAGGGTGATCGGTAAAAGAAATAGTTAGTGTCCCAAAAGTAATAGCTAACCCCATTAAACAAACCTTAAGAATATTTTTTCCCATTTTTATTCCCTCCTGTTTTAAAAATTTGTTAGTTCTTCTACTTTTTCCAATTCTACTTCCGTATGAACACAGAAATTACTAGCCAAAAAAAGGCCTAAAGGTGTTTCTACAAGGTCCATATTCTCCTCAGTTAACCACTGAAAAGAATCATACTTATCGTGATTAATTGGAATAAAGTGAGTTAATATTCCTGCATAAAACCTCTTTCTAACACCTAGTAACAACTCGAATTTTTTAATATTATTTATAAAAAAATCATTATCAATCAATACTTCTCCAACTCTTTTGTAGTAATTCATCGACAAATCTCTTAGAGGCGTGTAATGATTCCTATATATCATTGGTATTATATGATTCTTATCTAGAAATAATGTGTGATATTTTCTTCTTATATTTCTAAACCATTGATTCTCTTGCTTTCCGCCATCAAGGTTTTCTAAATACTTAGAGACTCTTCGAACATTTTTATACAAATAAAGGGATTTTAAAGTGGTGGACACTTTTTCGATTTTTATATACTCAATCATATACTTGAAATCTAAGGCATCTCTAACTCGTAACACATCCCTTTCATTAATTTCTGCCAAAAATATAATAAAATTAGCGATATGGGAAGGTATATTAATTGCTACTTCATTTTTATACATTGTTCTCGAATCTTTAGAAATGATCGAATAATCAATCCAAGTAAAATCACTTGCTGGAAATCCTCCAATATTAAATTCAAGTGATAGTGTATCCCCACCATCCAAGTATTTAATAAGTTTTATTACTCCTCTCATTTCCTGATTATAACTAAACTGAGGATATGACTCATATTCAAAACCCCTCGAAAATAAGGTGTCTGCACACTTCAGAAATTCTTCAAAATTTGACACACTAAAGTCAAAATCTAGACTATACCTATATAATGTACTAGGATAGTATTTTTGAAATGAGAGTCCCTTTAATAATAAATAATCTATTTTTTTGTGATTTAGTACCTCTACTACCTTCAATAGCTCATTTTTTCTTTTAGTTTCTGAAGTAAGAAAGGAGCACCAGCTTTCCCCGTCTATCTCAACGTCTTGGTAATGTTTTAAATATATGGCATCTAGCTTATGAAATTTTAATTGTTTCATATCAATTGGGATTTTAAGAGACACACCATTTACGGCCATATTGTAAAGGTCATGATCCACAACGTAAATTCCCCTCCTTTCCATTAACTAAAAATACAAATTTAGAGATTTTCCAATTATCTCTCATTAGATTCGATACTAAAGGATCTTGGTTACTTAAATTAGTATCCACAGTCCCTTTGAGCGTTTTTATTCCATTATTTAAGCATTCCCTTCCTCCCCACTCCATCAGTTCTTTACCTAACCCAAGTCCTTTATATTCATCAATTATAAATAGATCTACGAGAGTGGCTTCTGACTCTTCTTCATTTTTTGAAAAAGTCACATGGCCTGCAAATTTATTTTTATAAGTAACCACTCCTGAAATCATGGCAGAAGAAAGAAGGTTTTGTTTATAGAAATCTTGAATATTTTCATTAAAATTATGCACGTTTATTTCATTTCTTAATTCAGATAATAAGCCTACAGAATAGGCTTTCTTCAAACAAGTTAACACGTCCTCTACATCTTCATTCATAATAGCTCGACACTCAATATCCCTCATTGCTGTTTTATGCATTGGCATTTTTTTTATGCTTTTTTCTACCAAAGTTGTATATAGAGATAAATTTGAATTGTTTTTAAGAATTTTATTCACATCACTTTGTTTACTACCGTTAGGAATAGCCATCTCTATGTAAACCACATCAACTGTTGCTAGTTTCATTGTAATAAAATTTTCTAACCTTCTAGAAAAATCACATTTAAAGGTATCATTATCATATTTTGTGTAGATTTCTATATAACCCTCAGTTAAACCGGAAAAGTCGTTAACTCCCTCTATGTAGCTAATTAGGAATTCTATATGCCCCTTCGAAAAATACCATTCCCCTTTAAAATCTCTTACTGTATGATCCGCATATAAAAGAGATTGCTTTTGTAAATGCCAATCTTCAGTTATGAAATAGTTTATGTCTTTAATCTTTTCCATCATTACCCCTCCGTTCCTAGTTTATAAGGAGGCCCTCCAACAGTTATATTGGAGGGTTAAAGATATAAATTACATATTCTTAATGAGTTACCTTACTTACGACGTTTAATTTTTTTAATTTGCTTATAAGTTACAGTTGCACCCATTTAGCTCACCTCCCACTTTTTTTATACACACCACAAGACATAAATACATTAACGTATATATGTCTTTGTGTATATGTTAATAGCTTTTTCAAATAATGTCAACTGATTTTTTTAATTTTTCAAAATATATTTTAAATTTGTATCTAACATTTTCCATTCCACTTTCATTAACCCTGACGTTAAATTAAGAGGCGCAAATGAATCATATAGCTATAAGCCTTTATAAACTTATCTAATATCCATTTCTCTTCATAAAAAATTTACTCCAGGCAAAAAAACTTCCCTAAGGGTAGACATAATTCTTTATACGTCTACTTTTAGGAAAGCGGATCATGATCATGGTTCCTTTTTTTGCTGTTTATCTACCTAAACGTCGTATTTATCGCTTTAAATAATGTTCGAATATCATACTGATGAGGCGTAACAGGGCAGATTTTCTTCGTTATCCCCAACAACTCATAAACCGCGATTCTCGCAGCACGAACCGAGTACTCTTCCGTAAACACCATGTCTTCAGGAATCTCAACAAACTGACTAATCATCGCAAAGTTTGTTGAGCCCTCTGGAACGACTTTTGGTCGATCAGTCATCGCCCTCGGTTGGAATTGTGCCACAATATACGGCATGATACACGGAATTACGTTAACAACGTCAGCTAAAATATCAGCCACGTCTTTATCAAAGTGAAGGTGATGAAGCAGTTCTATTAATATCTCTTCACCGGTACACTCTCGCATAGGCTTTTTCACATAATCCCCTAGCTGATCTGTGTATAATCCATATCCCCAAAAGATCGTTTCATCCTCAGTTTGTCCTTTAAAATGTGGCTGGTGTGCCACCACAATAGACATGAGCCAGCTGGAGTCTTTAAACGTCATTAAAGCACCACTTCCTGGCACATTACGAGAAAAAGCTTCTATTCTCTTCAGCAGTTTGTTACCTTTTAACGTGACAGTAAACGATTGCCAGTTCGTTTGTCCGGGGTCCGAAAAGAAAGGTTTCGGATTACCAAGCCCTTGTTTTTTAGCTGCAATGTTGGCCCACAAATTCCCTGAAATAGGATCTTCAGCATTAAATGGGGCGGGGGTGTGAAGATCGCCTAATGTGGCGCAATCTGTCATACATCCATTTGTCACAATACAAAGGTCTTTTTCTTTTAATGAAATCGTCCCCTCGCCTTTTTCTGTCGTATAATGAATCGTTGACACAGTAATCTCTTGCGTATTAGCAAAATCTAAGTCCGTCACCGTACATTTTAATGAGAAATCGACCCCATGATTATCTAAAAAAGTTTTGAGTGGTAAAATCACGGATTCGTATTGATTATACTTCGTTCTCGTTACTCCTTCTAATGTATGAATACGCGAATATTCAAAGATCATCCGATTCATATAGCGCTTAAATTCAAATAAGCTTGACCATTTTTGAAAAGCAAATGTCGTTTGCCACATGTACCAAAAATGCGTTTCAAAAAAATGCGTCCCAAACCAATCGGATATTTTTAGATGATCTAGTTTTTCTTCCGGTGTTAGTAATAATTTTCCTAGGGCTATACGATCCTCATTATTGAAGCCCATACTCATCACGTCTAAAATCTTACCTTGTTTATTAATAAGACGAGCGTTGGAATGTGTCGGGTGTGCGTCATCAAATGCTAGAATCTCCTCTGTGACACTCATGCCTTCTTCTTCAAGTGATGGTATTGAGGAAAATAACTCCCAGAAGTTTTCGTATGTTTCTTCATTCAGCATACGTCCGCCTCGGCAAACAAACCCTTTTATCGGAGACCCACCGCCATCATTTGACCCACCTAGAACAGATAGTCCTTCAAGAACATGAATGTTTTCTCCTTTGAACCCACAATCCCTAATCAAGTACGCAGCACCAGCCAATGAAGCGAGGCCTCCTCCTACAAAATAGACGTGTCTCTCATCATTCCTTTTTGTCATGGTCAATTCCTCCACCAATACGTTTTACAAGGAAGGTACCCCCTTGTTCTATATAGTGTGACTGGATTGATGTTGGAGACATATAGACAATTAAGGCCTCGTGTCAAAACTTTCAACAAAAACCCTCGATTGTCTAACAATAAGTATGATAAGAGATTGCTTTTTAATTGCTCTGAAGAAATTAAACATATTTGGCTATAATCTATATGTTAAGTTCTATCTCAAACTCTGTCGTATGGCATTTTTACTATGAAGTAATGATGTGTATAAAAGATAAATAGCTTGTCTGAAGTGGAGAATGACAAACGAGGGGTGTCCTTCATTATAAAATGGCTGTTTAAAAGCTTACTCTATAACTATTTTTGTAAATATAACAGTGCTTTAGTGATATCACCCTCAACTAACTTACTTAAATTGTCACTTATCATTTCTGGACATTCTTGCATACCTTCGCCTATCCATTCTATGACAATTCCAACAAAAGCATATTTGTAAAAGTCAGCAATAAATTGTTTATTCTCTTCTGTGACACGTATTCCTTTTGCTTGCTCGTTAATAACATCGATCATAAGAGTGTAAACAAAGCGATACAGATACTCTTCTAAATGTTCACGCTCCAATGAATGGTATGTGTTCATCACGACCTTTTTGTTAGTTTCTATATAGTTTAGAACTCGTAAGAAACCTTGCTGCCATGTTTCATATGTGTTTTTATTATCAATGACTTCGGTTACCTCCGTACGAAATAACCACTCTAATAATTCATAAATATCGTGAAAATGGTAATAAAAGGTTTGGCGATTTACGCCACACTCCTTCACAATATCTTTAACAGTCATTTTCTCTAAAGTCGTTTGCTCCAAAAATTTTTTTAAAGAAAAGGCTAACGCTTTTTTTGTTCTGTGAGACATACAACATTCCTCCTCACCATTCTTACGAGCGACCTTCACTACTTTAAAATGTTTAGACATCTGGATGAAAAAAATCAACGTCGGCCACTAGAGCTATAAATCCTTCTTAGTACAGTTAATCCACTTAAAACGCCCTTTCAATCAATGGGCGTTTTCGATCTTCTCCCACTGAGTGATAGTTGATTTAATCAGGACATTAGCGTCCGTTAACTCCCGCCTAAATAGCTTTGCTCTCTATTTTGAGCGAAGAGTTTGACGGACGTTTATATGTGATAAAAAGCTATTACCTATAGTTTACTATAATTGGGATTGAACTTATAACTACTTTAATTGAAGTTTTTTTATAAACACAATGTTGGTTTCCTTGTAAATATATCGCTCAAGGAGGATCGTTTTACTCTTACGTTTGGAAAAATTTGATGGGTTTTTTCATAAGTTTGAAACCATAAAACGAATTTTTTCAGTGGAAGTTTTCATTCTTCTACAACTGATTGGTAGTTAAATCAATCAGGACTTATCTGTCATAAAAAAGATCTGTGCCTTTAAAACAAGACACAGACCTCATTCATTCAATACTCTATTATTTGCTCTTCTACTCTACACTTTCGTACTGAAAATCATCTATTTCTATCACAAATTGGCCAGTATTTATACTCCTCAATGTCTCTTCCATTTCTTCCGTTAACGCTAAGCCAAAAGGAATAGCATGGTTGGATTCAAGGGTGCCAATATCCTCCTTAGAAAGAACTACGTGATGTTGGTCCCAGACCTTCTTCTCGTCTGTACCGTCCCCCATCGTTAAAGAGAATGAAATATCTTGAAGGTTAAAAGGCAGTCGATTAACAATTAAAAATACAAGTTGAGTGCCTTCACCAAAATCTTCATAAATATCAAATGAATGAAAGCTCACATCGTTAGCCGTTCCTAATTCAGGGGTCTCTTCAATAAAACTCGTTAATTCAACAAGTGCGCGCGGGGAGCCCTGTCCTGCCATTTCTAGCGTTAACTCCTTCATTTCGTCATTGTTATCTTCTCCAGAGCTTACGGAAGAGTTACAGCCAGTTATAAGTAATAAGGTTATTAATGCTAATGGAATCGAAATTTTTTTCATTACAAGCTCCTTTTATATAGGTTACTTAGTTGAACCAATCTCCATAAATATACACCTGTAAAAGCCGACTCAAACATTAAACCTCCACTACTGACCTATGACTCGCTATTCTCTGAGAGTCGCGGCCTTTCACTTCAATCCTCTTTTAAACAATTAAAAATATTTAGCATTGTTCGCTTGTTCATTCGGTTATTAAAATAATATTATTTAAGAAATTGATATTCCAAATTCTCCACTTTCCCTGCCATTTCATGGGGCTGAAACACAAGATCCTCGTTTCCTAAGTCCTCTGAAGGAACTTCAAGGTGCAAAATAAAGGCTTGATCATGTTTGATTAAACCTAAAAAATCTTTATCTAAAAAGCCTTTCATCGTTGGAAAGGTAGCTGAAGGATGATTTTTTAATTTAAAAGTTAAATTCATCTTTAAACCCTGAATATCTTTATTTGTTTTATTAACAATGACAGAAGCCACCCTTAATAATTTTTTCTCATGCTTGTAAAAGCCTTTAGAAATAATGAAGTGTACTTTTCCATCAGCAAATCGATCACTTTTATCGTTCAACTCTCGCTGCACATCTGTTAACTCCCTTTTTACATCAGGTGTAATGGGAATGTCTTGATGTGCTTTAGGTAAAACTAATTCAATCTTATGCACGGATAGACGTCCTTTCGTCTTTAATTTATCAGCTTTTCTATCTCAGCACTAAGCCAATTAAGTCCTTGTCTCAGCTTTCCAATTAGGCCATCATTTTCAAGTAATTTATTTTCCAACCTTCTCTCTTCATCAACGAGTGCATCTAAGTTGTCATCTATCTCTTTAATATAATTAGTATACTTTTCATGACATAAACGATCAACATAGGTTTCTGCGAATGTGGCATAATTGCTGCCTACCCATTCCAAAAAATCAATAGACGAATTAACAGTTAGTGCATTCACTCTATTTTGAATCACATCATTTTTTAACGTTTGAAGTTCCGTTTTTTTCTGCCGGACAAATTCCAATTCTTCTTCAAGTGTTATGTGTTCCGCCTGACAGGCTAACAGTTGGGACTGTTTGCTCGAATATTCCGCTCGAAGTTGACTCGTTTCCATTTACTTTCCTCCTCTTACGACGGTGATTCCTATCCTTGAAAGATTTGATGCTTCCTTCTTAACGACAGCACATTAGCAGTCACTAATATCAGTGATAAACTAAATAAAGCAAAACCAGCTAAACTAAGAAGATATGTAAGTGGTGCCCACGGGATATTCGCTACGATATAGTCTTGTAATGAAGCCCGTTGCGAGAATGTCGTATAAGTAAACAAAGCACTGCCTAGATAGGTCAAAACTAGGCCTGTGATTAAACCGAATGTATTCATGACTCGAGATGATTTTTCCTTGCCAATATGCGCCATATTCCGTTGGAAGAAATGCCGTTTCTCTTCTGGAACAGCATTCGCATTATCGACTAATTTTACGAACAAATTAATGTTAAACAAGATAAGCAGAGGAAAAATAGACGCGATGCCTATGAATATATTATAGACACTAATAAAATTGATCAAGAGACTGAATATACAAACAGCAAAAAGATACTTTATTTTCATGCATTTACTTCCTTTTGTTTCGCAACTCTCAATGCCTCTTTAAAGAGGTTGATACAGAAATAATAATAAATCACTGCGCCTATTACTGCTAGTAAGATCAATATAACTTGATAGGTAGCTAAAAAAGTATATGTATGCATAGCGGAAGCTACCGCAACGATACCAATGAATGTCTGTCCCGTACTTAGAAAGATCAATACCCCTACCATGAAAGTCTGTCCAACACCTAGACGTTTTTTATCTTTTTGGGTCCTTGATGCGTGCTTAATATTATTATGTATAAAGAATGCAAACAAAAGCATGATAAAAGACCAGAGTCCTAACACAACATTAAAAAGGCTAGCAAAATTAATAATTAGTGATAAAAGCGCGACTTTTTTATATTTTTTAATATCCATTATTGGCTTTTCTCCCCTCATCTATGAGCTATCACCAAGGAAAATCTATACTTAAAGAACCTCCTACTATCCATCCATGAATTTCAATTTCGACTTTATCCCAAGTAAGCCCCAAGCCACCTCCGACTTTTCCATGACTTATCCCTACATCTATATCAGTATTGGCTAAAGTCACGCCTCCTTTAGCTTCTACATAATAGAGCGCAGCCTCCCCTTTTAGTGCTAATCCTCCTGTATCGGCTTGAAATTTTCCTTCTGCTGTCAATACGCCCGCATCTCCTGACGCATGTACATTCCAGTCATCCCAACCTACCATAAAATCTGTATGAGCTTGTGCTACACCAACATTTGCCTCCATATTCACGCCATTTTTAAATGATAACTCTCCATCACCATATAATACTTTAGCTGAAGTCGTACTATTAATATAATCTCCTGTAAATTCACTTTTCGCTTCTAGTCCGCTAAAATGTCCAGTGGCAGTAAAATTAGTCATATCACCGTTAACAGAATAGCCTCGGTCAGCGACATACACACCGCTTACATTCGTCCCAAAATCTGTAACAAAACCAACTTCTTGTGTGTAAGCCGTCTCTTTAACTTCATCAACTACAAATGGCGAATCACGATACAAGTCTGCAAAAACATCATTCTTCTCTTGCGTATACCAGCTAGAAGACTCAATATTAGAAACTTTTTCGCTAGAAAATCCGCCATCAGTTTTAAAATGAGCTTCTACATCCTTTATGGCTGTTTTAAGTTCTTGCACGCGCGCACTTAAACTTTCTAAGTGATTAGTCAGATTTAAATCTTTCTCTTCTAAATTATCAACAATTTCATCCATTTTATCAAATGTTTTATTAAATTCATTAATGAGAACACTGCTCTTCAGAGAAGAAACCCCTGGAATATAGTTAATTTCGCTCGTCAACGTATTTAATTCGTTATCAAGTGTATCAAATTGATTAAAAATTTGTTTAATTTCTGTCTGTTTGCTATTTACTAAAGAAGAATTCACAATACCGTAATTAGATGTTTCATAAGCTAAAAATGCTTCTTCTATATGTTTCATATCAGAAGCTAACTCTGATATAACATTCATAAATTTGTTAATTAAATAGAGATGTACATTGTTCAAATAAGTGACAGTGGCTTCTCCTGCTTCACCTCGCATAGAATTGCCATTAATAAAAGATAAAACAGTTCTGTAATGTTCATACAAGCCTTCTAACACTTTTTCTTCATATGTTTCTACGTGTTTACTTAAGTTAGATATGTCTCTATTAGATAGTGTTTTCATTCAACATGTACCTCTCTATTATTTTGTGAAAATTCTCCAGTCAGCTAAACGATTATCTTCTTCAATTAACGTGTTTTTTACCGTATTAATCGTTGTAATATCTTTCTCCATGAGTTGAACATATAATGCCAGTACTTCTTCAAATTCTGCAAGAATTGTTTGATATTTTGCAATACTATCCAACACTGTGTTTTCCATATCCGTACTTTTTAGTGTGGCTGAGTCTTGTAAATTTGTAATAGACGTTGACATCCCGTCATTTAACTGGTCAACGAGTTGTGGATTGACTAATATTTCTCCCATTATTTAACCCCTTCTAAATAGACGATTTTAGTTTCCCTCACTTGTGGTGCCATTTGATTGATGTAGTTAATAAAATTAGTAAAATTCACTTTCTTAGGAGGGTTTAGTAACTGGCTTAAGTTTTTGCCTTGTATAGCGTGCTGGCCAAACAGCCTACCGAAAACTTCTGGACTTTTTTCAACAAGATATCTTAACTTTAGTTGAACGTTCTCAACCGCTTTGGTAAATTGACTTTCATTACAATGAACACATTCTAATAGTTTCTTTTTCATGTCAACCGACTCATAACCACTATAAACGATACTTGCGTAATCTTTTGCCACATGGACTGAAGCGTCCTTTTCGACCAATAAGTCACTGATAATCAATAAGTACATGTCTTCCTCTTCTAATGACCATGCCCCAGGTTGATTCCTAAAGCATAATGTACCAACAGCGCCTTGCTTATTAGTGTGAGTTTTTGTTATGATTTCATCTTCGTAGACGTTTTGCTTATAAACATGATAAGCACTTGTAGCATCTTCCTGTTCAAACGTTAAGCTTTTTGCGTTTATAGCTTGACTTAGTTCGTGCGTATCATTACCACAGATGACCAACACCGTATTAATAGGCTTGAATAATGTGTTTGATAATAAGATGATGTCTTCATAGGAGACATCTAAAAGGTCTTGTTTAATTAAATCAGTACTATACGTTCTATTTGGGATAGCATATTGTTGAATATCCATTAAGCTTCTGAACGTGACATTTTGTAAATGTGTCGTGAATCGCTCATAAGACAAGGCTTTTTGTTCCTCAAATTCTTCTGCTGTGATCTCTTTAGAAAGTAATAAAGATAATAGACTTTCAACATTTTCTTTAAACTCAAGAACCGTCATCTTCAAGGTTAATGTCGCCGTATCCATCGTCACGTCAACATGACACTCAATGCTCGGATAAAGACTTTTTATCTTATTTTTCAAACTATTAATCAAAATATTAGAACTTCCGCTTCCTATCCAACGCATGTTATTATCAATGGAAATAAGTCGGTTTCCATACCCTGTGCCAAAATGAATTGACAGACAAACACCCTCTTGATTTGGTGTATTTAGGAAAAAATGTGTCACCTCTCCTGCCAGTAATTGCTTCTCTCTACTCACGACGAATGACTCCCTTTTACATTGTGTCTTCATTTAACTTTTACCGTCATAAAAACTAAAAAGATTGAATTTTATGTCATATACTCTATTTATTAATGGTAATTGAAGCGTCTTTTGGTATAAATAGGAGAAATGATCTGTTTTTTTATTACCTTTTAGAGATGTTTTTCATTTATAGGTCTTTAGACTCACTCATCCAAATGAGTGAAACAGAGAAAGTAAGCTCAAATATCGTATGGAAACTTTTTAAAACATAGGTCACCTTGAGAAGTTTGCGTTAACCATCCCCGACCGCTCACGCTATCAAACAATCACTATCTAATTCATTTTTGCCATAAAACGAACCTTCAATCAGGACTTTAGCGGCCCTTAGCTCCAGCCTATATAGATGTCACTCACCTTGTCTATTTTGCACAGGAAGCTTTAAGGGCGGCTATCTGTGATTAAAAAAACCCGCCTACGCGAGTTAATGGCAAATCAAATTTAAGCTTCTGATTTATCTCTTCATGTTACTTCTCTTCAAACACCATCGTCCTCATCTCATCTCCCTCATGAAGTTTAGCTTCTGTCGCATTTTGAACATCAGCAAAAGTATAATCGGCATTTATTTCCGTTACAATAAGACCTTGTGGTGTGACTTTGATAACTGCCATTTCCGTCACAATCATGTCTACCTCACCACTAGCTGTTAA
This sequence comes from Salipaludibacillus agaradhaerens, assembly GCF_002019735.1. Lineage (NCBI taxonomy): Bacteria > Bacillati > Bacillota > Bacilli > Caryophanales > Bacillaceae > Salipaludibacillus > Salipaludibacillus agaradhaerens. The sequence goes on from NZ_KV917378.1 coordinate 1,985,178, forward strand.
TGGCAACGTGCATCGCTTGAGAATTTTCGGTTGTCCCTTGACAGTGTGTTCGGTAGCAACGATCACTTTTTTCGCCCCGGTGAGCAAGTCCATCGCGCCCCCCATACCAGGGACCATTTTACCAGGTATCATATAGCTTGCGATGTCTCCCTTTTCATCCGCTTGGAGAGCGCCTAGTACGGTGACATCCACATGACCACCTCTAATAATCCCGAATGATGTGGCACTATTAAAACAGCTTCCTCCCTTTAATATGCTAGCAGGCTGACCTCCTGCGTTGACAACATGTGTCTCGTCACTTCTATCAATGGGAACAGGCCCTAACCCGACAAAACCGTTTTCCGATTGTAACATGACATGTTTATTTTCAGGTATAAAAGCGGTAACTTTCGTCGGAAGTCCAATTCCTAAATTAACGAGAGATCCCTCCGGCAATTCTTTAGCCACACGTTTAGCTATTAAAAGTTGTTTCTGTTCTTTCGTCATGATCGGCTCCACCTCCTCGTACGATATAATCCACAAAGATACCAGGTGTCATCACTTCATGAGGAGCGATTTCCCCAACCTCCACGATTTCCTCTGCCTCTACGATCGTGACCGTTGCGGCACTCGCCATGACATCATTAAAGTTATTAGTGGAACCATAATAAATAATATTGCCAAATCGATCTACTTTTGACGCATAAAGTAGTGCGATATCTGCCTTAAGAGGCCGTTCTACTAAATATTTCTTGCCATCTAGTGTGAGAGTCTGCTTATTGTCTTCAACACGTGTCCCGATTCCTGTCGGTGTTAAAACACCTCCTAAACCAAATCCAGCGGCTCGAATCTGCTCTGCTAACGTCCCCTGCGGAACGAGTGTCACCTCGGTTTCTCCAGCCATCATTTGCCGCCCGGTCTCTTTATTCGTTCCTATATGAGATGTGATAATCTTTGTTAGTTGCTGATTGCAAACAAGCTTACCAATCCCTTTATTGATAAATCCTGTATCATTACAAATAAGCGTCAAGTTCTGAATATTCCTCTCCACAAGTGTATCTATAAGATTCTCTGGCGAACCATTCGTCATAAAACCACCGACCATAAGTGTGTCACCGTCATGAATTTTGCTAACTGCTTCAATTAAACTTATCACTTTAACCATCAATCGTCCCCCTCACCTTCAAAGCTCTTATGCGATGTCAACTTGCATCCAGGCAGGTGTTCATCAATTAACTTTGTGTTATTGCTGGTTAATACCACTATATGTTTGACTAATGGCAACGATACAATAAGACAGAATCGAAAAACGAAATCGATTTCAGGAATTAGGGTGTCACCATGTCCTTTTATCATAGAAGGCCTCACAACAAAAAAACGAACGATTTTAATATCGTCCGCCTTTTGAGCTAAGTTACCCTGTACTTATTTCTTTATTTTATTACTTTTTCCATAAACCCTTTCATTTCTGTGCTTATAGTGTTTAACCTATCAATTAAATCACTGAACTCTGTCACTAACTCTGCTTGTTCGGCTGAAGCACTTTTAATTTGCTCCACATTTTCTGATAAGTTGTTCATCGTCTTCGTTATATCACCTAAAGAATTGCTTATAGTCGTGGTGACTTCAGTCGTCTGACCGGATAGCTTTCTTACTTCTTTAGCTACTACGGAAAAGCCAGCTCCTGCTTCACCTGCTCGGGCCGCTTCTATTGACGCGTTTAATCCTAAAATATTTGTTTGTTCTTGAATACTTTTAATTTGGCTCGTTTCACTTTCTGTTCTAACAGATAAATCAAGTGATTGCTTCGCCTGGGTTGAGATTTCTTCACTTGAGGCGGCTAACTCCTGAGAATGGGCCGCTACCACATGAACACTATTTTGCAAGCCTTCAATAATGTGATGGATGTCTTTCATATAGGCGTCCATTTTCTCTTGGTTGTCTAATGGTGTCGCTATAGCAAATGCACCGACCACATGGCCTTCTTCATTTTTAATTGGAAATGATTTTGCATGTACTGACATACCATAAACATCTGCTGGTATAATAACAGACCCATTTCTTCCTGCAAGTGCTGCTTTTAAATTAGGATCATCTGGAGAAATAGGGGTTCCTTTTTTTAACCCAAAGTCTACTTTTGCTGATGGCAAATAATAAATAAATGCCTCTCTATCTGTTATACCGAGCATGGTATCTTCACCAAGCAAGGAATGGAAACCTTCAGCTAACTGAATGGCGTTGTTCATAATGTTCATGGAGAGCCTCCTCTTAATTAACATGATTAACCAACCTTCTAGTTTAGTTATCGGCTACTTTACGCGATATGTACATGTGACTATTGTGCTTCAATGATTGATGGCAATCCATGTTATAAAACGCACCTTCAATCAGTGGTAGTTGAGTTAATTAGCACATTATCGTCCGTTATCTCCCGCTTAAATAGATTTACCTATCTTCTCTATTTTGAGACGGAGTTTTACGGACGCTTATCTGTGATAAATTAACAGTTAATTCCTCCCCTCACCACCATCACATACAAGAAAAACTAGCCCCTAAAACCTAATTTTTTGTTATATTGCTTAACAATGTTAGCAATGGGTATAGCGATTAGTAACACATTTTAAAGATCAAATAACAAGGAGAGGATAATCTATGAACATATTATTGACATCGACTGCTAGAAGAATAGATTTTGTTGGGTTCTTCCAACAAGCTTTAAAAAATGCCAATATAACTGGGAAAGTAATTGTAGCTGATCCAGAGGACAATGCACCTTCACTTCAAGTTGGAGATGAAAGTTACATCATTCCCCATCAAACAGATGAACAATATATGGCGGCTATTTTTGAGATTTGTAAACGCCATAAGGTTAGGTGCCTTGTACCTCTAAACGATTGGGAAGTTCCAAAATTATCTGCCCATAAAAGGGAACTTCAACGTCTAGGTGTCTCTGTTTTTACACCAGATATTCCTATAGTCGATAAAGTGAGAGATAAAGGCAAGTATCGTGAGCTGTTGGAATCCTTTGATGTTAAAGCACCTCGCTCTTACAACCACGTTGAAGAAGCTATTGAAGCTATAGAAAATAATGATGTGTCATTTCCTTTAATCGTGAAACCTCGTAACGGGTCAGCCTCAATAGCCATTGAATTCGTGAATAGCATTGAAGAAATGAAATTTGCTTACCAACATGCTGTACAAACGATAAAAGCAACACCACTAGATAACGCCACTTATAAAAAGGCTGAGGATAATGTGATTATTCAAGAGGTGGTGGAAGGTGAAAAATTCAGTGTGGATATATTCAACGATTTAAATGGCCATTTTGTTACATCATTTATTCGCAAGCAATTGGATATGCGAGGTGGAGATGTGGATCGATGTGTTACGGTTAACGATCCTGAATTATTAGGTATTGCCGAAAGGTTGGGCAAAAATCTTGGCCACGCCGGTTATATTAACACTGATGTTTATTATGACGGTTCCCATTATTATGTCATTGATATAAACCCTCGTTTCGGAGGTGGGTATGCCTTTTCTCACCGAGCGGGAGCTGATATTCCTGCGGCAATTATTGCTATCACAGCAGGTCATGAGCTCAAAAAAGAATGGCTCACTCAAAATTCACACACTGAATTGGCTCGACATGATACCGTCGTTCAAATAGATAAGAAAAAAGGGAAATATACCGCAACAGCACAATAAATTTGCATTTAATAGACATTTACAAAGAACAATTTTAACGGCAGATACCTTGGGAGGAGATACGATGGGTGAATCTATCACCTTATTAAAAGAATTAATTAAGATTGATAGTTCTACAAAAGCAGGCGCTAATGAAGCGGTTGCTTACTGTCAGCGTTGGCTCGAAAATCGTGGGCTTGAAGTCAAAAAAATTAAAAATAATGGTTACCACATGCTTGTTTGCCAAATTGGTAAAGGTGAGGAAACCATTGTATTAAATGGCCACGTGGATGTGATTGAGGCAGAAGATCAACAGTTCCACCCTTACGTTCTTGATGGAAAAATGTACGGGCGCGGAGCCGTTGATATGAAGGCAGGCGTGGCAACGATGATGGAAACTGTAGCAAAATTAAAAGACCAGTCTCTTTCTACATCAATTATGCTGCAAATTGTGCCTGATGAAGAAACTGGGGGTGTAAACGGCACAAAATATTTAACTGAACAAGGCTATTTAGGTGATTTTATTATTTGTGGCGAACCGACTAATATGGGGATTGCTATTCAATCTAAGGGTGTCCTACAGCTTGATTTTACCATACGAGGAAAACCCGCTCACGGCAGCCGCCCTTGGGAAGGAAATAACGCCATAAGTAAAGCTTATAATTTATACGAAGAAATTTTTCAACTTCCATTTGCTCAAGAAACGGCACCGCCGATGTTTGATAAGCCCTCTATCAACCTCGCAAAGCTAAATGGAGGGACTGTCTATAATAAAGTGCCCGAAAAGTGCCACATGTCACTTGATATTAGATATTTGCCACACCAGTCTCCTTCTGCTATTTTTGAACAAATCGAGAAGATTACTGATGGTACAGTCACAATCCATATTTGTAACCAGCCGGTCACAACGAAAGAAGACAACCCTTTCGTTCAAGTTCTTGCTGACGCCATTAAACGAAAAACTCAGCTAGAACAAGTGAATATTTACGGACAACACGGTTCAAACGACGGACAGTTTTTTACTAAGTATGGGGGAGCCTCTGTAGAATGCGGTCCAGTGGGGCACGATTGGCACGGAGATAACGAAATGGTTTACATGGATTCTGTTAAAGACTATCAGCATGTTCTCGAAGATTTCATCCTAGCTTATGATCAAAAGAATTAAAGCAATAAGTGATAAAACATAACTTAACAATATAGCACAGACAAGCGCTTGTCTGTGCTATATGTTGTTGCTAACACCATTCATAGCGAACCTTCCCATAGGAAATGCATTAATTCTACACTCATAACTCCCTTTCATTCTCTCATTATTGAGAATGAATATCACTATGTTTGAACTGCTATTATCATTGACGTTCAGCTTTGTTCGGATTATAATTCTCTGACTCTTTCATCTCATTTCTTAACGCCGTAGTATGCATTATTCTTAAGATCGGGCGACTGGCTAAAAACAAGCTTCCACCTAAGTAGCAAACCATTCCAACTATCTCTGTCGTTGAAAAAAAATTAAAGCAACTTCCAGCCACGAATAATATTCCGATTAATAAATCGTTTACCGTCGTAATAAGACGATACCTTTTTCTAAAATAGAGCTTAAATTTCCCCATCTTTATTCCCAAGTAGTTTTTATCATCAAATGTATCTGGCATACTCCTCCCTCCCTTATGATTATTTTCTTTGCGATTCCATTTTTCTTCCTTCCACTAATTAAAAGATTTAAACGCATTTTTTGTACATCTTCTAGAACTAGGAGAGATTTAGGTGATCATTTTTTACTTAAAAAGGCCTCCCAGTAGCTTTAAAGCTATTGGAAGGCCTTAACTCTGTCATAAGTGTTACTTACATATGAGATTCACTCAAACACTTTTCTTAGTTATTGTACTGTGTTTGAGGACTTCTTTCCATAGCACCTTCAGTTGTAAAAAGCGAGATGCTGTATAAACCTGCTAAACCAACAATAGCATAGATCACTCGCGAAACAATTGCTCCCTGTCCTCCAAACATAGCCGCTACGAGGTCAAATCCAAAAAAGCCGATTAGCCCCCAGTTCACTGCACCAATAATCACAATAACTAACGCAATTTTTTGAAGTACACTCATGTGATGACCTCCTTTATAAATTTTAGCTTGTTAGTCTACTCATTCCATTTTTCATTAACAATTAAACTTTTTTTTCACCTATTATTTGGTTTGATAAAAAGGTCCTTCTTGCTTGTGCGCCTATGTATTATATAGATACATGTAGAATTTAAAATCTTCTTTAAAGATTGCATACATGGATGAATGAAGAAGTATGGTTCACCTGATGAGCTTACTATGTATGTGAGAGCATGACATACAGAACCTAGGTGTGATTTCTACGTAATAAACCGGTCACTGAGAAAAGGCCGTTCCCTTTCTCAGTGACCATCACTGTATCACTAAATGATTAACACAGGTTTGATCCCTAATTTAGCTGTCTGGCACCGCCATCTCACCATTGATATAACCAGCACCGTAAATATTTGGGTCTCTATCGTCCCACAAATCCACCCCATTTTTAATCTTTTCTTTAACCTCATCCGGCGTGAGATCTGGGTTAACTTCAATCATTAGTGCAATAATACCTGCACAAATCGGTGTTGCCATTGACGTACCAGATAACGTGATATAATCAGCTGATTCATCTCCTTTTTGAGATTTTGCTAGACTTGAGTTTGGTGATCTCAATGATGTAATATCCACTCCTGGAGCAAGAATATCTGGCTTTTCGATGCCATAGATTGTTGGTCCTCTGCTTGAAAAGTCTGCCACATCATCATCTGTTCGATCGGCTGTGTCACGATCATCTAACGCTCCGACTGTTAAAATGGTTCTGCTAATTCCTGGGCTAGCAATTGTAGTCGGTTCAGGACCAGAGTTACCGGCTGCGGCTACGACGACAATTCCGGCATGCCACGCCTCATTAACGATTTGTACCATCGGGTCATCTGTTTCATTCTCAAATTGCTGCGCTGCCGCACCTAGCGACATGCTTATGATATGAATAGGATCATCTGTATTGCTTTCATTATAATCAAGACACCATTGCACCCCTTCGATGATTGTGGCTAAAGACCCGGCCCCGTTTTTATCAAGCGCTTTAATCCCAATAATGTTAGCTCTTGGAGCAGAGCCTTTATATAAGCCGCCAGAAGCGCTTCCATCGCCTGCTGCATCACCTGCGCAATGGGTACCATGTCCATTATCATCATAAGGATCAGTTCGATTATTAATGAAGTCCACGAATCCCGTTATTCTTCCGTTCAGGTCTTCATGTGGATACACACCCGTATCAATGATTGCAATGTTGACTCCCTCACCTGTCACGTCATTACCCTGACGCACGATTTGTTGAGCATGACTAGCTTCTACAGCAGTGTCCAAAAATGCGGCTACCTCTCTATTTAAGAAGATCTTTTTTAGAGAATGACATGAAGAAAGGAGATCTTCTAACGCTTGCGGTGTAATAGTGGCACTACAACAAGATATACTGGAGAATGTTCTCTTCCGTTTACATCTCCCATACTTTTTCACAATGGCGTCAAATTCTTTACACCCTTCATGAAGGCACTTATTCTCAAATTGTATAATCACTGATAGCTTGGTTACTCTCTTCAAAAACCTTTCTAACGGTTTATGCAAAAAACACGGTGTTCGTCTAAATGGTTTGTACATCGTCATCACGTAATCTCTACAAGATTTATCTAATTTTCTTGCATGTGTCCTCATCGTTTTCACCATAGAAAAACCATACACTTTCATCAACTCCTTTATACGTGTTGAGATAATGTATGGTTTAATCAGTTTAATAGAAACGGTAACAGTCTACTATCATCGATAATTATGCTAGTCACCTAGTATTTTATATTTTACAAGATAACTCTTCCTTTATTATTTATATCCCTCTTTTTTAAAATGACACTTGTAGCAATGATCACATCCAATGCCTTAATATATTGAAAATACAACGATATAGCTATCAACAATTCTATCGTAAAAACTTATCATACTAAGGTTATCTGCTATAAGTCTCTTTGTGTCATTTGTATGTTCGTCATATGATGACCTCCTAACAAAAAAAGACAAATGTCCGTTCTCTTATCGGTAACTGGCTATTATCACCTATATAGAGGTAATACTACTACTTATATTTCTAATGGCATGTCACTCATCCTCTTCTAATAATAGTGAACTCTCAAACGAGACTAACTCTGAAAGCAGCCAGAAAATCGCAGTCCCCTACTTTACATTAACCAAACTGTTACGTAAAAGTTAAATTTAAAGCTAATCTTTAGCCTGTTTTTCGGTAAAATAATATAAAAGAAACTATGACGTGGTCGCAACTTTCCATAGAGCGGTAGACAATTATACTATTAAAAAGTGATAGGGGGTCAACATGAATATTGAAAAGATTAAATATTTTATTGATCTCGTTGAATGTCGAAATTTTACTGAGACAGCAAAGAAAAATTTTGTGTCGCAAACGACTATAAGCCAACAAGTGGCCTCATTAGAAAAAGAATTTGATGTGCAATTAATTAACCGAAAACAGATCCCTATTGAGCCTACAAAAGCTGGATGGCTTTTTTATGGAGAGGCACTCGTACTTTGGAAGCAATACAGTCATATGAAGACGAAAATGATCAATTTTCATCAAGATCACTTTTTAAGCTTAGAATATTCAGCATTCACTGATATTCAACAGCTATTACCGTTGATTCCTACATTTAAAGAAACAAATCCACACATTCGTCTGGAATTATCAAAAGTAATGTTAAAGAATATCTCTGAATTCTTGCAGAAAGGCCTGTATGATGTAGCGATTGCTGTTGATTCAGAGTTTAAAGAAAAAGACGGTATACAAACGCATTCCTTATATAGAGGAAAGTACTGTGCCGTCGTAAGCCACCAACACCCGTTGTTCAATCGTGACGCTATTACAAAAGAAGAACTCTATGCGTTTCCGCTCGTCATGTTAAACGCCACAGCAATTGGAAACTCCTATTACCTCATGATTCAAAACGCTATAGAGGATGGTTATGAGCCGAATATTGTTTGCACGGTAGATGATGTAGAAACAGAATTATTTCATATCATCACTGAGAATTTAATTGGTTTTTTTCCAGAGAATTATCGACTAGCTTATCCGAAAGAGGAAGTTCAATTAATCCCACTAAAAGATTCTTGTCACACATATAAAATAGAAATAGCATATTTAAAGGATAATATGAATCCAGCAATACAACCTTTTATTGAGCAACTACGTCATTGGTTTTCCCAATAGCCCATACGGTTTTCGCGTTAGACTTTGCTCATTATTTCACATAATATAAAGTTGTCATTAATTCTAAAGAGGGAGTGTTAACGATGGGAAAATTACTACTTACAGGTATTGATGGGAATCTAGGAAAGCAAGCAGCAAACTATTTGTTAAAGTTAGTCGAGCACGATCAGGTTATTTTTTGCAGCTACAATCCTGAAGCGCTAAAAGAGTACGCCGAACAAGGCATTGAAACACATGTAACAGATTTTAATACATCAGATGGTCTTGTAAACGCGTTTGCCGGTGCTGAGAAATTGGCATTAATTTCTATGCCATTTGTAGGTTTAAAACGCCAACGTGCTCACCGAAACGTCGTAGATGCTGCAAAAGAAGCAGGTGTCAAACAAATCATTTATACATCACTCGTCAATGCGGCGGATGAAACAAATCCAAGTGTTGAAAAAATAGATCACAACTATACGGAGGATTATATTAACAGTGTAGGATTAGATTTTATTTTCCTTCGCAACTCTCAATATGCTGAAGCGATGATTACGAATTATTTCACGTATGTAAAAGGAGACGGCGTATTAAAAAATAGTCAAGGCGATGGAAAAATGGCCTATATATCTCGGAAAGATTGTGCTAAAGCGGTGGCTCATGCTCTAACATCAACAGATTATAAGAGTGCTATTTTAAATATAAATGGACCTGAGTTAATGACAATGTCTGATTTTGTTTCAATCGGTAACAAGGTAACAGGGAACAACGTCGCTTATCAAGAAATTACCGATGAAGAAAATTATGCAATATTTGATGCCATGGGGGTTCCTAGAACGACAGATGGCAAATTTAAAGAAGGTTCAGAGGCCCCCTTTTCATCAGAGGGGATGGTAACCTTTGCCCAAGCCATTCGTTTAGGAAAAATGGACCTCTTCACTGACGATTTTAAAAAACTAACAGGACAAGCGCCTGTTACGGTGGAATACATGTTTAAGCATGCTGACGATTTCCAAGTTGGTGAGCGTCACTCAAAGGATTAATCGCTATCTCGTAAGTATGTGCTACTACTGTTGAATACTGCCCGCTATCAATGCGGGCAGCTTTTCCTATCCTTCACTCTCTCACCTTTAACTCTTATACATTCTAAAAGAATCAGTTTTGATGCTCTTTAATGGATAGACTCGGTTCTTTTCTCTTTCGATTTGTGATGACTTTTTTGATAATGAACAATTTCTTTCCCAAACATCACAAGTTCGCATGAATCTGATACGATAGGCTTAACATTTGGTTCATTATTTAATAACTTTATCATCGTGTTGATAAACAATTGATCTTGCTTCTTTTTTTTTAGTTTACGTTTATCTTTCACATGAAAGCCTGCAAGTGAACTTGCGTACATAAATGGTTTTCTTATAATTTTTCTATAAAGTAATGAATCTTCAATAATTGAAAAACTTTTATAGCCATATCGTTTATTCATTTCTAAAATCCAAACATGTCCACTATTATCCAAAATGAAATCTATTGCGATATCGCCAAAGCAACCATGCTGATCAAGGAGTTCACATGCATATGAGCATATATTTTTCACTTTTTTCTCTAGCTGATTAAGATCGTGTTCACTGTTATTGAAAAGCTTTCTAAATGCCTCTTTTCCTTCTAGTAAATAGTCAAGATTACGCAAATTAGTTGTGACACTTCCTGGTTTTCCAAACCTAGCAATTAATCCAGTACATGTCCATTCTTGCGTTTCATTTTTTTGCATGTAAATACGAAAATCCACATTTCTCGTATCATGCAGATAACCAACGTCCTGCTGAATCATATAATCCTCTTTATTTCTTATTATTTTATCAATTATCGGGTCGTTTTCTAATTGTTCAATCTGATATAATCCCTTTTTTTGCGACGTCAGTTCGTACGTTCCCTTTTGCCCCTTTTTCATTTGTATAATTCCTTTACCACCAGACCCACTTTTAGGCTTTAAATATACACACTCATACACATCAAGCATCTGATAAATATCATCTAATGACGTAAGAGCTTGCGTATAAGGAAGATGCCTCCTTATAAAGGAATCAGGGGCTAACCACTCCCACATGTCCCATTTATTAAAATAATGAGAATTAAAGATACGACCATTTGTCTTGTCGTACAAATGCTCAGTCATTTCTTCCGAGGTAACAACTCTTTTAAATATAGCATCGGGATACGGAAAGACTCCTTCTTTCCACTGAGCGTCTTCCGTATTTGTACTAGGTTGAAAATAATAGCCTTCAATTTGGTCTGCGTCTGTATTAATTCCGTCCACAGTGCTGAGTAAAATTAAACCATCAAAGGAAACTGACTTCTCAATCCGCTCTTTCAAGATTTCTAAACGTGTAATGAGCCTCTTTGATACTAAATACAATATAACTGGGCCTATCCTTATTTGATCACCCATGATCGTCAGTTCAAAGCATATATCAGGAATGCCCATCTTGTCTTTCACATTGTGTGATAATCCCATCTCATTTTGGCTCAACTCGTCTAGAAATTCGAGAGCTAATTCTTTTTTCCGAGAACCAAAGTGGAAAGTCACTTTCTCTAGTGCTATTAATTCAGGCTTTGAGATGGTGATTGTCTTCGGAAGATACAATTTATCGACTTCTTCCGTTTTAATCGTTTTAATGTTCATGATGATTCCTCCTTCCAATCCTCCATCGCGGTAATACGCTTTAAGAGGTTAGACAGAAAACAGATTGACTCGGCTTGTGTCATTCTTGTCCAAAACGACAGCGGCATAAAATGAACCTTCAATCAGCGGGGGATTTCGTTCTTCTCCCACTGATTGGTAGTTGAGTTAATCAAGAGATTTATCTGTGATAAATCTCTTGATAAAGCATTTATACTATAAAGATTACGCCGCCTTCTTTTCCCTTTATACTAGTTGGCTCTATTGTTCTTTTTTCTTAACATCGCTTCCCTCCTTTTTCGTTTCTAGTCATACTATATGAAAGAGAGGTAGAGCCTACTTAGACTATAAAATGAGGGGCTTTGCCTTTTTGTTAGAAATAGTATATTTAATCATCTACCGCAATCCTTGTGGCATAGTCTGCTAACAAGGCGTTTGCTTCTTTATAAATCGCCCACTCACCAGCATCCAATGCCATACGATGTCGCGGGTTTCGATGATTTATTTCGATCACAAAAAGACGTTGGTCTTTATCAATTCCAAAATCGATGCCTAAATTCCCCAAATTACATTCTGGACCTCCGAATGTCTCCATTTCTTTAGCTACCGCTAAACCCACTTCACTCATTTGCTGATTTAATTTCATCGCCTCGTGGCGAGTGAGTGTCATGATATTTCGTAGCGCTGAATACCCATTTTTCACTATTCCTGTGTGACTGACTATTTCATGTCTTTTCCCTTTTCTAGCTAGCAATCCTACATCTCGCCACTGAGATGATGCATCTTTAACAAGAATAAGCCTGAAATCAACAGGCCGATCTGCCACATATAAGTCAATTACATGCTGCAGAATAAATGTTTTATTTTTACAGTGTTGTGTAACATACGCGATGAGGCCCTGCTCATTTATATATGAAGTCGCCTTTTTCATGTTATGCGTATTCATATTCTCTATTTTATAACCCTTCTCGTCCCTAGATACTTTAAAAATACCTTTACCATAACTCCCGTTAACAGGTTTGATATAGCATTGTTTATAAAGGGTTACAAAATGAATAATATCCGTTGGCCCTCTCATTAACCATGTAAGAGGCAAAAATGTCGCGAAATAAGGGGAATCTGAAAGCCATTCATACATCTCCCATTTATTAAACGTCATATTGTTAATCATATTAGAACCAAGTGTCCGTTTGAAGTAGTTCTGCCACTGATGTTTTAACGTCATCCGATTAATAACTGCTCGTGGCATAGGTGAGGTGGACCATGTCCACTTCCTTTCAGAGGGACTATACACATAGCCGCTAATCAGCATGTCTTGTTTTTTAACGCCTTGTAAAGAAAAAGCCATCACCTTAATACTCATAAAGGACGCTGCTAAATCATTTAGATGATTTAACTTCCCCTTCAGCGCTTTGTGCGATCGTGCTGCCAATATTCCGATCGTCCCTTTTTTAGTTTCTTCTCCTAATCTAGTAGTCTTATGTGATGTCATGTTAAACCCCTTCCTTTTCTTGCTATAAAACGCCCCTTCAATTAGGACATTAGCGCCCGTTATTCTCTCGTCTAAATAGCGTTTTAGCTCTCCTCTCTATTTTGAGCCGGAGATTTACGAGCGTTTTTCTGTGATAAAGATCATTCATCTGGACCTCGATCGTTAAAAATAGATTTTTGAACACTCATAGTCTATGTCTCTGTTTTATAGAAAGAATGGACATCTTCATTCTCTCCAAGCGCCTTTTTGTAAGATTTTTCATCCAAAAAAGCGTTAAATAGGTAAGAAAACAAGCTGTAAAGGACTTGCTTCATATAGATAGGATTAGCTTGACTGAAAGGAGGAATGACAAATGGGAAATAACAATAATAACGTGTGTCCTGACAGCTGTTGTACCGGTGATGAAATATTGTGTCTCGGAATTCCATGTCCAATCGATATTGTTTTGTTAGGTATTGAACTTCAAGTGGAAATCCCTTGTATACGAATTAGTTCGCCTACAGAACTTACTGAAGATCAGGTACAACAATTGCTCGGTGTTCTTCAAGGCATTCTTGCTTCACTTGTGAACTTAGGTAACATTGAAAGTGCTACTACTGAAGAAAGCTAAATAGCTCCTATCACTTTTCATTGGAATAAGACCACCATCCACCAAGAAAGATGCACATGGAGAAAGAGCTAGAATTAGGTCTAGCTCTTTCTTTCCCCCGTCGAACTCGTCGTTTTTCTTCTGTTTTTAAACGCCTCACATATCTTTTTTTAGGTGAAATAATAGACAACTTTCCTCACTCTAGACAGCGTACTTCTACTAGCAAAATCTCCCCTTACGATTTAAACATTACATTAAATCATATTGTTTCTACCGTTTAGCAAACGACTGCCTTCTCCCTACACAGCTGGAGAGCGCTTTTTATTTTTTTACATCACCACCCTTGACAAATTTAAAATAACTTATATACTTATATACATAACTATATAACCATCTAAGTGTATAACACTAATAAAGAATAGTGGGCGATAACAATGCGAACTGATAAACCTATCTACTTAACGATAAGGGAAAAAATTGAAGATCAAATAATCAATAATCAACTTCAAGAAGGAGAGCAAGCCCCTTCAACAAATCAACTCGTTAATTTTTATAAAATTAACCATGCCACCGTATCAAAAGGGGTTAATCAATTAGTTGATGAAGGGATTCTTTATAAGAAGAGAGGAATTGGCATGTTTGTAGCAGAAGGAGCGAGAGAAAAGCTTATTCAAGCTCGAAAAGAATCTTTTATTGATGATTATGTTGTCATGCTCGTAGAAGAGGCTGATAAATTAGGATTTGAAGAAGATGACATTATAAACTTTATTAAACAAGTAAAAGGACGTGAGAGGTCATGAACGTTAACTTCAACAATGTTAGTTTACGATATACGACACATACCGCACTTAATCAGGTTACGTGCGAACTAAGTGGGGAGAAAATATATGGTTTATTAGGAAGAAATGGTGCCGGAAAAACATCCCTTCTCTCCATATTAGCCTCCTTTTGTGAACCTTCTTCCGGTACGGTTACGCTAAATGGTGAAAACCCATTTGAGAATGCTCACATGATGCAGCAAGTAGGCTTTATCTATAACAAAGATTATTCAGACGAGACCGACACGGTTAAAAAAACACTTGAAGGGCTCGAACGCTATCGCCCTAATTATGATAAAGAGTATGCCGAGTACCTCATCAGTCTGTTTAAACTTGATGTCACAAAACCAATCAAAACATTTTCAAAAGGCATGCAATCTGCTTTAAATGCTGTTATCGGTTTATCATCTCGAACACCGATTACGATTTTTGATGAAGTTTACGTCAATATGGATGCACCATCAAGAGACATTTTTTATAAAGAATTGTTAAAGGATCAAGAAAAGCACCCTAGGCTGATCATTATGTCAACCCACCTCGTCTCAGAAATGGACTATTTATTTGATGAAGTCATTGTATTAGATAAAGGAAAGCTTTTAATTCAGGAGGAGTATACGTCTCTGATGGCAAAGGGAGCAACGATTATTGGTCATGCTGATCACGTTGATGAGATTGTGCAATCAAAAAAACAGATCAACATTCAAAATTTAGGAGGTACAAAGTCTGTCTCAATTTATGGGGAACTTACTGATCAGGAGCGGCAGACTGCCTTAGCTAAAGGTCTCGAAATAGCACCTCTTCCACTACAAGATCTATTCATCTATTTAACAAAGGGGGGAAATGAAGATGAAACAGATAAGTAATTATCCAAAAGTAGCTAGGGATATGTTCTTCGCACAATTAAATTGGACATTTGGATTTTTCGGGGTGATGCTAGTCATTCATATTATAAAAATCGTTCTGGCATATATCCAAGGTGGAGATATAGATAGCTTCTATAATGCCATGTTTGTTGTGACAAACATATATATGCTCGTTATCGGCATAATATCTATTTACTTTCTCCCCTATTATGTTGAACATGGAGTCACCAGAAAAGATTATTTTAAAGGGACACTTATAGCCTTTGGTGGATTAGCCATTACCATTCCGTTCATCACCTACATGATCTCTTTCGTGGAACGTGTTATTTTGAACGCGATGACGAGTATTTCTATTAGAGAGCCTGATCTAAATAGCGTTATATTAGAGGTTGATAGTGATATTGTAGGCGATATTGTGCAAGCAATTATTTTAACACCTTATGTGGATCCACAAAGTCATTGGGGATTATCTATTGCAATCTTTAGTTTAAACATTTTTGTGTATTATTTACTCGGTTGGTTAATCAGTACAAGTTTTTACCGCTTTAGCACTGTTAATGGTATCGTCTCTATTTTTATATCGTTAGTGGTTTTAATGTTGGTGGATACACTCCTTAGGCTATCGCTTGACCTGCCTATTCTTAACACGTTATCGGGATTAAATGTTCTTCCATTAGGTGTCACGTTGCTAGTGCTCTTGCTTTTAATCGCCTTAACCCTTTGGTCGGTTAGATCAGTGACAAAAAAGGTACGAATTAAAATGTAAGATACAAGGGCGTTATGATAGCTTGTACTACTGCTTACGTTATACCTTCTATACATCCTCAATTCACAAAAGTGACATATCTTTTTGTCGTGCAATACTATTAAGAAAAAGGCTTCTCATAAGTTTATCTGAGAAGCCTTCGTTCATTTACTTGAAATAGTTCATAGACAATTATACTTTTACAAGGTCACCCTATTCAGCTGTTAAACCGTTTTGGGCACCTTAAAATTTATCGTTTAACTTAGCTCCATAAAAGCCTCTATTTCTACCTGACTCTTTTTTTCACATGAAAATGATATTCTTATCGTTAAATAATCGTAGATTGACAGAGAGTGACCTTGCTATATAATAGAAAGTATTGATAATGATTATCATTATTAATTAAATTATCCCTTATGTATAAAGGAGAGATTGTATTATGCGGCGATTTTTAGCCTCTTCCGTTTTTTTGGTTATCATGCTACTCAGTGCATGCGGAAATAACGAACCAACAGATGCCAGTGAAGCAGAAAATGAGGCAGATACATTTACGTATGAATCTGAAACCGGTCCTGTAGAAGTACCTACTAACCCTGAAAAAATCATTGCTCTAACAAATGGTCCTAACGTTTTTGCTTTAGACGGCAATGTTGTTGGAATTGATGAATGGACAAGTAACAACCCCTTGTTTCAAGAAAAGGTAGAGGGGGTTGAAATCGTCTCTGAAGAAAGTTTAGAGAAAATTCTTGAGCTAGAACCAGACCTCATTATAGCAGGCTCTCATATGAATAATATTGATAAATTAAATGATATTGCACCTACCGTTGTTTACACGTGGGGAGAATTAGATTATTTAACCCAACAAATCGAGATTGGTAAACTGTTAAACAAAGAAGAAAAAGCAACGGAATGGGTTGAAGGCTTCACGGAACGAGCAGAAGCTACTGGTGAAGCTATTCGCGAGGAAATAGGTGAAGACGCCACTGTGTCAGTGTTTGAAAGTGGTAACAAGGAAGTGTATGTTTTTGGAAACAACTATGCACGTGGTACAGAAATATTATATCAAGCGATGGCATTAAACATGCCTGAAAAAGTAGAAGAGGAAGTACTTGAAGCTGGTGTATACACGCTATCACCGGAAATAATTCCTGAATTTGCAGGCGACTATATTATTTTTAGTAAAAACAATAACGTTGATAATTCTTTTCTTGAAACAGAAACATGGCATAATATACCTGCCGT
The DNA here is from genome assembly GCF_002019735.1 of Salipaludibacillus agaradhaerens. NCBI lineage: Bacteria > Bacillati > Bacillota > Bacilli > Caryophanales > Bacillaceae > Salipaludibacillus > Salipaludibacillus agaradhaerens. Next base: position 2,002,554 of record NZ_KV917378.1, read on the forward strand.
TAAAAATAATCGTGTCTATGAAATAGATAGTGCAGCTTCCACCTACAGTGATCCCATTACACTGGAATATCTTCTAGAGATCTTTGAATCTTCTTTTCTTACTCATTAATCGATGACAGAGGGAATTTTAAAAATTCCTTCTGTCTTTTATCTTTGAACGGCCTTTCTTTCTCTAAATTAGGTTTATTATCTTAGAAAAAAACCGTAACGGAAGACCACTTTATAATTAGGTGTATGTTGTAAGATGAAATTAGTTCATACTTCATGATTCTACTTATTGCCTATACTTTTATTTTTATCGCTTTCGGCTTTCGTTTTGTAAATGTAAATATATAATTAAATCCGGCCTGCTTCGCCATGTACAAAGCACTTCTTAAATGCTCCCCTACCGTATCTGCTCGGTGTGAGTCTGAACCTATCGTTAAGATCTCTCCACCAATTTTCTTATACAGTTTAAGTACGTCAAGCGTAGGAAAAGCTTCTCGCAGTTTGCCATTTGATAATCCTGATGTATTGATTTCAATACCAATTCCACGCTCTATTGATTTTCGTAAAATTTCCCTTAAAATATCTTCAAACGCAGTGAAGGAATAGTTTCCTTTCGTTTCAATGGCATATCGTTTCAACAAATCTAAATGCGCCAAAACATCAATATCTGCTGAAGATACTAACGTATAGACTTCTTCAAAATATGTATGATAAGCATCAGTACTCTCCTTTTCCATCATAAATGTGCGCAGTTTTTCCTCTTTGATGTTATGAACTGATCCAAGAATAAAATCAAATTGTAAATTTTTTAGTGCTTGATCATAGTCTTCCTTCAACAAATGAGGTTCACACAATTCAATCCCTGCTTTAATGGTCAATTGCTCTTCATATTGTTTTTGGCACGCTCTAATTTGGGTGAAATATCGCTCAAAATTAATGTGCCCAAAAGTCGGGGCCTTCGGATTCACAGAGAAATGCTCTGTAAAGCAAATTTCGTTAATACCTTTCTTTATAGCTGCTTTACAAACATCGTCTATCTTTGCTTTAGAATCAAATGAGTGATCAGTATGGTGATGGTAGTCAGTTAAGTACATGACAAACGCCTCCTTTTATAATTGAAAAGAAGGTAACCTGAAATAAGGTTACCTTAGATTAAGGCTAATTTTGTATTTTCTTATATTGATTGACGATGTTTTCTACTGTAAATCCAAATTTCTCAATGATCTCATCTCCAGGCCCGGAGGCTCCGAACGTATCAATACTCATAATAGCCCCATTTCTACCTTGATACTTGTGCCAACCTACCATAGACCCCATCTCAATTGTAAGACGTGTTTGTAGATGGTTCGGTAAGACACTCTCCTTATAGTCTTGTGACTGTCTCTCAAAAAGATCCCAAGATGGCATACTTACAACACGAACATTGACACCTTCTTTTGATAACACGTCTCGTGCTTTCACTGCCAATTGTACTTCAGACCCTGTGGCAATCAGAATGCCATCTGCTTTATCTTCTGCTCCAGCGAGGACATAAGCCCCTTTACTCACCCCTTGAGGCGCTAATTTATCCGTGGCTTTAAGGGTCGGAACACCTTGCCTGCCTAACACGAGCATGGTAGGGCGATCTGTCTGTTGTACGGCAACCTTCCATGCTTCTTTCGTCTCATTGGCGTCCGCAGGCCTTATCACAGATAGATTGGGCATAGCTCTAAATGAAGCTAACTGCTCTACTGGTTCATGTGTCGGCCCATCTTGGCCTACAGCGATACTATCATGGGTAAACACATAGGTAACTGGTAACCCCATAAGCGCAGCTAGCCTTATGGCCGGTCGTAAATAATCAGAGAAAACGAAAAATGTGCTTACAAACGGTCTGAGATGATGGAGAGCAATGCCATTAGCAATCGCTCCCATGGCAAACTCCCTTACTCCGAACCTTATATTCCGTCCACTGTAATCCTTTCGTGTCACATCTGTCTCATCTTTTAACCTTGTTTTCGTGGAGGCATCTAAATCGGCAGATCCCCCGATAATTTCAGGTAGGGTGTTTGATAGCGCATTTAATATGTCACTTGATGCAACTCTAGTAGCTAGCGTATCTCCCTCCTTGTATTCCGGTAGTGAATGCCTCCAATCATCCGGAAGTTGACCAGCTATCATTCTTTCTAACTCTTTCGCTAGTTTAGGATATGTCACTTTATAGCTTTTAAAAGATTCTTCCCACTTGGCCTCTTTATTTTTACCATTTTGCTTAATGCTACTAAAATCTTGATAGACTTCTTCTGGCACATAAAATGGTTCTTCATAGGGCCAATTATACCACTGTTTTGTTCGCTTTACTTCCTCTTCCCCTAACGGATCACTATGAGCATCACTTGTCCCTTGAATACTTGGTGCACCATAACCAATAACCGTCTTTATTTCAATGAGTGTTGGTCTTCCTTCGTCAGCTTTAGCTTCATTGATCACTCTTATAATCGCTTCCACATCATTACCGTCTTCTACGCTCAAGTATTGCCAGTTGTAAGAAGTAAACCGGGCCTTCATATCTTCTGAAAAAGAGAGTCCTAAATCCCCATCAAGACTCACATTATTTGAATCATACAATACAATCAAGCGACCTAAGCCAAGATGACCGGCCAGTGAAGCGGCTTCATATGATACACCTTCCATTAAATCGCCATCTCCACAAATGGTGTAGGTGTAATGATCCACCACAGGGAAGCCTTCTCTATTATACGTCTCAGCAAGATGTCTTTCTGCTAAAGCTAGTCCTACACTTGCCGGTATTCCTTGTCCTAGTGGGCCTGTCGTGACTTCTACACCTGGCGTCACACTATATTCTGGGTGTCCAGGGGTCTTACTCCCGACTTTTCTAAAGTTTTGTAAATCCTTAATCGTCACATCGTACCCAGCCAAATGAAGTAAACTATATAATAATGTAGAACCGTGGCCACCTGATAATACAAAGCGATCTCTATTAAACCACTTCGGGTTGTCAGGGTTCACATTCAAGATATTTTTCCATAAAGCATAGGCCATAGGAGCAGCGCCCATAGGCATACCTGGATGACCATGCTGAGCCCGTTCTACACTATCAATGGTTAACGTACGAATAGTATTTATCGATAATTGAGAGATGTTTTTTGTAGGTGTAGACATTGTATCTCCTCCGATTCGTATCATCTGCTAAGGGAGAAAAAACTCTCCCTTTCTTATCACCTTATACGCTTTTTTCCTTTTTGAACGGAATTGCCATGAGGGCTAGAATAACCACAAGACTAATCACAATAGCGATCGTTCCACCATAGTTGGCTAGTGAACCGAAAAATATGCCGCCAACTCCAAAGTCCGTATCAGAAAAAGTCGTATTTGCAAAACCGAGTTCTCCTAATACTGGTAGGAGAAAGATAGGAAGAAATGAAATAATAATTCCGTTTACGAATGATCCAGATACAGCCCCTCTTAATCCACCTGTAGCATTACCAAAGACCCCTGCCGCTGCCCCTGTAAAGAAATGAGGTACAACCCCAGGAAGAATAATGGTACTTCCTACAAATGCCATCATCACCATACTAAACAATCCACCTATGAAACTTGAAAAGAAACCAATTAATACGGCATTTGGCGCATAAGTAAACACGATTGGAACATCTAAGGCAGGTTTCGCATTCGGCACCAATTTGGTCGATATCCCTTTAAAGGCTGGTACAATTTCTGCAAGAACTAAACGAACTCCAGCTAAGATAATAAATACTCCCGCCGCAAAAGTTCCAGCTTGTATGAGCGAAAAAACAAGAAAATTTGTACCGCCACTAAGTTCAGATTCAATAAAAACAGGTCCAGCAGCTAAAGCTATGATGACGTACATCACTATCATCGTCATGGCTATACTCACTGTGCTGTCTCTTAAAAAACCTAGTCCCTTTGGAAAGTCGATTTTTTCTGTAGATGTTGGATTTTTTCCTTTGACAGCTTGTCCAACTAATCCACTTAATGCATAACCAACAGCACTAAAATGACCCAATGCCACATTATTATTCCCTGTAAGCTTCCTCATGAAGGGTTGCAAAATCGCAGGAGATAACGTCATGATGATGCCTAAGGCAACTGAGCCTGCTGCAATTAATGGTACCGTACTAAAACCAGCAACAGCCATAATAACCGCTAACATACACGCCATATACAACGTATGATGACCTGTTAGAAAGATATACTTGAACCTAGTAAAACGTGCAATTAAGATATTCACAATCATACCGAAAAACATAATTAACGCTGTATTAGAACCATATTCATTTAACGCCAGAGCGACAATTGCTTCGTTATTTGGTACGACGCCAGACACGTTAAATGCTGTTTGGAACATAGCGCCAAAGGGTACTAACGATGTTTCTAAAATGCCTGCGCCAGCAGCAATGACCAAAAATCCAACAAACGTCTTTGTCGTTCCCTTCATTGTGTCAGATATGTTTTTCCTTTGTGCCACTAATCCAATTAACGCAATCAAAGCAACTAATATTGCTGGTTGACTCAAAATATCTACTAACGTATTTAAAAAAGTGTTCATCACCGTTCCTCCATTCTTAGATAGAATCAGATGAGATTTTTATCTTCACCTAGCTTCTTAACTTTCTCTCTTAATTCATCCATGTCAATAATGTTCTCAAGCACGATAATTTCCCCAAGATGCTTGCCACTCTCAGCAATATCTTTCGCCAAGAAATACACATCCGCATCTTCAGGCGTAGCTGAGCTTAAATCAGAATGAGAGACTTCAACCCCTGTCACCCCTAACTCCTCTAGAACTTGTTTAATGTTCATCTCCACCATAAAACTCGTACCTAATCCTGATCCACAAACGGCTAAAATTTTCATGACAAATCCTCTCCTTCTTTAATAATCTCCATAAGCTGGTGTGCAGAATTCGTATTTTTAATAGCTTGTAAAGTAGATTCATTACCTAACAGTTTGGTTAGATGAGCTAAAGCTTTCAGGTGTGCCTCGTTATCAATAGCTGCTAAACAAATGATTAAATCAACAGGATAATCTTCGTGATCGAGCAATAGGACTGGTTTTCTCGTTCTAAGAAAGGACATACCTACCTCATTCACCCCGGCATCTGGCCTTGCATGTGGTATAGCTATTCCTTTCCCAATATAAATATAGGTGCCCACCTCCTCTACATTTTGAATCATGGCTGTTACGTAGCGCTTCTCTACTTTATTTGTTTTCACTAATGGTTCGGCCGCCTGATGAATAGCCGTCTTCCAATCAAGTTGCTCATTTGTAAAATGAATCATCTCTTCCGTTAATAAGTCCGAAAGCATTGGCTTTTCCCACCTTTTTTCTGTGTTCTTAAAGTACATAATATCTACTAATTCGGAGATCAATCTCTTTTCATTTTTGATATCCGTATGTCTTCTGATAATTGACATAACCTGATCTACAGAGATATGTCGCTCATTTAATTCAGGGAATTCTTCAGAAACAGCTTGAATTAAGTGATTCTTTTCTACAAGAGATAATAAAGGTTTGACTATAAATAAAGGTTTAATCGATGTTAACTGAACTGTCGAAAAAATGACATCATAGCTTGAAGGTGATATACTTTGGATATTTTCTGCAGCATGGGTGTGCGTAAAATGAATGGTAGGAAACATCGCATTCAATTGAGCCCTCAACATGATCGATGAACTGATTCCATTAGAACATACAATTAAGGCCCTTATCTGCTCGGATTTAACCTCCCTATACTTCTCTAAATATCCACCGAAATGAAGCGTAAAATAACCGATTTCCGCTTCACTGATTTGCTTTGCTGTCCAGACAGAGAGAGGCCGCAATGACCGCTTAACAAATTGAAACAGTTCCTTGTATTCTTCCTTAATCCTCTCCGTCATGGGGTTGATGAGTGGCATCTCAAAAGTAATGCGAAAATAAGTAGGAACGAGATGATTGAATAAACTATTAATCAGATATGTTTTATTTTTGATAGGTAGCAACGTGTTTTTTTCAAACTCATCAATGATCTCTTTAGCCAATCTTTGTAACGATTTGTTATCTTGACTAAATACTTTCTCTTGCGATGTTAGCAACTGAATAGCTGTAAAATAGCTCTCATTCTCATATCCTTTTGAAAATAACTTTTGAGTCAACTCATCGGCAAATTGAAATAACTCTTGTCTCTCGATCACATCTTTTTCAGTAGCCGTGAATCGAAGATCATGACTTTGCGTTCGCGCTCTCATGAAAACCAGATGGTAGATCATTTCTACTTTTCTACTCTTAACAAGTTGAATTGTCTTACTTTTAAGGAAATCTTCAATAATTGTTTGTGTGTCAATTATCACTTGTTCTTTATCCCATGACTTTAAGGTCATACCAATAATCTCTTTTCCAAGAGGCTGCGAAAGCAAGTAATCAATGCAGTAAATCGCAAACCGCCGTTTATCCATTTCATCTCCTTCTAAGACATAACCATCCATTCTCTTGTAAACAAGTTGAACATGCCAGGCTTGGCAGATTTCCTTCGCTTTTTTCACATCTGCTAGTGCTGTGTTTTTACTTACCTTAAGTAAAAACTGATAATGATAACTTGAAACCACGTCCTCTTTAATGAAGGTATATAAATAAATAATCAGTGGACGGTCTTCCTCAGAAATAATGAGAGTTCTTCCCTTTACATTCAATGGCACGCCTATTTCTGCAAACCCTTTAACTTTTTCATCTACCATAAGCATTTGATTTTTCATTTCTATAGAAGGGAGATCAAAGTGACTTAGCATACTATTTGCTTTTTCCAAAAGGTAATGAAATTGTCTTTCTGATAAATTTAGCTCCATCATGACCTCTGGCATTGAAATATGGTGATACATGATGACCTTCTCGAGAAATTGATAGGCTCTTTGATCTAACAAGGGAATAACCTCCATTCCTTATTTTCATTATAAAACGCTTACAAAAGCCTCTACCACAACATTCAAGCCCAATCTTTGTGTGTGTTTAACACATAAATTGTGTTCTTCACTAAATAGTCTTATGGGTATATCAACATCATACTACTAAATGCAAAGCAAGTTATGTCTGGGAGTAGAGTTGAACTTTTTTTACACCGCTTATGTATGAAAAAGTCAATGTATGTGTAATCAAATTGAATGGTCAACGCCAAGAATAAACAATAATAAAACGACCAACCAGTGGGTGATTTCGATCTTCTCCCACTGATTGGTCGTTGAGTGATTCAACACATTTATCTACAAGTTTATACTGTCTGTCTCTTTAAAAAATCGACACCAGCTCCTGTGTATACGGATGTCGATCCTTAGCAAATAAATCTTTCTGATCAAATTGGTCAACAATCTCTCCTTTTTTCATCACCATAATCCGCTGACTTATTCGATTAACAGCTGCTAAATCATGTGAGATAAATAAATAAGAGAGATTTAAGTTTTTCCGAAGGTCTGTCAATAACGTAAGAATGGCATCCTGAGAAATGACATCTAAGCTTGCCGTAGGCTCATCAAGAATGATAAGCTCCGGTTCAATACTTATTGCCCGGGCAATTGTCACACGTTGTCGTTGCCCTCCACTTAATTCATGTGGATAACGATCGGCTAAAGACGTTGGCAGCTCAACTGCTTCTAACAACTGCTTAATATAAGACGTCTTAGAGCCATTCGAAAAGTGAGAAAGGGTTACTTCCCTTTTATATTGCGCATAGGGATCAATAAGAGAGTCTTTAATTTTAAGCTTTGGGTTCAGAGCAGCAGACGGATTTTGAAAAACAACTTGCATCTTTTTTCGAAATGGTTTAAGTTGACGTTCAGTTAGTTTTTCAATTGCACTGCCATTAAAACCGATTTTACCGCTGTCAATCGCTTCAATGCGAAGCAAGCAACGTGCTAACGTACTTTTACCAGAACCGCTTTCTCCCACGAGAGCTAGACACTCTCCTTTATTTAAATTAAACGTTATATTAGAAATAGCAGGGGTTTCACCATGATATGTTTTTGTTAATCCTTCAACATTGAGCATCGTCATCCTTCTTTCTCCTTATCCAAACCAGACGGAAGTCCTTTGCTTAAAATAGGGGCTGCTTTGATTAATTGTTTTGTGTACTCATGTTGGGGATGATCAAGAATCCGATGTTTTCCTCCTGATTCAACGATTTTCCCTTCCTTCATGATTGCTAGACGGTTAGCATAGCGTCTAACATGTCGCCAATCATGGGTAATAAATAAAATCGAACAGCCTGTTTCTTTTTGCCGCTTGGCTAGCATTTGCAAGACGCGATGCCCCGAGACGCTGTCAAGGGCTGTTGTGATTTCGTCGGCAATGACGAGTTCGGGTGATAACAGAAGTGCCAGCGCAATAGCCACTCTTTGAAGTTGTCCACCACTGAGTTGAAAAGGATACCGATCATACAAAATCTCATCTAATCCAACGGCATCAAGAGCCTCTATAGCCTGGGCATATCGCCCCTTTTTAGAAGTAAAACCATGAACGTGTAAATATTCATCAAAATGCTGACCAATTTTTCGAAAAGGGGTAAACGATCCTTGATAGTCTTGAAAAATATACGAGATTTTTTTCCCCCGCACACGTCGTATCTCCTTAGCGGATAATGTAAATAGATTTTGTTGTTTGAAAAAAGCGCTCCCCTCCACGTGTAAATGTGAAGGAAGCATTTGGCCAATGCTTTGGGAAAGAAGGCTTTTTCCGCTTCCGCTTTGTCCGACTAAGGCATACCAATCTCCTTCTCGAATAGACACGGATGCTTGATCAACGATCGTTTTATTGTGACTGCGAATCGTCACGTCATTAAGGGATAGAATCATGATCGCACCTCTTTCTTCACATCAAAGCGATCTCTCAAATAATCTCCTATCATATTCGTCAAAAGGACAATAAAAACAATGGCAAGCCCCGGGTAAACCATCAATTGAGGCATTGACTCAAAATAAGGGCGTGAATCATTTAACATTGCTCCCCATTCAGGCATCGGAGGTTGGGCTCCTAGCCCGATATATGAAAAGGCAGAGATCAGAAGAATAATTTTTCCTAAATCAAGACTTGCCATAACCAATACATGCCCAATAATATGAGGGAATAGATGCTTTGTCATCATTTTTCTTGGTGATAAGCCATTAATGCGAGCAACTAATATGTACTCTTTTTGTACTTCTACTAATACCGTACTCCTGACTAATCGTGCGTAATTAACCCATTTTACGAGAATAATAGCGAGAATTAAATTGCTTATACTAGGACCTAGTAAACCGACTAATACAATTGCAACGATCGTTTCAGGAAATGCTAAAAAACCATCTGCTATTCTCATAAACACTCGGTCGATGATACCGCGTTTATAACCGGCAAAAATACCGACAGGCACCCCGATTACAACAGCTGCAAATAAGGCCAAGAAACTGTAACCGATCGTTTGTTGACCCCCAAGTAAAAGCCTTGTTAACACGTCCCTCCCTAAATGGTCTGTACCGAGCGGGTGCAGTATACTGATACTTTCAAGCCTACCACTTAAATTCGTTAGATAGGGGTCATGTTTCAAAAACAAAAACGTATATATCACAATAATAACGATGAATACAAGAAAGGCAATCGCGATACCTAGTTGTATCTTTTGTTTTCTTTTTTTTGGCAAACGTACAGTGAACCTCTTCATCGGCTTGTCTCTCTTTCTTTCAGTTTTAGCTCTGGGTTTAAATAGCGATATGACAAATCAACACACGTATTGACGATAAAAACAATGATAGCCATCACTAATATATAGCCTTGAATAAGAGGATAATCACGTTGGCGAATGGCATCAACGACCATTTTACCGATCCCTGGATAGGCGAATAACACTTCTATGACGACAATGCCTCCAATCAAGCTCCCAATACTCACGCCAAAAACGGTAATTACAGGGGGCAAACTGTGACGGAATGCATGAGTGAAAAAGATACGAGACTCTGATAACCCTCTTGCTCTCCCAGCTCGGATAAACTCCTGGTTAAGTGACTCCAGTAAACTAGACCGAAGTAAGCGAACATACACACTAGAAATAGCTAAACCGAGTGTTACTGAAGGCAAAATTACCGTATCTAGCCCACCTTTGCCCATACTGGGAAGCCAATTAACCCGAACACTAAATAAATCAATTAAAATAAGACCTAACCAAAAGCTTGGTACAGCTGCCCCAATAATGGAAAGTGTCCGACTAATCTGATCGATCCAACTGTTCCGATAAAGGGCAGACAACGAACCAAGCGGAATAGCTATTACTAACATAACGATCAAAGCGCCTAACGTTAATTCAAGCGTGGCAGGAAGACCTTGCATGATCATTTCCATGACAGGCTGGCCAGTGACATAGGACGCCCCAAAATCAAGTTGAACAAAGTTAATAAGCCAATGCCCGTATTGTACGAGCAGCGGCTTATTAAAACCCATGTCCTCTCTTAATTGTTCCACTTGCCCCTGACTAACGGATAATTCATCCACATTTAGAATGGTTAGAACGGGATCACCAGGCGCTAAGCGAACAAATACGAAACTAGCAAATGTAATGAGTACTATGAAAAAGAAGACTTCAAGAAATTTGCGAGTGATTATTTTTAACACGTCACTTCACATCCAATTGGTTTGTAATCATGTAATATTCGCTACGAGTCGTTACCCAATTGTCTACTTTGTTCTCGTTATACGCCACAATGGTAGATGGATGTAACACAAATGAATTAATGACGTTTTCATGAACATACTCCGCCGCTTCCTCAGCAAGTATCGCTCTTTCATCGTAATCAACTGTTTGATTCAATTCATCAATGATCTCTGTCAATTCTACTTCTTCAGCACCACTAAAGTTGAGTGCTCCTGTCGGGTGATACGTTGCATTTAAATAATAGCCAGCATCTCCACGAGGGGCTGTTAAATTACTATAAGTGGCGATATCCCAATCACGATTTGATGCCATATATTCTTCAGGAATGTCAATCTGCTTAATATCCACCTCAATACCAATTTGTTTCGCATCGGATTGAAACACTTGCGCAATTAACGGAAGATCTGCTCTTGATGGGTACGTTAAAAGCGTTAAGGTAAGTGGTTCGCCATCTTTTTGCATCGTACCATCTTCTAGGGTATAACCTGCTTCCTCTAAATACGCAACCGCCGCATCAGAACCTGTTGGCTGCTCTTCGTAAGTTGGCGCAAATGGAAGACTAGGTAGAAAAGGTCCAACTGCCACTTCCCCATGTCCTAGTAAAATAGAATCGACAATGTCTTCTCTATCAATTAACGCATCAATTGCACGTCTAACATTCACATCTTGCAAATTCTCCCGTTGCATGTTCATCGTCATTTGATGGACTCGAAACGTAGCGGTTGACTCTACTTGCAGACCGTCTATTTCTCTTAATGTATCCAAGCTCTCAACCTCTGGACGATAGACAATATCAACTTCTCCAGATCTTAAAGCAAGGGAGCGGGCATTAGCATCTTCGTTAAACGAAAAAGTCACACTATCCAAATTAGAAGCACCGTCCCAATAATCATCGTAACGCGTCAGATCAAGGCGACTTCCTTGGACAAATGTATCGAGAACAAATGGACCTGTCCCGATTGGCCGGTTTAAAATATCGTCTTCAGTTACATCAATAATTGCTACATTTGGATTAACAAGTTCTGAAATAAACTCCGGAAATGGTTCACTTGTGGTGATCTCTAACGTGTGACCATCTGCTTCGATTTGGTCAATTTTCAGTGCATTGTCCATGGCAATGTTTTCGGTAATGGCTCTTTCCAACGAAGCTTTGACGGCCTCCGCATCCATTTCTGTGCCATTATGAAACGTCACATCTTCACGAAGGTGAATGATCCAATTAACGCCATCTTCACCTTCCCAATCTTCTGCCAGCCACGGTTCAACTGTTAAATTTTCTTCATCTAATCGAACCAACGTTTCTGTAATCCCTGCTCTTAATGGGACATAACTCGTATCAACGTGTGGATCTAACGAATTTGTAGAGAAATTATATAAGAAATGAAGATGCTTATCTTCAACATCCCCATCGTTTGAAGAAGAAGTTGAATCTCCGCATCCTCCTAATATACCAATAACGGTAAACAACGTGAGAAGGGAAAGAATATGACTCTTTTTATTTAAGAATAGTTTAATTGTATTCATGGTGGTCCTCCTATTAGTAATAATTCCGATTTACATCATATCGTAATAATTACTATTTAGCAAGGAATTATAAGCAACTTGTTTACTATTTTAAAAATCGACGTGTTCTCCTGCCTAATGGGGAGATGTTCTAGAGAGAGGTTCCTCTTCATCTCTATTTTGAGTAGGCAGTTTTACGGACGGTTATCTATAATAGAAAGTAACTGAAACGTAAGAGGGTGACTCTCTGAGGATTAAGTGCAATCTTAAGAGTTTGCTAAGTACCCGATCTGAGAAATAGACGGAAAAAATACTCTTAAATAGTTATGAGCCATGAAAATCGTTTAAATAGACGGAGAGATTCCGCCTATAGACTCGAAAAATCTGAAAATGACTCATTTTGCTTTGGATAATCGGAAAATTTCCCCCTATTTTCTCAAAAATGATCTCTCTTCTGCTTTTAACCGAAAAATATCCGCTTAATTCACTCTCACTAATGACTCAACTATTGACAAAGGCTTCTTACCTAAAGGTAAAGAGGTGAACAGGTTTATAAAATAATGACAACCCTTCCCTATTTGGATTTCAGCTGTCTTTTATGTCACTAATGTTATCTCATTTTAATGTGTTATGTTACGCAAAGAAAAAGCCCTTTAAGTCAAATGGTAATCCACCTTTAACCGCGTATTCTCTTCTTTGGCTTTAAACACTTAAATTATTAAACAGAAGAAATTATCACATTTAAATGCAATGCTAGTGGGAGGTAACGTATGAAAAAAAGTTATCTTAAAGGATTATTTATTTTGACTGTTTTCCTGTTACTTGTGATTTTTAGTAATAGGTCGTATAACAACATTCAAGAACCGATATTTATCATTTCAATTATAATGGTTTCTTTAGCAATTGGAATCATTGGCGTCTATTTATTCGGAAAAGATATGAAGGTGTATAAAAATCTATACTTTGTAAGTTTTCTCATTACGGTAGGGATGGTTTTTGTGTCTGGTAGAGGCGTCTTTGTAGAAGAGAATCATCGTTCTTATGGGTTTCCTGCACAATTTTTCACTCACTATGAATTAAGTGGTTATGTGTCTTTGAATATAGGCGGCTTCTTATTAAATTTTTTAATAGTTTATATAATGCTTCGAGTCTTGAGTAAAATGGTTATAAAAAGAACCTTCAATCAGTAGGTGTTTCATTCTTCTCCCACTGATTGGCCGTTGAATGAATCCGGGCATGGGCGCCCGTTAGCTCTCGTCAAAAAGTTTTACCTCTCCTCTCTACTTTATAGCGGGCGTTTTTCGGATGGTTATCTGTGATAAACCTATGTGTGTAAAGCAAAGGAGTTAAAATCAACTTTTCCAGATCCCTTATACGTGAAATATAAAGCGTGTTTTCCGTTTGGTAGATTCACTTTCGTTTGAAAATATGCGTCCTCTTTTGTTTTCTTTATTGGGATGCTAGCAATCGGTTCAGAATAAAGGCTAGTTGATACGAACATTGTCCCTCCTCCTGTTGCCTTCACATTCACAGCCATTCCTTTAACGTCTTTAAGAATAAAATATTTATAGCCAGCAACGGCCCCATCTTGCATATTTGCAATGTATTGTGTAGGAGTGTCTTCTCTGTCTTTCCCCGTTTGTGTCAAATAGGGGTGACCTCTAAACGCTATATTTCCAAAATAGGTGCCGTATCGTCCAGCCCCTTCTTTTGACATGAGATGGCATGCGATCCTAGCTTCGTACTCACCGCTTCCTAATAAAGGTCCGTTATTTAACCCACTACTCGTCATCTCTACTTGAGGAATTGAGCCATCCTCTTTAATCTGGATCGGTTCTGCAACTGCTTGTCTGGAGAAATGATGTCGATGAGTATGCCTGTGGTAGAAAACATACCATTGCCCTTTAACACAGACAATGCTCCCATGGTTATTACCAATATAATTGTAGGCCTTCTCATCTTCAGCAAAGCCATTAATAACTAAATCGCCATTACTGACGATCGTCCCACCAAACTTGAAACCGCCGACCGGACTTTTGCTTGTTGCGTAACACAATTCATGTCCATTAATGGATGAGTAAATAAAATAGTAAGTGTCATGAATTTTTCGTATCGAGCTGGCTTCAAAAAATTCATGTCCTTCAAACCCAGTCCCTTCCGCTTCACCTACTTTAGGAAAAAGCAATTTAGGTTCACTTTTTACAGTCTTCATATCTGATTTCAGCTCAATAACGTAGCCTCCTTTAAATGTTTTCTTCTTAAAGTCCGTTAACATCCTAGGAATGCCATGTTTTGGGGCAAAGCCTGAATACAAGTATACTTTTTCATCCTCATCTACAAAGATAGCTGGATCGAATAAATAGGGGTCCCCTTTTTTATTCCATAAGCGCTCACCATTCGGGAAACTTATATAGCCGTAAAATTCGTAAGACCCATTTGGTGTATCACAAACAGCGACGCCCATAATACTTCGAAAACCAAGGGTATAATATAAATAGTACCTTCCATCTATCCCTTTCGTTACATCTGGTGCAAACATATGATATAACCCGAGTCGATTCTTAGGGTCCTGAACCTTTCTGTAAATAACCCCTTCATATGTCCAATCAGTTAAATCATCAATTGGAGCAGACCAACAGACATAATCATTCATACAAAAGAGCTTGCCATTAAAGCGATCATGGGACCCATAGATATATAATCTATCACCGAAAACATATGGTTCACTATCTGGGATATACTCGTAACTTGGCAAAAATGGGTTAACTGATTGTTTTTCCATAATAGCTCAAATCCCCTCTTATTCCCTTCAAAGTTTGTCGATTCACTTCCTACTCATTTATTTTACACCTATTCTAAAGCGCGCCTATCAACAAACAGTTCAGGGGATAAACAAATCGTTTACTAGACAAAAAAACTGCTTCGATGCCGCACATCCAAACAGTTTTGTTAATAAGGCAAGCCTCATGATGAGTGAGAATTTGCTTTTTTTATTTTCTTCCTTCTTTCTCTGAATACGTGTCGTAGCCCTTTAAAAAAATGGCCATTAACCATCATTAAAATGCCATCTAACATCGGCATATTGACGATGCCTCCTGTTAATCTTGCAATGCCTCTAAATGGCATATGGTAGATTGACATCATAATAAGATTGGCGGTGTTTCTCTTTCCAATTTTCCATAAGAACCAATGGACAAAAGTAATTGTGTAATATGTTAGGCGTCCAACAACCCCTTTGGCATATTGGCATTGTTCAATCGTATCAGTATACCCTAGTGGTTGATGTCGATCCCATTTAGCTGTTGGAACACTTTTTCCAAGCACCGCCTCAAATTCTTCCTGACTAACATCATTCGCTTGCCCAGAAAAGTATGAAGGTAATTGATCTTTATGATAGGGGAACGGTGCACCTGTTCCTTGAACAAAAATCGTGTCCTTCAGACGGATATCTGCGATTGATGCTCCAATCATAATGTGATAGTCCGCCTCTTCAATTTCCCATTGATTCGTTTCTACATTAAAGTACCGAAAAGCTTTATCATCAAATGGGATCACAACTGTCTTCGTTTCACCAGCATTAATAAAGATCTTTTTAAAGCCTTTCAGTTCTTTTTTTGCACGGAAAATCTCTTTAGACTGACAGCCAACATACAACTGTGCAATCTCCATCCCGGCCACATCCCCGGTATTCGTCAATTCAAATGTGACGCCCTCTCGATCTACCTGGAGATTAGAGTAGTCAAAAGTGGTATAACTAAGTCCATAACCAAAAGGGAAGAGGACATCGATATTCGCTGTATCATAATAGCGATAGCCAATATACATCGCTTCTCGATATTCTACACTCGCTTCATCACCAGGGAAATGGTGATAAGAAGGGGTGTCTTCGTAGCGAAAGGGATATGTTTCAGCCAATTTACCTGAGGGATTCACATCACCGGATAACACTCTTAGAATGGCTCTTGCTCCTGCTTGTCCACCTAAGTAGCCATGTAATAAGCCTTTCACTTTATGAATCCATGGCATTTCTACTGCAGAACCACAAGATAGGATCGCCACGATACTTTGATTCACTTCGTATAAAGCATCTAATAACGCCACCTGATTGGCTGGTATTTTCATGCTTTTTCTATCTAACCCTTCCGCCTCTGTCACCTCATCTAAACCAATATATAGAAAAACAACATCTGCTTTTTTAGCCAATGAACATGCCTTATTGATTAATTCTCTATTCTTCTTTCCATAGCGCTCAAAGCCTTGTTCATATCCGATACTCACAATGCCAGATTCCTCAAAACACGCCATTGTATGATCAAGGATTGTCGGATTTACAATGGAAGAGCCGGCTCCTTGATAACGTGCCTCACTTGCAAAATCGCCAATAACCGCCACTTTTTTTCCAAATTTAAGCGGCAACAAATTATCCTCATTTTTCAACAAGACGATAGATTCTTCCGCGACTTTTTGAGCAACGCGATGATGCCTCTCAATATCAACCTCTTTTTTATACGGTCTTTCAAAGACGTCATTAGTAGAATAAATTAATGTAAGGAGCCTATCTACACATTCATCTAATACTTTCTCTTCAATCTCTCCTGAGTTTACGGCATCGATGATGTCTTGATCAGTTTGTCCTGCTGTTGTTGGCATCTCAAGTTCATTTCCAGCAAGTAAACCTGCAATGCGATCATTACTACCTCCCCAATTGGTAACAACCACACCGTTATAGTGCCACTCTTCTCGGAGTATGTCCTTCATTAAATGTTTGTTTTCATTAGTATATTCACCGTTTAATCGATTGTAAGAGGACATAATCGTCTTTGTCCGTCCCTCTTTAACAGCGATTTCAAAAGCGGTTAAGTAGATTTCTCTCAAGGTTCGTTCATCAACGATCGTGTCAATCGACATACGTCTCTCTTCTTGATTGTTGACGGCGAAATGCTTAACACATGCGGAGATACCATGAGATTGAATACCCCTAATATAACTGGCAGCCATCTTACCAGCATGATACGGGTCTTCACTAAAATACTCAAAATTTCGTCCGCATAATGGATTTCTTTTCATATTAATTCCAGGGCCAAGCAAGACGTGGACCCTTTGTGCAACGGCTTCTTCACCGAGGTAATCTCCGACCTTTTCCCCTAATTCCGTATTCCAGCTATTGGCCACAGTGGAGGCTGTTGGATAACATGTAGCAGGTAGACCTGCATTTAACCCCAATTGGTCTGCTGCTACTTGTTGTCTTCTAATTCCGTGGGGTCCATCGGCAAGAAACATACTATTAATTCCAAGACGTTTAATATCTTTTGTTTGCCAGAAATCTTTTCCTGACATTAAAGATGCTTTTTCTTCTAACGTCATTTGTGCAATTAATTCTTTATATGTCATTTCAATTCCTCATTTAAATTTCAGCGGCACTCCACCCAAGAGACACGTCCGAAAGGCTTATTTTGTATTTTGACATCAGTAGACAAATAGCTATACTTTTTACATCTCTATAGAAAGATTCTACTATAGAATGTCATCATTTTCTAATAGATCTTACGAAAAGTTACATGAAGTAAATTTGATGGCTGAAACTCAAAACATAATGAAAGCAGGGAACTTTACCTTCAGCTCCCTGCTTTCTTCATGACATATAGTTTCCCAAGAGTAGGGCCGCATGTTCTCTCTCAGTATTTGAAGACATCACTTTAAGCCAATACTTAATTAAATCCTACTAGTTTTTGAGAAATTTTATAGGCACCAATAGACACTTTCCGTCCTGCACTCCCTGGAAGATTAATTAAATTCCCCATAATGCCATATTTCAAACGACGATACAAGTGAGTGTCTTTATTTTTGATGTATTTCCACAGTGCCGCTTTTTTCTGGAGGTTTTCCGCCGTTCCAGAACGAATCAATAGAATGGCAGATACCACAGTGACGATCTCTAAATGCCTTAACATGTAGCCTTTTAAATTCGGATTTTTAATCGACTCAAGATCGATTTGTTCGATCATTAACTTATTCACTTTAATCTGCTGGTCAATCCGTTTAATCATAGTCGCCTCTTGAACTGATTGATCTTCTCTTCCAATGAAATACCGATACAAATCAACATTGACATAATAGAGTTTTTTCACATGTTGCAATGGGGCATAAACATAAAGATTATCCACATAAAAAGTATGTTTCGGTAGTTCGAGTCCACTATCAATTAATAATTGTGTTCGATAAATGACTGAGTGCATTAAAATATACTGCCCTTTACGAAAAGGTTTCATGTCATTCCAACTAAAAATAACATCTTGAGGAAGGACGTTATCATATTTCATTATTTTCTTGTATTTAGCATGCTCTTTTTCATAAACGAAATTATTAATGACCATATCGACGATCTTTTCATCCGTACTTAAATATCGTAATGCTTCTAATACCTTCATGTACGCTCTAGTATCAACCCAATCATCACTATCTACCACTTTAAAATACAGTCCAGATGCATGTCTAATTCCCGCATTAACCGCTTCTCCGTGACCACCATTTTTTTGATGTATGGCTCGCACGATAGTAGGGTATTTCAATGCATATTCATTAGCAATAGCCGACGTTTGATCCACAGAACCGTCATTCACAATCAGAATTTCTACGTCCTCTCCTCCAGGCAAAAGAGATTCTATACAATATCTCATATAATCTTGTGAATTATAACAAGGTATCGCGACTGATAATAATTTCATATTCACACTACCTTTACTCGCCCTGCTTTTCAGGCTCTTGTTTAAATATTATTTTAAATATCGGGAAGAACACCCAAAAGGCGATAGCACTGTTTATCGTCATTGTCACCACATCTGCTGCAGTCTCACCAAAGGAGCCCATCCCCCACGTGTTCATCAACAACTCATAAATTGGGGCTTTATAGAACCCTTGAGCAGCGGCAGCACCTATCGTAATAATCACATAAGCTATCAGGTACCAAAAGGCGGCTTTCCAAATGTTACTGTTTGATTTAAATGTAATACTTCTTTGGGCAAAAAAGTTAATAATCTGAGCAATAGCAATGGTGATTTGGACAGCTAAGAAATAAGCTAATCCACCTCCACCTCCTGCTGCCAATGCCCCGGCAGCATAATCAAATACGTAATAGGGACTACCATCGAAATTTTGACCAAATTGTAATACACGAAAGCTTGTATCGACCAATGCCGTTTGTGCAAATATACTTTTAAACAGTGGCATTAAAATGAACTGTAGCACGGTTACACCATTACTCAACAGGAAGAAAACAAGAAATTGAGCAACATTAGGATGCTTCTCTTTATAATTTGTCCAAAACTTGAGTACCCCTGTATGTGTCTTTTTTGTTGTTACTTTTTCTATACTCATTTTACCTCTCCCTTGTCACTTCGGCCACATAAATTATTCACCTTTAGCCAACTTTAGCATTTTACTTCTTTCTCTCAGAAAGTGGCGCGTTCCTTTAAAAAACTGTCCATTGACAATTAACAAGATACCATCAAGCATTGGCATATTGATGACGCCCCCTGTCATTCGTGACACACCTCTAAATGGCATATGATAGACAGACATCATGATAAGATTAGCCAATTCTCGCTTGCCGATTCTCCGTAAAAACCAATGAGCAAAGGAGATTGTTCGATAACTAAATCTCGCAAACCAACCTTTCGCATATTGACACTGCGCAATTGTATCGTTATACCCTAACGGCTTTGTTCTGTCCCACGTGGTTACCGGCACTTCCCCCCCTAATAATGCTTCAAATTCAGCTTCCGTCACGTTATTTGCTTTACCAGAATAATAGGATGGAAGCTTTTCTTTGTCATATGGAAGTGGTGCATGTGTCCCTTCAACAAAAAGAGAATGTTCTAGTCGACAATCCGTACTTGAAGCTCCAACAATAATGGTATAAGTTGCTTCTTCAATTTCCCACTGGTTTGTTTTCACATTAAAATAGCGAAATGTCTTATCATCAAAAGGAATCGTCACGGATTTTGTTTCTCCAGGATTTAAAAATACTTTTGTAAAGCCTTTTAATTCCTTTTTCGGTCTAAAAATAGCGTCAGATTGGCACGTGACATACATTTGGGCAATTTCCATCCCAGCAACATCCCCTGTATTTGACAACGCAAATGTAACACCGTCGTTATCAACTTGAATACCAGAATATTCAAAGGTTGTATAGCTTAGGCCAAATCCGAATGGAAAACGGACATTGACATTTGCCGTGTCATAATAGCGATACCCGATATACATGCTTTCACGATATTCCACACTCACTTCTTTTCCTGGGAAATGATGATAAGCCGGTGTGTCCTCATATCGGAGTGGGTATGTTTCAGCTAGCTTACCAGAAGGGTTTACTTCTCCTGTTAACACTCTAAGAATCGCTTGAGCGCCTGCTTGACCACTTAAATAACCGTGTACTAACCCTTTTACGTTATCGATCCACGGCATTTCGATTGCGGCTCCACTAGAGAGTATGGCGACTATATTCGGATTCACTTGAGCTATCGCCTGTAATAACGCCACTTGGTTTGCCGGCAATGCCATCGTTTGTCTATCAAGCCCCTCCGCTTCTGTCGCTTCGTCTAGACCAATATACAAAAGAACCACATCTGCTTCTTTGGCAAGTTCACACGCTTTCGTGATTTTTTTCTTATTTTTCTTTCCATAACGTTCAAAACCTGGTTCATAGCAAATGTTAACTAACTCAGAAGCATCTAAACTTTCCAGCGTATTATCTAAAATCGTCGGGTTGACAATCGATGAACCTGCTCCCTGATATCTTGGGTTCTTAGCAAAATCGCCTATCGTTACCACTTTCGTCCCTTTTTTTAACGGCAACAAATTCCCTTCATTTTTAAGAAGGACGATGGATTCTTCCGCTACTTCTTGAGCAACTTTATGATGCTCCTTCACATTAAATTCTTCAGAGTACGACTTACTATACACGTCTTCTGTTGTATAAATTAAATCAAGTATCCGATCAACACACTCATCTAATACAGCCTCTTTGATTTTGCCACTTTCAATTGCTTTAATAATGTCTTGATTTGTTTCTCCAGCTGTTGTGGGCATTTCCAATTCATTACCTGCTAGTAATCCTGCCACACGATCGTTACTTCCACCCCAGTCAGTGACAACGACGCCATCAAAATCCCACTCATCTCGTAGAATCTCGCGCATTAAGTGGATGCTTTCATTTGTGTAGGCGCCATTGACCATATTGTACGAGGACATAACCGTCTTTGTTCGGCCTTCTTTAATCGCGATTTCAAAAGCTGTTAAGTAGATTTCTCTTAACGTTCTTTCGTCTACGATGGTGTCAATAGACATACGCCTTTCTTCTTGATTATTCGCCGCAAAGTGTTTCACACATGCTGAAATACCGTGAGATTGAATGCCTTTAATATAACCAGCCGCTAGTTTACCTGTATGGTATGGATCTTCACTAAAGTATTCAAAATTTCTTCCACACAATGGGTCCCTTTTCATGTTAATACCGGGGCCAAGCAAGACGTTTACTTTCTGCGCGACTGCTTCTTCACCGAGATACTGGCCGATTTTCTCTCCTAGTTTTACATTCCAACTATTCGCAACCGTAGCGGCAGTTGGAAAGCATGTTGCTGGAAGACTCTCATTCAACCCTAAATGGTCAGCGGCTTCAGCTTGCTTCCGAATGCCATGGGGGCCATCCGCCAGAAAAATACTATTAATACCTAGCCGTTCTATTTCTTGCGTTGTCCAGAAATCTTTACCTGACATTAAAGACGCTTTTTCTTCTAGTGTCATTTTGTTTATAATCTCTTTGTATTTCATCTACGATGCCTCATTTACAGTTTCAGCGGCACTTCGAGTAAGAAGTACCGCTAACGTATTATTTTTTAAAAACTCTATTAAGCTACTGATACTGATTCTTCGTCTCTTTTTCTACTGCTACGGAAAGTAAAGTAGAAACCTAGAATAATACCTATCCCCACAAGAATATTGATAATGATCGTGTTAATTATCCATTGCGGTGTAGCTGTACTCATATCATCATCGATGGCACTACTATTTGCTATTGTATACATCACATTTTTAGCAGCATCTCTCATTGCCCATAATGTATCATTGCTATCTGTATTCACTTCCGGTACTCCGAATGGGGCAACACCTGTAAGAAGGATATCGTTCCCAGCACGTAGAGCGAGTTCAACATTCATATATGGATAAGCATCAAGAATAAAGAAGTCTGTATTAACAAGCCCTCTAAATCCCCACTCGTTACGCAACACTTCAGTCATAAGACTTCGATCTGCCCCAGCCCATACAGCACCAATACTGTTGAATGAAGACATCATGCCTAATGCGCCACCTTCTTTTACGGCAATCTCAAATGGTTTTAAGTATATTTCACGAATCGCTTGTTCGTCACCCCATGTTAAGACACCATAAGTGCGGTTATCTTCCTGATCATTTAATGCATAGTGTTTCATCACAACAAACCCGCCTTGATTTTGGTAACCTTCTGTCGTTGCTGCCGCCATCTTACCAGACAGATATGGGTCCTCTGAATAGTACTCAAAGTTTCTTCCAGCAAATGCTGTACGATGGATGTTCATGGCAGGACCATACCAACCAGTTACGCCATACGCTTGTGCTTCAGCGCCAATTGCTTCACCCATTGCTTCAGCAAGATCGATGTTCCAAGTTGATGCTAGCATCACTTCTGCGGGGAATGGGATTCCCGATAATGGTGAACCTGAAATGAAATTACTAATCCCTGCTGGCCCATCATAATCAACTGAAGCTGGTTTCCCAACAGAGGCAATCTCAGCTGTTCTATAGCCCCCGTGTATGACAACATCAACTAACTCATCAACCGATAATTGATCAAGTAAGGGCTCCCAACTTTCGTCATCATAGGCTACCTCTTTAAAATCTTGTAACATTAACCCGTTATCTACGCCAGTTGTTGGGGCAGTATCATGCGTGTCAGCCGGTACATCATAACGCTTGCTATTAACCATATCGACAAATTTTTGGTCAACTAATTTACCAACTACTTCTTTCGTACTTCCGTCTTCATCGGTAACTGTAAACATGACATTTTGGTCAATCTCATCAATATTAGCAAAGCCGTCGGCTCGTGAAAGATAGGTGTCGATACTTCCTTCACCAGTCACCTGTTCATCAAATTGATTCACAGCTATTTGCTCGTCAGTAGAACGCCCCGTCTCATCGTATACGATTTCTGAGAGCGTTTGAGAGGCGACATCAGCGATTTTTTCATGAGAATTATTCATCAACATTACCTGATATTCGCCTGCTTCAAGGACATACGCACCGTCAGAACTGAATGCTTTGTTATGGTCATATGCTGCCATATCTTCAACCGCAAATGAGACTGTTACAACCTCTGATTCCCCTGGTTCCAGTTCATCCGTTTTTCCAAATGCTGCTAGGTTTATTGATGAACGTTCAATATTACCTGTGTAGGGTGGCGAGTAATAAAGCTGTACAACTTCTTTACCTGCTACAGCGCCTGTATTTGTCACTTCTACATCAACTGACACCTCAGTATCATTCCATATGACGCTGTCAGCAACTACTTCTTGGTCAAACGTGGTATAGCTTAGTCCATATCCAAATGGATAAAGGACCTTTTCATCATAGTCAATGCTGCCCTCTTCAGCTGCCGTTTCATAATAACGATAGCCAACATAGATACCCTCTGTTAAATCAACATATTTTAAAGGGACTCCTTGATCATCTGAGGCCGTTGAATACGTGCCGTCAGCATTCTCAACCACATAATCAAAGTCACCAAAGTTAGTCGCTGCCGGGGCATCCTGAAGATCATAAGCATAAACATCAACTGTCCTTCCTGAAGGATTTAAATCTCCAACAAGGACTTCACCTAAAGAACCAAAGCCACTTTGTCCTGGTCCTGCAATATTGACAACACTCTTGATTTGGTTATAATCTTCAATCCAATCAAGTTCAAATGTATTTGCACTGTTTACCACAAGAATGATGTTATCAAAGTTCTCCGTGACAGCCTCTAGCATACCGAGTTCTCTATTCGTAAGTTCAAGGTAATGTTTGTTCGGATCTTGATCATCTTCAAAGCCAAACTTTTGACCAGTTGGTCCTTGAGGACTACCATTTGGGTCATACGTATCTTCTCCGAATAAACTTTGTGGCAAGTCAGCTCCTTCACCACCTGAACGCGCAATAAAAAGAACGGCTGTGTCAGAAAATTCTTTCGCCTGATCTATTAATGCATCTGTGTAAAAGTCTTCAGGCTTCGGCTCCGGAATCGTAAAATCTTGACCTTCTATACCTATTTCCGGCCTTTCCAATTCTGTTTCCACATAGGCATTATATAATTCTTCATTAATTTCGATGCCCGCTGCCTCTAACCCAGCTTTAGGTGTAATGGCAGTCGAGGCATCTGTCCCACCGGAACCAGCACCACCGTAAATTGGGTCTGTAAAGCTCCAGCCAAACACGTTTACCTTTGTGCCTTCAACAAATGGTAAAGCGCTTTCTTTGTTTTGTAAAAGAATAATACCCTCATCAGCTATTTTGGCAGCCACTTCTGTTGAGTGTTCACGTGCTGCCACTGCTTCACTACTGGTAATGTCAATCTCACTAAAGTATGCGGTAATAACGTCCGAATAGTAAGCAAGTGCACCGTTTACACCAATGGCTAAAACTAGCAAAAGACTTAATACTGAACTCCAAATAATCCGGAATTTTTTCTTACTCATTTTCTTCTTTCCCATCTCTCTTCCCCCCTGTTAATAAAACGATAACTTGCTGACTTTTGTAATGATTTTAGACAATATAAATAAGTCCCTCCTCCAAAATATAAACCGCTATCATTTCTGAACTAATCATGTAACCGTTTTTATGACAGCAAATTAAGCTTAACCTAAAATATATGAATCGAGTATCAACGAACTGTTAGGGGGGGGTAACTTTTAGTTTGTTATAATAGAAAAAGTCGATTTAGAGGTTTTATAACCTATTAAATCGACTTGGTTTTATCTGTTTTATCCTTTATATACTTTTTGAACAGCACAATCGCCTTTGATTGAATTCCCCTTTTTCTAGACACTAAATAAATATTTTGGGGGATTTTCTCTTTTAATCTAATTATTTTTAAATCCTTCTGCTTTAGTGATGCTTCGACGAAATCTACCGATATAGCAACAAATCCATTTAATTGGCACATGCGATGGGCTGTTATAATGCTTCCAAATTCATGGACAACGTTCGGTGTAAAGCCTCTATCCAAGCATTTAGCCACAAAGATATGATCTTTGCCTTTCCCGACCGACTTAACAACTAAAGGCTCTTCTTTAAGGTCATCAATGGAAATCTCATCTTTGTCTGCTAAACGGTGCTTATGGGAAACGACCACAACCGCTTCTCCTAATGCAAGTAATTCATGTTCGCAGTTCTCTATATCTTCATAATCGTTTACTAACCCAATATCCACATCTTCTTGAAACATTTGATGAAATGATGAGTCATCAGGTAACTCTTTTATTTTTATTTGAATGCCAAGATAACTATCAGAGAACTCATACAACATTTCCACAGGTATTAACGCTGTTGATGAATACGTGACAACAACATTTAGCGTCCCTTTTCTACCGCTTATAATACTGATTTCTTTTTTTAAATCTTCCATCAGATACACGATATGCTGAGATCGTGCATATAGCAATTCACCTGCTTCAGTCGGTTCCATACCACGGGGGCCTCGATCGAATAGTTCAGCCTCTAATTCTAATTCAAGTTGTTTAATCGTTTTACTTAAGCCTTGAGGGGTAATAAATAGTTCTTTAGCCGCAGAGTTGATACTATTCATCTGATAAACCTTGTTAAAATGTTGTAGCGCCTCTATATTCATAGCTTCACCTTTTGTTTCACTCTAATTGTAAATCTAAGTATAGCACTCTATTAAATCTATTTGCAATGGACCCTCTTATTCGATAAGTAGTTGTTTTAGGACATTTTCCCTTGTCCATTTATCCTATTCTTTATTATTCTTGATTACTTTGTTATAATGCTCCCATTAATACTTACCTGTAGCAACCATCCTATATTATCCAAATTAGTAAGGAGATTTATGATGTATGATTATCTCATTGTGGGAGCTGGATTATTCGGCTCAGTCTTTGCCTATGAAGCTAAAAAAAGAGGAAAGAAATGCTTAGTTATTGATAAACGTGCACATATTGGTGGTAATGTTTATACGGAGAAAATTGAAGGAATCAACGTACATAAATATGGGGCACACATCTTTCATACAAATAATAAAGAGATTTGGGACTATGTCAATCAATTCGCGGACTTTAATCGGTATACGAACTCGCCAATCGCTAATTTTAGAGGCGAGATTTATAATCTTCCTTTTAATATGAATACATTTAACACATTATGGGGCACCTCTACCCCTGATGAAGCAAAAGCGAAGATTGAGCAGCAAAAAATGGCTGCTGGCATTACGGAACCGACAAACCTAGAAGAACAAGCGATTTCCCTTGTTGGAACAGATATTTATGAAAAACTCATCAAAGGATACACCGAAAAACAATGGGGAAGGTCAGCAAAAGAATTACCTACCTTTATCATTAAACGGTTACCCGTTCGGTTTACCTACGACAACAATTACTTTAATGATCGTTTTCAAGGCATTCCAATTGGTGGTTATACTGCCATTTTCGAAAAAATGTTAGACGAGATTGATGTTAAATTAAATATTGATTTCTTTAAACAACGCGAAAAGCTAGAACGACTGGCTAACAAAGTTGTTTATACAGGTATGATTGACCAGTATTATGATTACAAATTTGGCGTTTTAGACTATAGAAGCTTACATTTTGAAACAAACGTATTAGATAACACGCCTAATTATCAAGGAAATGCGGTTGTGAACTATACGGATAAAGAAACACCTTATACAAGGATTATCGAACATAAACATTTTGAGTTTGGTACACAAGAAGAAACCGTCATTACGAAAGAGTTCCCATCTGAATGGCAGCCTGGTGACGAACCTTATTATCCAATTAATGACAACAAAAACAATGAGATATTCAAAAAATACAAAGCTTTAGCGGACAATGAATCACGTGTGATCTTTGGGGGCAGATTGGCCAACTACAAATACTTTGATATGCATCAAGTCATCGGAGCTGCCTTAACTAAAGTCGAAAAAGAATTTCCTTCATAAATAGTCATGACACCATCGTCGATTGACATGGTGTCTTTTTTCTCGCCAAAAAATTTTTTACAGATAACTGTCCGTAAAACTCCCGCCTGAAAATAGAGAGCAAAGATAAATCTATTTAGACTGGAGATAGCGGACGCTAATGTCCTTATTCACTAAACGTTCACTGGTCGAAGGTTCGTTTTATAAAAGATCGTTTTTGAGCAAGTGTCCTGCTAGATGATCTGCTCAAAGGGAGAAAATAAAGAATTTGGTAGCGTTAATTTTGTTGCGGCATAAAAAGGCACCTCCTATATACATTTATGGAGGCGCTGCGTGTTAGTAGGCGTTATTTGATGAAGCAATGACTATCTTCTTTTTCAAGGTGAAATCTCAAACCTCAATATCCCATTTTTCTATACGCGAAATGTGGATATCACCTTCAGCACACATGGCGATGCCATCTGATTTTTTAGTTGGGTAGATTGTTGAAGTCAGCGTATATTCCCCTTCATTGACAAACACTTCTACAGAAGCACGATCAAAATAAATCTCTAACTTTAAATGATGATTTTGCGGATTCAATTGAATAGCCCTTTGATAAACAGGCTCCGGTTCTTTTCCAATCAACGCCACACCACTTTGCTTACGATCCACCTTTAATAGACCAGAGTGACAATCATAGCTCAAAATCGTTTTCTCGTTCTCGTAACTTCTTAATTCTAAGTCAAAATGCTGCCCTTTTGCTACATCTATATCCAGTTCTAGTACGCCTACCTCACAGGAAAGTTCTGAAAGGTCTTTTTTCTCGTTTGATAATATTATGTCAGACATTTTGTGGTTGTTCGTGTAGTATTTTTTCACTTCTGGAATCGGCCTTTGATAAAGGTGATTGTTTTTAATGACGAGCTCTCTAGGTAATGTCATCGCACCTGCCCAACCATGCCCCTCTGTATGAGTCGGAATGTTTCTACCCCACATTTGCATCCAGGAAATCATGATTCGGCGATTCTTATTGTCACTAATCGTTTGTGGTGCATAAAAATCCATACCATAATCTAACTCTTCGACGACCTCTTTATTAAAAATCCCTTTCTCCC
The DNA here is from genome assembly GCF_002019735.1 of Salipaludibacillus agaradhaerens. Lineage (NCBI taxonomy): Bacteria > Bacillati > Bacillota > Bacilli > Caryophanales > Bacillaceae > Salipaludibacillus > Salipaludibacillus agaradhaerens. The sequence goes on from NZ_KV917378.1 coordinate 2,031,034, forward strand.
AATCCATTTTTCCGATGATAGAAAGAACAGAATGTGTATTCGTGAAATTGTTCTCTTTTGTGGGTAATCCTTCGACAGAAATGATCAAGACATCTTTCCCATTTAATTCAAAAAGATCTGGGCACTCCCACATCGGCCCTTCATCCTTTTCTCCTTTCAGTAAAACTGAAACAAACTCCCAATCTAGTAAATCCTTTGATTTGTAAAGAAGAATCTGTCCGCCACCTTCTTTTGATTTTGAGGCGATTAAAGAATAATAGCATTCCCCATGTTTGAGTACTTTAGGATCCCTGAAATCTTGTGGTTTGGCATTATCCGGGAGGTCCTCTTCTGAAATAACAGGGTTTTGCTCTACTTTCTCAAAATGTATGCCGTCATCGGAAACAGCCATACACTGCACTTGCCTCACATCTTCTGGTCTTCTTCCTTCTATATGTCCTGTATACATGAGATACATTTTCCCATCTTTTTCAATGGCTGTCCCGGAAAAACAACCATCCTTATCATAGGTTTGATCAGGTGCTAAAGCCACTGGCGCGTTCTCCCAATTAATTAAATCTTTACTTTTCACGTGCCCCCAGTGCATTGGTCCCCATTGTGTTTTATATGGATAGTATTGATAAAATAAATGGTACTCCCCTTTAAAGTAAATAAAACCATTTGGATCATTAATCCATCCAACAGGTGCCATGACATGATAGGTATGTCGATAGTAATTGTTTACTTGGTTACTTGTCGTTTTTATATACGTGTTTGCTTCTTCTAATGAGTACATGCCGTTATCTTCTCCTTTATTGTTCACCCTATTTTATCCCTGTTCCAGAGCCACCAAGACCTTGTAATATATACTTTTGTGCCACAATATAAACGATTATCAACGGAATAGTCGAGATCGTTAGAATGGCCATGACTTGATTCGTATAAACAGGTTGTGTCGTATTAATATTCGTAATCGCTACTTGTAATGGAAACATACTTGTATCTGTTAAGACCATCAAGGGCCATAAATAGTCATTCCAACTAGCGATAAATGATAGCGTCCCCACTGTGGCGATTGCCGGTTTGGACATAGGTAACATTATTCTCCAAAATATTGTCCAATAATTGGCCCCATCTAATTTCACCGACTCAATGACTTCATCTGGTACTGCTTTAAAGAAGTTTCTAAACAAATAGATGAAGAACATGTTAGCTATCATTGGTAAGACAACCGCTAATCTTGTATTTAAGATACCTAATGTGTGTGCAACCGTGAATTGCGTAATAATAATCGTTTCCAATGGGACAATTAACAACACTAGTAATAAGGCAAACAGAAATTTTTTTCCGCTAAATTCAAACTTTGCAAATGCATAACCCGCCATCGCATTCACTACGATCGATCCACCTGTTATGACAACAGCGTAAGTGACACTATTGAATACATATTGAAGAATATCAAACCTTGAAAATAGTTCTTTATATGTGATGAACCATTGCGATGGGTCCATGGAAGGGAGGAAGGCCTTAATACTATTCATGTCCAAATAAATATGTGATTCTGGTTTCATAGAGGAAACAATCATCCATAACAAAGGAAAGATAAAAAGACAGGCTAATAAAATAAGAAAGATATACTCTACAATTTTTTTACCTTGTCTGCTCATTAGATGTCATCCTCCTTTGTTACTTTGCTTTGAATGAGTGTGACGATGCCAATTAAAATGCCAAATATCACCGTCATAGCACTTGCATATCCAATCATTCGATCAGAAAAACCAGTTTGATAAATATAATATACAGGTGTGATAGTTGAGTTCATTGGGCCACCTTGTGTCATAACCATCGGTTGAATAATTAATTTAAACGCTGCGATTAATGTTGTAATCATGATTAGGATCGAAGTAGGCTTAAGTAGTGGCATTGTAATATGAATGAACCTTTGCCACTTATTCACACCATCAATATCAGCAGCCTCATAAACAGTATTCGGAATATTTTGCAGACCAGCTAAAAAGATTAACATTTGGTACCCTGCACCTTGCCATGCGGACACAAACACAATCGTGTAAATCGCTTGATTAGGACTACTTAAAAAGGGCTGAGGATTCAAGCCAATGTTAACGAGTACATTATTCACCAACCCTTCGGATGGATTTAACAAGTACAGCCATAATACAGATATCACAACTAAAGATAAGACCACTGGAGAAAAAAATGCCACTTTAAAAAATATATTTCCCTTTCTTTGTTTGTTAATTAATAATGCTAACCCTAATGCTGATCCTACTTGAATAGGGATAACACACGTGACAAAGATGAGGATATTCTTCAAACTTTGCTTAAAGATCGGGTCTTTGAAGATTTCAATGAAATTGTCTAATCCGACGAACTGCCTTCTATCTGGTGTTAACAAATAGTAATCTGTAAAAGCATAGTAAATCGCTAGTACTGCAGGTATGATCAAAAAGAGACCCAACAAAATTAATGTCGGTGCTAAAAAACTATAAGCTGCAACATTCTCCCTTTTATTTATATTCATATCCATTAGCTCCTTTAAATCTTCCGGTTTAGAGAAGTGAACCAACTAAACCGGAACTACCCTCTTTTAATTCAAGACATTTTCCATTTGCTGAACTTTTTCATTCAATAATGCCTGAATATCATTGTTTTCCTCATAGTACGTAACATCACTAATTGTTTGCTGGAAGATACGGCTAATTTGTGGGTACTGGGATAATACTGGACGTGCATGTGCAGATGCTGCATTCTGTTCGATTAAAATGTTCATTTCATCCGATACTTCTCCTTGTACTTCTTCTATTACTGAGTAAGCAGCTGGAAGAACGCTATTTGCTAGTGTAATTTCGGTTAAGGATTCTGTTGACATCATGAAGTCGATTAAAGCACCTGCTGCTTCTTCCTTATCGGTTGTGGCAGACATGGCATACTGCCAACTTCCTGAGGGAGAAACAAGTTCATCTGTATCAGGTGAGGTTGGATACGGCATAATACCATACGCCACATCTGGATATTCTTCCATTTCTGCAATTGTCCATGAACCTCCTAGCTTCATCGCATACTCTTCAGTGTGGAATCCTTTTTCAACTGGGGTAATCGTGCTATAACCTTCTTCAATCATCGTTTGAATGAAAGTTAACGTTTTAACAGCATTTTCATCATTAAAAACACCTTCTGCCGTGGAACCATCTTCTGAAACAATATTTCCTCCTTGTGACCACAAAAACGGGGAAAACGCATACATTAACCATTCACTTTGATCATTAAAACCCATGTCAATTGCCGGTTTATCGTATTTAGTTACTAGTGTTTCATTTAACGCCATGAATTGATCCCAGTCCCAAGGCTCCTCTACTGTTGGTAATGTCGATAAATCTACACCTGCCTCTTCAAACATCTCCTTATTATAAAAAATGCCCACACCAGATTCAGAAAAACCAACTGCATATAATTTTTCATCATATGTTCCTTGCTGAATGATACTCGGAAGCAAATCATCTTTGTTCGTGATATACTCATCAATCGCTGCGATCATACCTGCCTCCGCATAAGCAGCGGTATTCGGCCCATCTAATGTCAAAACGTCTGGTAATGAATTTGTCGTTAAAGCAGCGTTTATTTTATCTTCATATCCGCCACCACTTTCACTTCTAGGAATAAACTCAATGTCTGCTGAATACGTTCCTTCATACTCTTGGTTAAATCGATCAACAATCGCTTGCATCGCTTTTCCTTCAGGAGTTTCATCAGAAGTATGAACCCAAAGAGACACCGCATTATTATCCTTGCTGCCGGCCCCATCTCCACCACACGCTGTAATAATTAAAGTCATAAGTGCCCATGCAACGAGTACAACCATTCTTTTCATTTCTAACTCCTCCTCGTCTTCAAATGTAAACGTATACATTTGAAGTGTATGTTATCCGGTTTCATATGTCAACCGGTTGACATAAATTCATAAAAAAATTTATTTTTTATGAATTTATTTATTTTGATCAAGTTGTTTCAGCATCAATTAACCTTACTGGGAGTATAGTGTGCTGTTGAATATCCTCTCTCTCACCATCAATTTGTTTAATAAGAATATCGACGCATTTTTCTGCAATGTCTTTAATAGGTTGTTCAATCGTACTTAATTCAGGTAACAGTATTCTGGTGGTTTGTGTGCCATCATACCCGATTAACTTAAGATCGTTTGGAATGCTAATATTTCTCTTTCTAGACTCTCTCATAACATTTGCGGCAATGAGGTCATCACTTGCAAAAATACCATCTACCTCGGGATGATCATCAAATAATCGTTTTATCACTTCTTCATTATCTCTCGTCGTTTCGTAAGTTATCGGAGTTAATTGATTATCTCGCATAACTTTCTCATAAGCTTCTCTTCTCAAGTTAGCTGGCGTTTCTAAATCAATCGGGCCGTTTATATGGATAATATTTTTGCATCCTTTATCTATTAGTAATTGGGACGCTAATCTCCCACCGTCATAGTTATCACTAGATACTACTGGCGTGTTTTTAGAGAGATAGCGGTCAAACCCTACTACGGGAAGGTTTGGAATATCGTATTCCTCAATTCCTCTGTTGTGCGCACCTGCGATAACCCCATCCACTTGATTTCGCTGAAGCATTTGTAAATAACTTTTCTCTTTATCTTCACGTCCCTGACTATTACATAATAAAACTTTATATCCTAGGGAGTTCGCATAGTTTTCTAAATGGAAGATCAATTGGCCATAAAATGGATTACTCGTGGTGGGAAAAATAACCCCAATTAAAAAAGTCTTTTTTATATATAAAGACCTCGCGATATCATTAGGATAATAATTGATCTTCTCCATTGCTTCATGGACCTTTTCTCTCGTTTCTTTACCAATATATCCTCGATTATTTAGCACTCTTGAAACCGTTGTTGGTGATACACCAGCAACTTTGGCTACATCTGAAATTTTCGGCTTCACAATAAATTCCCCTATCATTTAAAATCACTATTTAAGCACTCACGTGTCATCACAGTATTTGTAAGCGTTATAATTGATAATATATTACCATAAAATGAGGTATGAATAAAATAATATTAAGGAGCTCGTGTTCGAATTTTTATTTATTCTGGTATACCTTTGTTTTTGTCACAAATCAGAAAAATTGCAGCGTGGTGTATAAGATGACTATAAAAGTCACTATTAAAGATCACCAATACTAATTATTTTAAAAATAATTGCACGAGAACTAAGCCCTTCTGTTACCTCTCATATATGGGATACTTAAGCTGCGATGGCACCTTATCTATGGCCACTGATTACATGTTGAAAAATAGTGATTAAGCTGAACAGATAAAGACATACTAAAACACATATAGCTACTAAAGATTATCTCCTAACGAGAGGATTCACTTAAACTTACTCAAGTTATTTAGGATAAACAATATAAAGGGGGAAGCAATTGTGAAAAAAATGCTTGTAGGCGTATCATTATCTACTTTTCTAATTGTAGCGGCTTGCGGAGTTGGAAATGAAGGTGCTGATGGGGATAACAACGTCAATAATGAAGTAGAAAACGAACAAAACAATGTTAATGATGGAAATGAAGCCGAAAATGCCGCTGATGAGATTGCAGAAGGTGCTTGGGAAACAGAAGTAGGTGAAACAGTGGAGACAGAAGCAGGGACATTTACCCTTCATGCGAGAGCCGATGATATCGAGACGATCGAAACGGGCCCAATCGTCATGGAAATTGAACAACTTAACGCCCAGTCCGGTGAGTTATCAGACGAGATGGTAGAGATTTTGGACACTGAAGAACTTCATATGATTCAGCTTGATCTCACTGTGGAGAACACGGCAGATGAAGACATTATGTTCTATTCTGGACAAGCGACTATTGCCACATCAACTGGTGAGCAACTAGAATCTGACATGTGGCTATCAGATTATATTGATGGCGAGATGATGGCCGGAACGAAAGCAAACGGAACTTTTTTCTTTGTGCTTGAAAATTCAGATGCAGCAGATGTTGAAAGTGTCCGCTTAACATGGAATGCGCCACTAGATGAAGATTGGGAAAATGTTGGTGAAGATGTGGATATTGAAGTGGCGTTTTAAGAAGGCTCCACACAAAAGGATACTTAAAAATAGGGCAGCGTGGCCTGTTTATAAATGAATTCCATAACTACGCAGAAGTTTATAGATCTGTTACTAATTGAAGACAAAAAAGGACACTTTCGAGACTGTGAGGTCACCGAACGAAAGCGTCCTTTCTGCATTTCCCATACAAAACTAATATCAACAACTAGAACCAATTAATCGGTTCAGGTTTGAGGTTTTGGAAAATATGCTTTGTTTCTGTATATTCTTCAATACCTAGTTTTCCTAGTTCACGTCCAATTCCAGATTGCTTAAAACCACCCCATGGAGCATGTGGGAAGTATAAGTTAAATTCATTGATCCAAACCGTTCCCATACGCATCTTGGCGACACAACGTTCAGCTTTTGCAATATCGCTCGTCCAAACGCCACCAGCTAGCCCGTAAATAGAGTCATTGGCAAGTTTGACTGCTTCCTCTTCGGTACGGAATTTCTCGACCGTGATAACAGGTCCAAAAGCTTCCTCTTGAACTATCTTCATATCTGTCGTACAGTCCGTAAAAATAGTAGGCAAGTAGAAAAAACCTTTTTGAAGGTCCGAATTTTCTGGACGGTGACCACCCACTGCTAATGTCGCCCCTTCTTTCACACCTGTTTCAACATATTTCTCGACTTTTGCAAGGTGATCAGCTGAAATGAGTGGCCCCATTTGGGTCTCTTCGTCAAATCCGCTTCCTAGTTTAAACTTTTTCACTCGCTCTACAAGTGCGCTAACGAACTTATCGTGAATACTTTCTTCAACAATCAGTCTTGTACCAGCAGAACAGATTTGTCCTGCGTGGAAGAATACCCCGTTTAAAGCTTGATCTACAGCTATGTCAAAATCGGCATCTGCAAAAATGATGTTAGGGTTTTTGCCACCGAGTTCAAGGGCAAGCTTTTTCACGTTAACGCTTGCTGCTTGCATAATTTTCTTCCCAGTTACAATGCCGCCAGTAAAGGAAATAAGGTCAACATCACCATTGCTCGCTAGTTCGGCACCAACAGTTTGGCCAGCACCAAGTACTAGGTTTGCAACACCGGCAGGCACTCCTGCCTCTTCTATCAGTTCAAATACTTTAATAGTCGTAAGTGGGGTAATTTCACTTGGCTTCATGATTAACGTGTTTCCCGTGGCAAGAGCTGGTGCTAGTTTCCAAGATGCTTGTAATAATGGATAATTCCACGGTGTAATTTGCCCACAAACGCCAACAGGTTCACGAACGACCCGACTGATACCATTTGGCACTGGAGAATCAATCAGTTCTCCGCCATCTTTGTCGGCAAGTTCAGCATAATAGCGAAATACGCCAGCGATATCATCCATGTCGCCTCGGCTTTCTTCGACTGTTTTACCAGTATCTAACGATTCTAATCTGGCAAGTTCTTCTTTATCTCTCTCAATTAATTCAGCGATTTTTCTTACGATAGCCCCCCGCTCTGTCGCTGGGGTTGAAGACCATTCACCGTTATCAAAGGCTTCTCTTGCTGCAGTGATCGCTGCTTTCGCATCTTGATCGTTACCTTCTGGAACAGTGGCAATCACTTCCTGGTTAAATGGATTTATAATATCGCGTGTTTCGCCTGAAATCGCCGTCACCCATTCACCATTAATGTATTGTTGTTTTAGACTCACATCTATCAACTCCAATTTTTTAATAATGTTTTAGCAAAAAAGAGAAGGCACTCTTTCATAACATGTTTGTTTCAGTGATCACACATGTTGAAGGAGGCCTAAAAATTGGTTAGATTAACCTTTTATTGTGCCTGCATCGGCTGAATGTACCCCATGACGGTAAAAATCAGCATGAATAGGTGCAAGTGGTTCGCGTCCAAGGATAAGATCCGCTGCTTTTTCTGCCAACATTAACACAGGTGCATGGATATTACCATTTGTGACATAAGGCATAGCAGACGCATCAGCGACACGTACATTTTCAAGCCCGTGCACCTTCATCGTTTCTGGATCTACGACAGCCATCGGGTCTGAAGCTGGTCCCATTTTTGCTGTGCACGACGGATGAAGAGCTGTCTCCGCATCTTTCGCCACCCAATCCAAAATTTCCTCATCCGTTTTAACAGATGAACCAGGGGAAATTTCGCCTGAATTGTAAGGAGCCATTGCTGGCTGAGACATAATTTCTCTAGAAATGCGTACCGCTTCAATCCACTCACGTCGATCCTGTTCTGTTGAAAGATAATTATAGACCATACTCGGATGCTCTTTAGGATTTTTCGAACGAATCTTTAATGATCCCCGTGCATCAGAATACATAGGTCCCACATGGACTTGAAAGCCATGTGCAGTATCTGCTTTTTGTCCATCATACCGAACCGCTACTGGAAGGAAGTGGAACATTAAATTTGGATATTTCACATCTTCATTTGAGCGGACAAATCCTCCACCCTCAAAATGGTTGGTTGCCGCTGGACCTTTTCGGCCAAGTAACCACTGTAACCCAATCCAAGGCATCCGCAACTTATTTAAGTTAGGTTGTTCAGATACCGGTTTTGGACAAGAGTATTGAATATATGCTTCAAGATGATCTTGAAGGTTTTCACCGACACCAGGAAGATCAACGACCGGATTAATTCCAAGTGAGCGTAAGTGTTCTGCATCACCCACACCTGATAATTGCAAGAGCTGTGGTGTATTGATGGCACCACCTGCAAGGATCACTTCACCTGCATTAACTTGATGCGTTTTTCCGTTTCGGTGATACGTCACCCCTGTAGCACGGTTACCATCAAAATCGATACTTGCAACGAAAGCACGGGTTTGCACAGTAAGGTTTTGACGCTTCATTGCTGGGTGTAAATATGCTCGCGAAGCTGACAAACGTCTGCCTTTGTATACATGCTTATCAAACGGACCGAATCCTTCTTGACGGAACCCGTTTACATCTGGGGTCCGTGAGTAACCAGCTTCTACAGCTGCGTCAAAGAATGCTTGGAACAAAGGATTTTTTGCTGGACCGCGTTCTAATTTAAGCGGACCATCATGGCCACGATAGTCATCATCTGGATCGGCGGCTAACGCATTTTCCAAACGTTTAAAATATGGGAGACAGTGAGCAAAATCCCATTTTTCCATACCTGGATCAGCTCCCCAACGTTCATAATCCAATGGATTACCACGCTGATAAATCATACCGTTGATTGAGCTTGAACCTCCCAGTACTTTTCCACGAGCATGCTTGACACGTCGGCCATTCATATGAGGTTCAGGATCAGATTCATATTTCCAATCATACAACGATTTTCCTGCAGGAAATGGCAAAGCTGCTGGCATTTGAATTAATAGATCCCATGAAAAATCACTACGCCCTGCCTCTAGAACTAGGACATTGCGTGTACCATCTGCACTTAGGCGATCACCGAGTACAGAACCGGCACTACCGCCACCAATAATAACAAAGTCATATGTTTTAGTCATTTTCTAGACCTCCTTGATATTAAACATTGAATGAAGTGATAAAACCTTCAATCAGTAGGGGTTTTCGTTCCTCTCCCACTGATTGGTCGTATTGAAAACGAGTTATAGTTTAATAGTTATTAATGACATATCATTAACTCATTTTGTGACTTACAATCGAGGAAATAATAAACGTTTTTTAGTTTCTTATACTCTTTTATTCTAGATTTGCCTATCAGGGATCAAAGCCAGACGGTTTATAATGATACAAAAAAATAACTATAATAGCTTTTCACACTTGCCGTAATGTCCCGTTCCTTCCCCTCATGCATTAACCTATTACTTCATTTTTGTGTTTTGTTAAGAAATAATTTAACATTTTTAACGTTTTTAATTTAACATAGGATGTTTCTTTTGTAAACCGTAACTATCTTATGAAACTATTTATCTTATAAGGGATATGACGTAACGATTGCGTACTATTAAGCGAACCACGGATCGTTATACATATTGTAAAAAAACTAAAAAAGCTTCCCAAAAGTTTTACAACCCTTTGAGAGGCTTTTGATTGTCTATTGATGACTAGCTTCCTTAAATTCTTTTCATACAACACCTTAAACATTGAGGAATGAATGACCTAAAAAACATTCATTTCTTGCAAAAGAGGCTGGGACAAAACAAGGTAAATAAAAAATAGAGAGGCACTCCTCCCAATAAGTCTGGGTGGTGTCTCTCTTTCCTTTTTATGCTCTGCTAAACTTTGTTGTTGATTTCCGCTACAGGATGCTCGCTTGCCTCGGGCATTGCCTCAGCTTCCGCGGGAAAACCGCCCTGCGGGATCTTCGCCGAATGCTTTTCCCGAAGGCGTCTCGCCCCTTTCGCTACAATCATCTAATTTGTTGAAACCTAAAGGACACCTTCTGGTAAAACCAAACAATAACTTACCGGGGGTGTCCTTATGTTTAAATATTATAACCAAACATCTTATTTTGATGATCGGACCCTCTCTACAATTACTTCTTAGCTAGATTTGTCCCAGCCTCTAATAATACGAATTAAAATCTCTGATGAACGTCTCTTACATTGTA